>JALCBR010000015.1:0-37286 GCA_028066245.1 Pirellulales bacterium | reverse complement strand
AAGAACACCGACCAAACGCCCGCAGAGGACGTGGCAAAGGGAGCCATTGACAACTCCAGTCCAGGAAATACAGCCGGAGAGCTGAAACAGCCCGCTGATGCAAATACGCTGGGAAACCGAGAAACAGCAGTCGATGCCAATGATGAAACCGACGCAGCAATGCCGCCGCTGCCAGATCAAGGCGATTCTACGGACACGGATATCGGTTCTGACGGTGGCACAACCGCTGGCAATGAAACAGACAATCTTGTTGCGGATAATACAGGGGACGCTGCTGCTGGAAACGCTTCAGACGAAGGCAAAACGGCGAGCGATCTTCCCCCGAACGCCAATACGGGGATGGGTGATGGTGTTGATCCCAACTTGCCTCCTGATGTGACGCCGCCAGTTGCATCACCCCAGGTTGTCGGCCAACTGACGTCGACCGACTCCGTTCTGCTGCGGTTTGGCGGAGAGCCGCCGTCCCTTAGTCGACTGGCCCAACTCGACAACGTTTCCACAGGCGAACCATTGATCTCGCTGCCGGATTTCCGCAATGTGATCAGCCTGGGCGAAGGCGTCACCGTTCAAGCAGTCGGTGAAACGCATTTTGAATTTGAAACCACGCAATCCGAAACGGAGTTGCCGCGGATTCACTTGAAGCAGGGACGATTGTTGATTGGCACGGTCGGCGCAGTTGGCACGCGGATACGGCTGCGAACCGGTGAATTGGAGTATGCCCTCACATTTCTCGAGCCGGGCTCGACGCTTGCCGTTGATGCCCGCAAGATCCGTAGTGACGGCGCTTTGCCGCATGAGTCCGCGTGTCCAGTCGAGTTGGTTGTCGATGCCACTTCCGGCCAGACCATCTGGGAGTCATTCGCCCGCGGCGGTCGCTGGGAACTGGCCACCGGAACCCGCTGGGCTCAACCGGCAAATGCGACGGATGCCATTGTCATCAACACTGTACCGCCGGAATGGGCTACGTCGCTGAGCTTGACGCCGTTGGCGGCCCAAGCAGCTGGTCGCGTGGACGAGTATCTCCGCGGTGAATTGGCGACGAGAATTCGCCAGGCGTTACTGGAACAACTGACGAGCAACCGCATTGAAGTTCGCGCTTTGGCGACACGCTCACTGGCAGCCGCCGATGACTTTGGCGCGATCCTCGCCGCGCTCAACGACACGGAATTTCGGGCATTTTGGAATCAACAAATCCCCAGTTTGCGACAGGCTGTCGTCCGTAACCCGCAGTCCGCCGCACTGGTCAATATCGCTCTGGAATCGCAACGGCGGGAATACGCTCCGGAACTGTATCGAATGCTTTGGGGATATACGGCGACAGAATTGCAAGACGGCGGACATGCGGCAAAGTTGGTCGAATACTTGTCGCACGACGATCTCGATTTCCGGGTTTTGGCAGCTTGGAACCTCCGTGAGATCACGGGGATTACCAACATCAACTATCGTCCAGAAGCCGTGCGCAGCGCACGAATGCGGGGAGCCCAGCAATGGAAGCTCAAGCTGGAAGCCGGCGAGATTGTCCCTGGCGGATGAGCCATCAGTCCCGGACTGGCTGGACCACAACCCGCCCCGTGATGCCACCTTTGAGTATGCGTTGAACTTCCGCAGGCAAGCCGTCTAGCGTCACGGTTCGCGCCAACGATTCTAGCTGTGGTGGTCGCCAGTCGGACGCCATGTGCGACCACAGTTCTCGCCGTTTGAGCATCGGGCATTGATCGGAATCAATACCCACCAGGCGAACTCCACGAAGAATGAACGGGTACACAGTGGCGGCAAACTCCGCGCCGGCCACCAATCCGCAGCAGGTAACCGTCGCATGCTGTTTTGCGGAACGAATGATGGTTGCCAAGATATTCCCGCCTACCGTATCCACTGCGCCAGCCCACTTCCCTTTCAACAGGAGAGAGTTAGAAGTGTCATTAACTTCCTCGCGGCTGATGATTCGCTTTGCGCCCAATTCCCGCAAGAAATCGTGCGATTCGGTCTTCCCGGTGACAGCAACCACGTCATATCCCAGGTGCGCCAGGATGGTCACGGCGAGCGATCCAACACCACCAGTTGCACCGGTGACGACAATCTCTCCGCAATCTGGCATTACACCGTTGTGCCGTAGGTGATCCACTCCGCGGGCAGCGGTGAACCCTGCCGTGCCATAGATCATGGACTCAAAGAGAGAAAGCCCAACCGGCAATGAAACCACCCATTCCGCCGGAACGCGGATGTAGCCGGCGTAACCGCCCCAATCTTCATCACCCAATCCATAGCCAGTGACAATAACTTCATCACCTGGTTGAAAAATGCCGGACGAGCACGACTCGACAACACCGGCCGCGTCAATTCCTGGCACATGGGGAAACTTGCTGACCACGCCGGGGTGACCCTGGACCGCAAGCGCATCCTTATAGTTCAATGAGGAATACCCAACCTGAATCAACGTGTCGCCTGGCGGCAAATCATCAATGGTGCGTTCAGTCAGACTCGCAGAAACGCCTGCCTCGGATTTCTCAATCAAATAACACGGAAAGGCGTGGGACAAATTCAACGCTCCTAAATCATTAAGGATGCTGTGTGCCTTGGCAGAAATGAAACACGGAGGTTCTATGCCGCCGCAAGAGATCGATGCCAATTGCAGCGCTGTTCAGGTTGCGGGCTGGTCCTTGTTGTTTACTTCTGATTGTGCAGCTTCGTTAACTTCCGGCTTGCTCTGAACGAGACAGATCAGCGTTTGCCCCACCTTTGGCTTCAACGGTTGATCGATGGTGTTGATCAGCAGTGAATTTCCGTCTAACACGCATAGCATCAACGCCTGCTTGCCATACATCTCACGAAAATCATCTAGGCCAAACTCTTCGGTCAACTTGGTCTTCTTGATCGTCCCTCCCTCAGCAACGCAAGCATTCAGCTCATTGACTGTGATGTCTGGGGCAAAAAGCAGGCGCGCCTGGTGGTGTTGTGAAATCTTCTCGCGCCGCTCTGTGTTGCTGGCTTCTGGCGAGACCTGGTAAACGCCCGCTCGGCCAAACTGTTCGATGAATTCACGACCGGCCAACGAGTTAACTTCATCATTTTGAGTCATGGCGAGCAACCGACCAATCCCGCTCAATTCAACTTCTTCCAAGACATATTCCGAAAGAATGCTGGCGTCACAAGTTGGCAATCCCAGCATCCGCGCAGCCGAGAGATTCCGATAATTGGTATCTACGAGCAAGACGGGAAATTCTTCAGCTTGGACCGTTTTCGCCAATTGGCGCACAAAGGGTCCGGCCCCGGCAAAAATGATGCCCTGGGGATTAGGAGCGGCCAGGTGCAGCCAGCGAGCTAGCGGACCAACCGTCAGTCCATAAACAGCAACGGTTCCCACAATGACCAAAAACACAACCGGGGCCAGTAATTCCGCCTGTTGTTTTGTCATTGGGGAAACATCCGCAGACTGAATGAGCTCGATTGCGAACAACGAACTCACGGCCGCGGCCACAATTCCTCGCGGAGCCAGCCATCCCAACACAATTCGCTCCCGCCCGGTGAGCTTGGTACGAAATGTCGAGATAGCGACCGTAACTGGTCGAACGACAACAAGCAGCACGGCCAGGAATGCAACACCTGGGGCGCCAACGGACGTGAGGTCAGCCAAGGACAATCGAGAAGACAGCACAATGAACAACGAAGAGATCAAGAGCGTCCTTAGGTTCTCTTTGAATTCAATGATATGGCGGATGCTGACCGTTTTCTGATTAGCCAGCAAGATGCCCAAGAGCGTCACGGCAATCAGACCGCTTTCGTGGGCCAGTAAGTTGGAGATGGCGAACGAAATGACGACCATCGCCAAGATAAATCCATTCTGCAAATAATCCGGGATCCAATGCCGCCTCAGCAGTTCCAAGATGAGCAGAAAGACCGCCACGCCTGCCACCAGACCGACCACGATGGCCAGTCCCAGTAACTTAAGGGCCTCAGGCAGAAAAGACGTCGCCTCGCCGGCGAGCACCGCCTGAAATACCAGCACGGCGAGAACAGCGCCAACAGGATCATTGACAATGCCTTCCCACTTCGCCGCCCCGCCAAACCTCCGCGTAGGCTGCACCTGCCGGAGAATCGGGACAATCACGGTTGGGCCAGAGACAACCAAGATCGCCCCCAAGAGCGCCGCCATCGGCCAGGTGAAATTGAGAATCCACCAAGCGGCAACCGTTGTCAGGCCCCACGTGACCAATACACCAAGCGTGACGAGCCGGAAAACTGCCTGAGCCGTATCGTGAAGCTCATTAAACTTGAGGCTTAGCCCGCCCTCAAACAGAATCACCCCCACGGAGAGTGACACGACGGAAAACAGCAACTCTTCCCCAAAGAGGTCGTCCGTCTCGACCCCCAAAATCCCGAGATTTCCGACACCAAAACCGAAAACCAAGAGCGGCAAGATTGAAGGAATCCGCACACGCCAGGCGAACCATTGGGCGACAATACCCAAGCCCAACAACGTGACAAGAATGATAGCGCGGTCTTCCACGATGATGCGGCAGATCTCAAGCTTGGGATGGCCATGACCTTGCCGTTTTCAAGTGAAAACTGCAAGTCCGAGGATGAGTAAGCTGCAAGCTTAACGCATTTCTCGCATTATGGGAGCGCAGCGAGTTCGGAAGCGTCCGCTCCGTCGCAATCGATACTCTCGGCGCCTTCGTTCACCATGGGAAGAAACGGAAGAGCCGTTGTGTTGTGAGTCGATGAGTATTGCCGGTGTCAGTTCGCCAAGCGCGCGGTCGTTTGATCGCGATTTGGTGATGACGAAAGCCTTCCCTCCCTCTTTCGCCAGAGAACACCGTGTCTACCCGCTACGACTACGTTTTGTGGTCGGAAACGGACGACGACCAGGGCGCCTGGCGCTTTGTGTTGCGATCCGTTGACGGCCGGCAAGCCATCGACGCTGATGAGATCGAGCCCGAGATCCGCGGGGAACGCCTGCAGTTGCTGGCCATTGTCCGTGGCCTTGAAGCACTGGACCGCCCGGCAAAAATCGCCTTGGTCACGCGAAGCCGGTACATCTATCGTGGGCTGACGTACGGGCTACAGCAATGGCGGTCGCAAGGTTGGATGTGGGAGTCGTACGGACGCATGACGCCGGTCAAGAACGCGGACTTGTGGAAGCGACTTGACCGGGCGGCCACTATCCACGGGATCGAGTGCCGAACGCCGGCGGCCATTCGTCACGTCCGTCGCAACACTCACCAAGAACACCAACCTCTGCGGCAAGCTGAGTCCAACCGCCGCCTGCCGTTGTGGCGTCGCGCAGTCAAAACGGCCGGACATTGGATTGGGAATGTTGCCGCCGCCGGAAAGTCTCGCCAACGCCGGCTGGTCTGCGAATAAGACGCTGCGTGCTATTGGCAACCGCAGGAGTACAGCTCGCTTGCTTGACCGTGCGTGGCGGTAGACGAGGTAGCGAGCATCGATCACAATGAGCCGGACATCGCGACAATGCGGACACATGCCAACCTGGCCGATCTCACACGCTTGGTGCAGGGACGACATGAGAATCCCGCGGCGATCTTGGGCCCACATCCAGTTTCCGTGAAAGGTCAAGTCGCCCTCTCGGTCACCGCGTATGATCCAACTGCCACCCGAATGTGGCTGACCAGTGAACGGATCGATGTGGATGCCGTGTCAAACAAAAACCCCACCGGGCGCGAGCTTTGGGAAACGGTTGACCGAGCAAACCGCAATAGGGATTCGCTTGGCGAGTGCACACGTGTGCAAATGTTGCCGATGCGACGGATTCATCCTGCAGGTGTTTTCGAATCAGTCCACCTAAGTGGCCAACAAATGTCCAACTCCACGCCAGACAAGCTTGGACGAACAGTCAGAGGCAACTCCACGCCGCGATATCGCCTTGTCTCAGAAGACGCTAACGGGCATCGCAGGGAACACCACGACCCCTACGCTTTCCCGCCTCTCCTCACCGACTTCGATCTGCACCTGCTCGGTGAAGGGCAACATTGGGAGTCCTATCTGCGGTTGGGAGCCCACGTCCGCGAGATTGACGGCGTACACGGTGTGAATTTCGCCACCTGGGCGCCCAACGCCGAATCGGTCAGCGTCATTGGAGACTTCAACGGCTGGGATCGGCGCAGGCATCCACTGCGAAAGCACATCCCTTCCGGATTTTGGGAGTTGTTTGTGCCGGGGTTGGACGCGGGTGCGCTGTACAAGTTCTCACTTCGCACATCTGTTGGTGAAAACCTGGAGAAGAGCGACCCGTATGGTTTTGCCGCCGAACTGCCGCCGCGAACGGCGTCCGTGGTCGCGGACTTGAACCAGTACACTTGGAACGATGAATACTGGCTGGCGGAGCGCGAAGCCCGGCAAGCGCTTGATAAGCCAATCAGCGTGTATGAAGTGCATTTGGGTAGCTGGCGACGTGACGAGCACGGTCAATGGCTTTCCTATCGCGAGCTTGCCCATCAGCTTGTCGAGTATGTCACCCGGCTGCGTTTCACACATATCGAGCTTTTGCCGGTTTGCGAGCACCCGTTCTCAGGAAGTTGGGGCTACCAGACGGTAGGGTACTTTGCCCCTACCTCACGGCACGGCAGTCCGGAAGATTTCAAGTATCTGGTGGATCATTGCCATCAACATGGGATTGGCGTGATTCTGGATTGGACCCCGGCCCACTTTCCCCGCGATGCCCACGGGCTGGCCCAGTTTGACGGAACGTGTCTCTATGAGCATGCTGACCCGCGCCAGGCGGAACACAAAGATTGGGGCACGCTGATCTTCAACTACAGCCGGCATGAGGTGCGAAACTTTCTCATCGCCAACGCTCTATTCTGGATCGATCAATATCACATCGACGGTCTGCGCGTGGACGCGGTGGCCAGTATGCTGTACCTGGATTACAGCCGAGAGGACGGCGACTGGGTCCCCAATGAACTCGGCGGAAGAGAAAACCTGGCGGCTATCGAGTTCCTCAAGATGTTTAATGAGCAGCTTCATACTCGCCACCCAGGCGTGCTGACCATTGCCGAGGAATCAACCGCGTGGCCGGGCGTTTCTCGCCCCACATATTTGGGCGGACTGGGGTTTTCGCTCAAGTGGAATATGGGTTGGATGAACGACACCCTGGAATATTTCCAGCATGAGCCCGTGCATCGCAAGTTTCATCACAATCAGCTGACGTTCAGTTTGATCTACGCCTTCCATGAGAACTTCGTGCTTCCGTTCTCACATGACGAGGTCGTCCACGGCAAGGCATCATTGCTGTCCAAAATGCCCGGCGACAGATGGCAGCAATTCGCCAATTTGCGGTTGCTGCTGTCTTACATGTGGACGCATCCCGGCAAGAAGCTGCTCTTTCAGGGAGGCGAGTTCGGCCAATGGGACGAGTGGAACTACGATCAATCGCTTGACTGGCACTTGTTGCAATGGGACTCGCACCAGGGCTTGCAGCAGATGGTGGCCGATTTGAACCGGCTGCTGGTCACGGAGCCCGCCTTGCATAAGCACGATCTTGACGACAGTGGGTTTGAGTGGATCGATTGCAACTCGTCCGAAGACAGCACGCTCACCTATCTGCGGCAGACAGGCGATGGCCAGGAAGCCTTGGCCGTTTGCTTGAACCTGACGCCTGTACCCCGGGAAGATTACCAACTCGGCCTGCCGAGGGCCGGTTGGTATCAGGAAGTCTTCAACTCTGATGCTGGCCTATATGGCGGCAGCAACCTGGGAAATAGCGGCGGCGCGGAGGCCATTGGGAAACCGCACCACGGTCGCCCCGCCAGTATGAGCATCACGCTGCCGCCGTTGAGTGTGGTGATCTTCAAGCCGTCCAGTTAGCAGGCTGTCGATAACCAATAACTCGACGCGCACACTCGGTACCTTACCCCTCCGCCGCCGGCAGGCTTTGGTGGATGTGTACATCCTGTTGCGGGTACGGAATCGAGATGCTGGCAGCGTCGAACTCTTCTTTGACTGCCCGAGTGATGTCCCAATAGACCGTCCAGTAATCGCCGGTCTTAGTCCAGGGACGACAAATGAAATTGACCGAAGAATCGGCGAGCTCGTGCAGATGAACGACTGGTGCAGGATCTTTGAGCACCAACTCGTGATTGGAGATCAGCTTCTCCAAGATGTTTTTGGCTTTCTCGATGTCATCGTCATAGCCGATACCAAACGTCATATCGACGCGACGTGTATCGCTGGCTGTCGCATTGGTGATGGTTCCTCCCCAAATATCATTGTTGGGCACAATCATCACCTTGTTGTCGAACGTCCGCACGTGAGTTGTGAACAAGGAGACAGAATCAACGATTCCCGAGATGCCGGCTGCCTCAATCACGTCACCTACGTCAAAGGGACGGTACGCAAGGATCAACAATCCGCTGGCCAAGTTGCTGAGCGTTCCCTGCAGCGCGAAAGCGATCACAAATCCGGCCGCACCCACGGCAGCCAGCAACGGAGAAATATTCACCTCCAAGGCGGCCAAGGCCACAATCAGTCCAATGATCCGCATCAACTGCCGGGTGAATTTCTCCAGGAATTTGACCCAAAGTTGCGAAGCTTTTTCAAACCGTGACGCCGCGTGCCGAACAAACCGCGCGACAATCCGGGCCGCGAACATAAACACAATCAAAATCAGCAAAAACTTGGCGATGTTCCACCCCCAGCGCTGACCGCCCTGCTCGGAAACAATCCAGCCCTTGATCATTGCCCAGACAGATGCGGTGTCGAAAACGTCAACTGCCAGCCCCGGCAATGCTGCCACGTATTTCTTGTATGATTCCGCGTCACCGCCTTTGGCTTCCATCTCGCCAATCACCACGTTCAATCTGTCCGCGAGGGCCGTCTTGTCCGCTTGCAACTGCACTAGGTCATCGGTAGACGCGGAGGATGGCGCACCCGAAGGGTCCGACTGCGGCAAACGAACCTCTACAATCTCCGCCATCTTGGCCTGGAGCAATGCTTGCCAAGCGTCAGCTTCCACAGCCAGCTCATCCACGGTCAGCGGAGATAACCGCAACTGGAGATCTTCCACAGAGATGGCCGGATTGGCCGTTGTCACAGCAGGCTGAGTAACCGTTTCAGTATCTTCAGCATCCGCCTGTGCCATGGCATGATTGACATTCACGCTGAACACGATAAGCGACATCGCCAGTAACAGTCGCATTGACTGAGGAATATCGACAAGTAGGGTTGCGGTTTTCATAGAGTGCCTCAAGAGAATATGTGGAACCAAGTGCCAGGAGCCTGGCCGCGAAGACGTGTGTAGCGCGTAGCAATGTACCTACGGCAGCGTATGAACTTGCGGCTTAGAGTCTAGCCGATTCTTGCCCAAAGATCCCACTGCGCACCGCCGGCAGGCGGGCGGGGCATTCCCCATGAAGCGCGAGTGACTATTCCACAGTCACGCTCTTGGCCAAGTTGCGCGGCTGATCGACATCGCATCCGCGAAGGACGGCGATGTGGTACGCCAGCAGTTGTAGGGGGACGATTGTCAGGATCGGCTGCAAGAAATCCGCCACCGATGGAATGCGAATCACGTCATCGGCCAAATGCACGGCTTCCGTGTCACCCTCACACACAACCGCAATGATCGGCCCACCACGAGCTTTGATCTCTTCCATGTTGGCTAGGACTTTATCATAGACCACACCTTGCGGAATCAAAAACACGCTCGGCGTGTTTTCATCCACCAGCGCAATCGGCCCATGCTTCATTTCCGCGGCGGGATAACCCTCAGCGTGAATGTAACTGATTTCCTTGAGCTTAAGGGCACCTTCCAAAGCAACCGGGAAGTTGTACTGTCTCCCCAAATAGAGAAAGTTCTCACATTGGTGATACTTGGCGGCAATGTCCTTGACCGCTTCATTACATTCCAAAGCTGCCCGAACTTGGTCCGGCAGCTCGCGCAACTGCTGGATGATCCGAGTCCCTTGTGTGTAGCTCAAATGCCGCAGACGCCCAAAGTACAACGCAAGCATCACCAGCGCTACGCATTGCGAAGTAAACGCCTTGGTGGAAGCGACGCCAATCTCCGGGCCTGCATGCAGGTAGATGCCGCCGTCCGATTCCTGGGCGATGCTGCTTCCTACGACATTGCAGATAGAGAGGGTCGGCAGGCCCTTGCGTTTGATTTCGTTAAGGGCCGCTAGTGTGTCGGCCGTCTCGCCACTCTGCGTGATCGCGAACAACAGCGTTCGATCATCAAGCGGGGGATTCCGATATCGCAATTCGCTGGCGTACTCTACCTCCACCGGCATGCGCGCGAACTCCTCCAGCAAGTATTCGCCCACCAGCCCGGCATGCCAGCTTGTGCCACAAGCCGTCATCAAGATCCGGCGGATGGTCTGCAGTTGCCGTGGCGTCAGATTGAGACCGCCAAAGTGCGCCGTGGCCTGTTCTTCATCAAGCCGGCCTCGCATGGTGTTCTCCAGCGACTCTGGCTGCTCAAAGATTTCTTTGAGCATGTAGTGGTCATAGCCACCACGATCCACATCGCTAGCTGAGATCTCCAGTTCTTCGACATCGTGCTGGATCAGCCCTTGGTCACGGTGGATCACCCTTAGAGAGTCCGCAGTGATCACAGCGATCTCATGATCGGCCAGATAGACAATTTGCTTGGTGTGCCCCACCAGAGGTGCCGCATCCGATGCCAGAAAATGCTCATCCTCGCCAACGCCCACAACCAGCGGGCTGCCGCGACGGGCAGCAATGATTGTATCCGTATGACCGCGGAACAGCACCGCCAGGCCAAAGGTGCCGCGAAACTTGGCCACCGCTTCTTGCACGGCCGCTGCCAGCGCCTCCTGCTCGTCCGGTTCATCACCTTGTGCCGCACGGGTCAGCAATTGTTCTTCCAAGCAGGCGGCAATCTGGTGGGCAATGGTCTCTGTGTCTGTGTCCGAATGGAATGTGTAACCCTGCGATTCAAGACGTTCCTTCAACGGTCGATAGTTCTCAATCACCCCGTTATGAACAACGGCCAGAATCTGGTCTCCGCCAATATGCGGGTGTGCGTTGATATCCGTTGCCGGGCCGTGCGTCGCCCAGCGAGTGTGCCCAACGCCTATCTGTCCTGGAGTGGGCTCGTGCTGAAGCCGGGAGACCAATTGGTTGATCTTGCCGGCGGCTTTGGTGATTCGCAGGTCGCTGGATTCATCTAGCGTGGCTAGCCCCGCGCTGTCATAGCCGCGATACTCCAACTTGCGCAAACCCTCTACCAGGATGTCTGTGGCATCCCGTGGTCCGATATATCCGATGATGCCACACATGGAGCCCGGCTTTCGCTGAGATGTCCCAAGAGAAACTGCCAGCAAAGCAGCGCGCCGGCATGCGCGAAGAATAGCAGATGAGTTATCCAACTCCAACCGATCTCACCCCGCCAGCATGCCATCATCGCCAGCGGGCCGGGCCAATATCCGGTCATCTGTAATCGTATTCTTCGTTGTCCGGATCAAAATCGAGATCGCTCAGCCCGGCGTTGCGCTTCACATTTGTGTACTGATAGAACTCAACAAGGTGCGGCTCTCCTTCACCCTCAGGCCACTCAAAAGCTTCATACCGGACAGGCGCACCGTACTCTTCATCAAAGTAAATCCGGGCGATCGCCATGGGAAATCCCCGTAAGCGTTCCGGACTGTTGATCTCCAAGCATCGGCACGGCCGGTCATCGACAAATTGATCTTCAATCCAACGAATCTCACAACGTGCCAGATTGGCATCCTGCTCTTTGGCCAGCTTGAGCAATTGGCTGAGCAAGTTTTTCATACCGGCGGAGGTGATGTCATGCCGGTTGCCACGCATGGCCAAAAACCCCTTGGGCGGAAGCGTCACTGTCATCAAGCCTAACAGGGAGTTTCCGTCGTGGGCGACGAGTTTTCCGTCGTGCTTGCCATCGACATAAATGGCTTCTTGGCCTGCCTTATTCTCCGGCGCGCTGTGCCGTAAATAGACGGAGAACGGCTGCTGGCGAATTTTGACGAAGATAGTCTCTTGCGGAAGCAGTACACCACCGACCCGTTCTTGCTTGTGAAACGTCGCCGTGTAATCACTGATGCGAGAATCAAACGAATCATGTGCCGCCTGCACCATTTTCAAACCTTCGGCCAAAGCCTCAGCAGATGTCATCTCCGGCGACGCATTGACTGAGTCTCCCGAGGAAATTGTCACGCCTGACGGCGCGTCTGCGCGCGGCCAGAGAACATAGCCCGTGACCGACACTGCGCCGATCAGCAGCATCGTGCAAAGAAAACGCCGTTTCGATGAACAACAAAACATGACAGGTTTCAAAAACCTCAATCCCATGATCTGCATGGCGATTCTCCCTCAAACGCGCCGTGAAGGCCACGCGGAACAGCGAATCCCTCGGACAGTGAAAACACAAGACGACCGGGGAATGCCGGTTGGAATTTCCACAGTGCGCGAAATTTGCATTCCGCAACACCGCGGTCTCGCAGGCGCGAACAAACGGCAAATCCCCATGGGAGAAGGTCGGAATCGCCAATGTTCTCACTTCATCACCGGAGGAGATCTTACGCAATTATACTGATATCATCGCCGGAGAGGTTTCGCTAATCGGTAGAACTTCCCGGCGATGCGATGATTTCATCCCGACAGAGTCCGCCGAACGCCTCACCACAGATCGCGCAGGGCATCGTGCACGTTGAGCATCACCAAAAAAAACAGGATCGCCACGCAGGCGATAATAGCAATCGCCGTAGTAGCTAGGGCTCGGCGCTGCCGGGCAAGCACCAGCACAAATTGCTCCTGATCTCGAATCGTGCGTAGCCTCAACGCGGCAGTAGCGAACATCAAAGCCGCCACAGCAGGTGCCCCCACAAAACCGCCCACAGTCGCCGCGCTTGCCAGTCGAGGGAGAAAATGCGGAAATGGTAGCTTGAAGTATGTGCCAACTGCGATGGCGGCGGAAACGGCCAACAGCAGGATTCCGGCGATGCCCGCGTAAAACCAGCATTTCGCCAAGGCGTCGGCTGACACCTCGTCAAACTTACGTTCTTCCTCTTCGATCACCTCAATCGGGACCGTGGTCGGAACATCCGTTGGCGTAAACGGGTTGTCGGCTGGGGAAGCCATGACTGCTCACGACTAAGACGCGGAAAACAACGAATCGCACGAATGAATAACGGTCATTCCCTTAGCCGAACGCTGCAACCATCTCCCGAACGTAATCTGAGAGCTGGCCTAAGCACTCTTCGCGCGGGCGATCCGCCAACGCCTCAACGCGGCGCACAATTGCCGATCCCACGATCAACCCATCTGCAACGGGCGCAAGTTGGCGCACATGTTCGGCCGTGCTGATTCCAAAACCGATACAAACCGGCAGTTGCGCTCTGCTCCGCAACCAGGAGACATCTTCTAGCAGTTGCGGTGGCAGTTCGCGGCGTTCGCCGGTGATGCCCATCACACTGACATAGTACAGAAATCCACTGGAGTTAGCGGCAATACGGACTGCGCGATCCCGCGGAGTTGCCGGAGAAACAAGTTGAATCAAACTGAAATCCGCAGCATCGCAAATCTGCTTAAACTCTTCTGCTTCATCAACAAGCAGGTCAGGAACAATCGCACCGGCAACCCCGGCGGATTTGACATCAGCCACAAACTGCCTTGCTCCGTAGCGATGGACAATGGCATAACTGACCATGGTGACCACCGGGCACGATGTTCGCGGCGTGGCACGGGCCAACATGTCGATGATCTCATTCAGCTTGATCTTGCGATCAAGCGCCCGCGTGTAAGACGCCTGAATCACCGGACCGTCGGCAATGGGATCGCTGTAAGGGATGCCCACCTCACAAATCGCAGCTCCAGCGTCCGCCAGTCGCGGCAAGATATCGGCCGTGAATTCCAAATCAGGATCGCCTGCGGTCACAAACGGAATGAATGCCTTACGATCGGCTTGCCGCAGGCTTTGGAACGTTTCGTCGATCGCAGACATAAACCGCAGGCTGAATGGGATTGAGGAAAGCGAGTGAGATAGCCGGGCATTTGCCAGCCACCATGGATCGCCAATTCAAGCTGTCACGATACAATGATCCTCGCATGGCGTTCTGTCAAACCCGCCGTGGGACTTCCGAGCAACCCGCCTGCTGAAGAGACTCTGCATGAAACTCCAGGCTACCGATACGCTGCGAGAGCTTGTGAGCATTCCCAGCGTGAATCCAATGGGTCGCGCGGTAGACGGAGATATCTTCTTCGAACATCGCGTTACCGACTATTTGCAGCAGCAATTTGAACGCATGGGGCTGCGGTTCGCCCGGCAGTTTGTTGCTCCTTCACGCGAGAACATCGTCGCCCGACTGGATGCCACAGAAGCTCCGGATCAGGCACCCATCATGTTGTGGGAAGTCCACCAAGACACGGTGCCGGTGGACGGGATGACAATCGAACCGTTTCATCCACAAGCCACGTCAGAGCGTATCTCTGGCCGCGGCGCCTGTGACGTCAAGGGATCGATGGCCGCGATGCTGGCGGCGCTCTCCGAGTTAGTCAAAGTGTCGCGGCGTCCCGTCAACATCGTGATCGCCTGTACGGTTAATGAAGAGTATGGCTACAGCGGGGCGAGGAAACTTGTTGAGTTGTGGGAGCCAAATGCTCCGCAAGTCAACGAGTTCACAAATCTGCTCGACAGGAAACCGGATGTGGCGATTATTGCCGAACCGACGGAGATGAACGTCGTCGTCGCGCACAAAGGGGCCATTCGATGGAGGATAACAACTCACGGCAAGGCATGTCATAGTTCAAACCCCGGCAGCGGACGAAACGCGATCTACCTGATGGGACCGGTGTTGGAAGCCCTTGAGTCTTACCATGCGGACATCCAACAAACGGGCCGCAATCATCCCTTCTGCGGTCGTCCGACAACGAGCGTGGGACTGATTTCCGGTGGAGTAAGCGTCAACACCGTCCCGGATCAATGCGTGATTGAGGTTGACCGTCGCGTCACTCCCGGCGAAACCCCGGTCGAAGCTCGTGACGAAGTCATCGCCTACGTTGACGATTTTCTTCGAAGAAAATCCGAGAACGATCAAGTAAGTCAGCATGCTCCAATCTTGCTGGATGGAGGTCTTTCGCATGCGAAGCCACACTTGATTGGTTGGCCCTTGGAAAATGTGGGAAATGAAAATTTGGCGGAGTTCGTCCGCAGTCATGCAGCCACAGTGCACGGAGAATCCCAGATCATGGGAGTCTCCTTTGGAACAGACGGCGCTGTCATCGGGGCGACCGGTGTTCCTTCGGTTGTCTTTGGGCCCGGCTCCATTTCACAAGCTCACACATGCGACGAATGGATTTCTGTGGCTCAGCTCAATGATGCGGTGAAGATCTATCTACGACTGGCCAACAGCTTTGAAATGAGCCGGTCAGCGTAAACCGCACACTCAGAAGCGTTTGCAGCCCGCTTTTGGCCGCCTGCCCGTCTTGTCGTCCAGGCCAATCTTCGTAAAATGGGCGATTCCCCCACCCGGGAGTTTCGTGGGAAAACCTTCAATTCCTGATCGTTGGTTGCGTCATGACGATTGACAAGAGCTTAAAGATTCGTGCCGGACTGGCTCGATCGCGCAGCGTCCTCACCCGCGGCGAGCGGATCGCTCGTCTCAAGACGATGGATCGTTTTGAAGAAGGTGACAGCCCATTTGGCCTGCCCAAGGTCGCCGTTCCGAAGCTGGCAATGAAGAAGAAGAAAAAGAAGAAGGAAGAGGAAGAAACCACTGAAACCGACGCCAAAGAAGAAACATCCGCTTCCTAGCGAGTGTGTTTGCAGGACCGCGAAAGTTTCGTTTGGGACCGTTAGATTCAGCCGGGTCGCCATCATTATGGCGACCCGTTTTTCTTCCATAGATCAGGAACGCTCAAGCATCATATACTTCGCCACGAAGTCTTTCCGGATGGCCTCGATCCGGCGGCGATTGGCTCCGAAATCTGAACGGCCGACCCGTGAAGCGCTGCGGCAATGGATGACGCAATCCTGTGGATCAATGCGAAATTCCGTGTCGTCGATGAAACGAAACACTCGAGAACGGAACGTCGCATAGAGATAGCCCGGTTGCTGGTATTCGATCTTGCATCCAGGCTGCGAAGAGACAGCCAACACCAAACGCTGACAAGCTTCCTCAAGCGAACACGAGAAAGAGATTGGATCGATCTGTTTCTCGCGTTCCGTGGCTCGGCTAGATATACAGTTGCGGTGAGCACCGCAGTCGACCATGGTCGCGTCTCGGAACAACTCGCGTGGCCCCTGCCGAGAAAGCCAACTGAGAAACGCCAAGCTGCCTCCCCCTGCCAGGGTCAAGCCAATGATCGTCCAAACTGCCGACCAGGCGGCGTTTCCTTGAGACAAAGCACCGTCATTATGATCGGCCGGACCGTGAGCGTTGGCAGGCAATTCATGCTGGAGCCCACCCGTTTGGATGGAAGATCGCAAATCTTGGTTGGTGTTCAGCCAATGCTGAATGCCTAACGCCAAACTGCCGGCGCGTTTCTCGTGAACGGTCGCATTGGCTCGCCGGTGGGATTCCGCAAGCAGCACGGCAGTAATGGTCAATGCAACCAAGTGCAACAGCACGATCACTGCGATCTTTGCCCCTGATTGTGTGCGCAGACACAGCCCATGCAGTAGCCCAATCGCCAATAGAATCAATAGCCAGATGGTATCGAGATCAAAGCCTGCGATATGCCAGGAGAGATCCAGAGCAGGCCGCAACGCCTCGAAAAGGAACAGATGCCAGACAAATGCAGCAGAGTACCCCATCACCCAGGCTATAATAGCGGGCTTACCGCCGGCCCGATTGTGTTTGCGAGCATCATAGAAAGACAGATAGGCAAAGCTCAGTCCCGGACCAAAAGCCAAGGGGGCGATAACCAACACAGGCCACCAGAACGCAAAGACCGAAGCCAGGAGTCCTAACGCGCAAAACCCCACAGCCGCCGGAGCAAAAGCGCTCAGCGCCTGGCTTGGAAAGGGATCAAAATCGCCCCAGGTCCCTGTGGAGCTGGTTCCGAAGTCCGACACGAGACGCCGCGCCGATAGCTCGATGGTTTCGGTCGCTCGGTTGTCCGGACCTTCATTCGGCTTATTCTCTGGCATCGTCATTGGCGGTGGGCTTGCCGTTGACTTGCAGTTCGGAGTGCTCGCGAACTTCTTCTTGTGCTCGCTTGAGCTCTGACTTCAGGATCGCTGTCTGAATCATCTCTTGATGGCGAAGTTCGGCCAATTGTTGCCGGCTGCCCATCAAGTCAACCAATGCAATCACGGCCACCCAAAACGTGAGCACGATGGCAGACAACCACAACATCGCAGACGCCAACGGATGCTCTCTCACATTGATAAACGCGCTGACCATTAACACAATTCCAACAACGCCAATTCCAGCGCTCGCTTGCACGCGACGGCGGAATCGCTTCCAGGCGGACTTTCGGCCATCGTCCTTTTCCGCCGTAATGCGCCGCCGCTTGTAGCCGCGCACGTCAAACGCTACCAGCACCGTCGAGATTAGCAGCAACACGGCGGAGAAGATCGCGATGGGTACGGACGTCAACGCTTCGGAATCCGAGGGGGCAAGTCAATGTCGCGAGAGATTGCATCTCCTGAGCCGATGATGCGGTTGCTCAGATTCCTGGCAATCGTTGACCTGGCGCGGCCCGCTGTAGCCAAACCTTGAGCACATAACCCACCTTGGCCAAACTTTCCGCAGAGCAACGCGAGGGAACATCTCCTTCGGTATGCCAATAGATGTAGTCAAAGTCGATCAGGTCACACGTGGGGATCTTGGCCGTGTTGTTGAGAGCTAAGTGGTCGTCGCGAATCTCATACTTCGGCTTATTGATGAATTCAAGCACACGCAGGCTGCGGGCCGTCCGCCAGATAGAATTTACCAGTGGAGCAGTCTCCTGATACGCCAAGCTGTTGCGTTCTTGGTAGATCTGTAACTCGGCATCACCAATCATGTCCAGGAGAATGCCATAGTGATACTTGTGCTTCGGAGGGGTCTTGGCGTAGACACTGGCGAAATACTCCGAGCCCAGGAAGTAGCGATCGATTGACGGACGGAAAATCAATTCTTCTCCGTCAAACATAATAAGGTCCACACCGTACGCCGTGTCGATGTTCTTCAGTTCGACAGCCATTTGCATGAGCAGGGCGACGCCGCTTGCGCCGTCATTAGCGCCGATGAATGTGCCCTGTGGGTTGCGCAGATCTTCATCCGGAAATGGTCGTGTGTCGTAATGGCAACACAACAAGACGCGATCTTTTTTTTCGGGATGCAGTTCAACAATCAGGTTCGCGAATTCAACGGGCTCGCCTGTCAAAGGATGCCGATCCGTAAACTCCTGCCGGATAACTTCCAGTCCAATGCCCTTGAAGTAGTCTGTGATGTACTTTTGCTGCTTCTTCATGCCTTCACTGCCAGAGCGGCGAGGCCCGATGTCGCAGATCTCTTTCAAGTATTTGTAGGTCTGCTCGCCATCGAAATCGATGGCGAACCGCTGCGCGTTGTCCGTTGAACTCTCCCCGGAGAAATACGCGTACAAGGCCGTACCCAAACCAGCGAGAAGTAACACCGCTGCCAGTACGATTAGCAGACGGTGATCTCGCAGGCCCGCCCCTTGAGGAGATGTCAACGTGGGCGGAGTCTTCCTGGCTGAACTGTTGGACATGGGAGCCTCGATGGGAATGGCATTCTCCGGCCAAAACGCCGCCGCAGTCATGGTAAACCGCTAACAGCGCCTCGGCAGGCTTTTCCGCATTCTATGCCATCACGCCGCGCCGCGGAAATGCGAATCTGGCGCACAGTGGCCATTGCCCGGCTTTTTCATGCTTATCCCGCAATCCGAGAATTCCCATGCGATGTGACATCACGGAGCATCTCATCCAATTCCGGCCATACGCGGGCTGGGGTCAGTTCATTCATGCAGTCCAGTTTCCGGCAGCGGGTCACGTAGCTGGCCGCACAAGCCACCTTCGTAGAAACACATCGATGTGGCTGATCTGGCAAATCTCCGCGAGGGCCCGACCGGACTTCGTCTGTGCAGGTGAAGATTCCCACAGTTGGAGTCTTCAAAGCTGCCGCCAAATGCATGGGACCGGAATCACCGGAGAGGAAAACATCGGCATATTGGCAAACGGCGGCCAGTTGCGGCAGGCTCGTTTCACCAGCTAAGTTTTCGATTGTCGCGTCCGCACGCTGTGCCGAATCGCCCTTCTGGCTACGAATGGCTTGCTCAACCCGCATCCCGAGTTCGCGCTCACCGGGCCCGCCAACGATAACAATACTGGCAGAATGGTGCCGGACAGCCAGTCGAGCCAACGCAGCAAACGACTTTGCCGGCCAGCGCTTGGTGATCCATTGAGCGCCGGGATTAACCGCAAGAACGGGTCGGGGGAGGCGTGACAATCGCGCGTTCGACCAAACGACGGCATCGACGGCGACATGCACGAAGGCCGGGGGTGGGGGGCCCGTACAACCCAAAGCACGGGCGATTGGCACAAAAGTCTCCAGCGCCGGCTGATGCCACGGACCGACATCAACCCGGTCTGTGTAAGCCAGATGGGAGAATTCGCGGGAGAGTGAAGAGCCCACACGGCGAGCCGCGCGTGTGGACCACGTCATCAAACCACTCCGCAACAGCCCTTGAAAATCGAGAGCCAAATCAAAGTTTTCTTTGCGCAGTCGACCCAATGTTTGACGAAAGGCGGCGATTTTCGCCCGTAGCCCGTGGGGATATGGGAGCGGGATCACATCATCAAGTTGCGGATGCCCACGGAGCAGCTCAGCCAATGGAGCCTTGGCAACCCAGGCAATATAGGCTGCCGGAAACCGTGCCCGCAGCATTCCCAGCACCGGCAACGTCTGGATGATATCGCCAAAGGCACTGGGTTTGATCAGGCAGATTCGCTTGGGATGGAGAGAATCAAGTGGGATGCGATCGGCCATCGGCGGACATCTACCGAAATGATGAAGTTACGGCATCAACGAGCGGCCAAACGACAGAAAATGGCGTCGGCTGCCCGAGAGAGATCGTAGCCGCGGCAAGGAAGTGGGAAAACTCCAATCGTGGTCGAGCTTTACTCCCGTCCATTTCGCGGTCGGCGCGTCTTCAAATTCTGCGACCAGATTGGTAGCCTTAACCCTCTTCCTCGACCTGCTCTTGGCGTAATGGGCTATAGCATCTGAGGAAGAGCACGTCCTCTGTTGGGAATCGATTAGGCTTCTCGCATGGCTCACTTTATGACGAACACCGCGATCTCCGGAGTCGCCCCGCCTGAGGCGGCCGAAGTCACGATTATGACGGTCAGCCCATCTATCGCTGAGTTCAAGCTCGGCCAGATGATTGGTCGCGGCTGCCGGGCCGGTGGCGGCGGCGCATTCTCTGTGGGAAACCTGGTCGCCCTCGCTAGCATTCCCGCCGCGCTCGGGCTATTTTTTTGGAGCCTGAGGCCATGGGCCGTGAAACGCTACCGGCTTACCAATCGCCGGATTGTAATTCAAAAGGGGACTCGCCAAGCTGAGGATGCTGGCGTGGCATTAGACCAATTTGACCGCGTCGAAATCAATGTGCAGCCGGGACAGGAATGGTATCCCGCAGGAGATCTCGTGCTCTACCATGGCCCTGTTGAATGCCTGCGGCTGCTTGGCGTGCCGCATCCTGAATCATTCCGTCATACGCTCCTTAAGGCACACGTCGCCTTTACGGGCGTGCAAGAAGCACTGGAAGCTCACGAGAAGGAACTGACCGCAGCCGGTTAGAGAATGGGCGGGTTAAAAAGGTAGCGAGCGACGATAGCCACTCTCGTCAATTTGAAATCTTGGCGTCACGACCCCAGAAACGAAGTTTTTTACAGCTGTTTTTGGTAGACAAATTTCACCAATTTCTATCCGACCGGTTGGGCGCGCTCGTCAGGCACTCTGTCGGCGCGCCTGGTGGCACCACCTCTTGGCGCGCCTGTTAGAACTCTTGTCAAAACTACCCATTGGAGGGGATTTCAGGACGCGTTTCCGAAAGCACCAGGTGGCCAGAAACCGGTCCAAAAGTGTCTACCTATGGCGAAGACCTTGGGCCAGGCGCATTCAGAGACTAACTCCGACTGAGACTGAGCCAGGAGCGAGCCTGCCAAGCTAAGACGCCAGGCGGGTGATATCCAATCCGATCGTGAACACCATGATTGCCAGCAGGAACAAGAACCCAAGATAGGTGAACATCAGAAAGACGCGTTCGCTGACCGGCTTGCCACGGATACCTTCCAGCGTGAGGAAAACAAAGTGGCCGCCATCAAGTACTGGGATGGGTAGGAAGTTGATCACAGCGAGGTTGGCGCTGAGCATAGCAATGAAGATCAACAACTCCGGCAATCCACGCTCCGCAGAGCTGCCGGCGATGCGGACGATCGTGATCGGCCCGCCCATGCCTCGCCATAGTTCCGGGATCTTCCCCAAGAACCGGTAAATCAAGGTCAGTGATTCGCCTGTCTCAGCGAGGCCCAAACTCAATGCATCTACGAAGGATTGCGCATACTGCGTCTCAATGACGGGCTCCAGATAAAAGCCACGGTTGGCAATCGTCCAATCATCCACTTCTTCTGCTGGCAGTTCGACAATTGCCGGCTCTGTCCCTTTCTCAGCCCCCGGCGAGACAACGTGCAGCTTCACTGAGCTGCCCGGACGCGCATATTGCATCATGTGCCCCATCAAATATGGCCAACTGTAGTCTTCCGTGAGATCAAACTCTGCCTCAGTATCGGCAAGGCCATGTTCCTTTTCATTCTCTCCGAGATCGGGTTGCACAATGGTCACAGCGACAACTTCCGCTCCGGCTTCAATTTTTTCCGCGGCAGCATCGGAGTTGACTCGCTTAATCCGATTCGTAACCCGGTAGGCGACCCCCAATGCGGGAACCGAGACCGTGGACTTTTCATCGAGCGAGCGCTCTGTCCATTCAGGAGGCGTCAACACGACATTCTCAAATGAAACCTCGTTGCCATCACGCTCAACCGTGATATTGACCGGTCGGCCCTGGTGAGCCCACTGGCGTGTCTGTTGGGGAACCCGCATGGGATCCAGCACGGTCTCCGGAGAGTTTGCCTCGGCTGTATCGGTAACCGGCGTGATTGACCGCAAGATATCGCCTGCCTGCAGGCCAACGCCCTCAGCAACGGAACTCGCCCTCACCCCCACAATCTTGCCCATTGTCATGACGACGCCAACGGATCGCATGCGGCGAGGCCGGACGGTGATGTCAAGCTGTTGAGCTTTCCCATTGTCGCCGTCACGCTCAACGGTAAAGACCAGGTTCTTATCCTGATGTGCAACAAGAAACCGGTTCCAGTCTTGATAGGTTTCCAGCGTTACGGAATCGGACTCCGCTCCAATGGCCACAAAACGGTCGCCAGCTCGGAACGCCGGCGTGGCTTCCGCCGCAGGCGTTCCTGGCTGCACGAAATTCTCGTCGAGAAGTTTCAACCGGTAGTTGGGTTCAACCCCCAAAATCCCACGGCCATCCGATCCCTTCGATGGATCAATCTGAAACTCTTTTGTTTCGCCATCGCGTTTGACGATCAGCGGAACTCCGCCTTCATTGTCAAACGTAGCGGCAATTCGCAAATCTTTGAAATCAGGGTTGTCAACATCGGCGATGGTGAGCGCCTTATCGCCAGGTTCAATCCCCACTTGCCACGCGGCGCCGCCAGCACTGATTCCGCCGATGTCTCCCGGCGTGTATTTCACGCCCAGTCCATAGGCAATGCTCGACACGACCCAAGCGAAAATCACATTCATGATCACGCCGGCGGAGATAATCGCCATTCGCTGCGGCACGCTCTTGGCCAAATAACTGCGCGGATCAACCTTGTATTCTTCGCCCGTAGCTTTGGCACGCTCGATTTCTTCCGTGATTTTAGCCGGGTTGTCCTCCTGGCCGAGCATCTTGACGTATCCGCCCAATGGCAAAAGGCCGATTCCGTATTCTGTCTCGCCCCATTTCTTGGAGAACAGCTTCAGTCCATAGATGTCAAAACCAATGTAAAACTTGTCGCATTGCACCCCACACCACTTGGCAACCATAAAGTGGCCAAGTTCATGGACGAAGATCACCAAGCAAAGGGCTAGTACAACCTGGGTCCAAACCCAGACTGACGCGAGGAACCCGCCGCTAGCTGCCAACACCGGAATGGCCAGCAACGAAACGCACAGCACAGGGTGGCGATTCAACCAACGATTTATTCGCAAACCCACCGTCTTACCTCCCGTCGGGCCCATCCATCTAACGCCAGCAACTCGTCCAGCGAGGGCTCCGGGCAATAGTTGTGTTGTTCGAGAACCCCGCGGCATGCGGGGACAATGTCGATAAAGGAAATCTCTCCAGCTAAGAATGCGGCAACCGCACACTCATTGGCGGCGTTCAGAACGACGCCAGCGGTCCCACCGTCCCTGGCAACCTGAAATCCCAGGTCCAGAGCGGGAAACCGTTCGCGGTCTGCCGGCTGGAATGACAATTCCCAGGAATCTTTCCAGCTTAGCTTTTCCCCCGGACAGGGCTGCCGCCGGGGGTAGGTTAGTGCGTATTGTATCGGAATTCGCATGTCGGGCGCTCCCATTTGAGCCATAATCGACCCGTCCACAAATTCCACCATGGAATGAATGATCGATTGCGGGTGAATCACCACCTCGATCTGATCAGGGCGCAGATCAAACAGCCAACGGGCTTCGATCACTTCCAGAGCCTTATTCATCATCGTTGCCGAGTCGATGGTGATCTTAGTCCCCATGTCCCAGTTGGGGTGATTGAGCGCCTCGTCTACGGTCACATGGGCCATTTGGCTTGCTGGGCGGTCTCGAAACGGCCCCCCACTAGCAGTGAGGATGACCTGCACCACATCCTCGCGATTTCCCGCCTGTAACGCCTGAAAGATCGCGCTATGTTCACTATCAATAGGAATCAGGCTGCCATTGCCTTCAGCTAGCAGTCGCAGCACGTGACCGCCCGCGGCAACAAGCGTTTCTTTGTTGGCCAGTGCGAGCGTCTTCCCAGCCTCAAGTGCAGCCAGGGCGGCTCGTAACCCGGCGGAGCCCATAATGGCCGCGACAACAACCTTGGCTTCTCCGCCGGATGCGATTCGACAGAGGTTGTCACCCCCCTGAAAGATTTCCATTTCAGCGGCCAGATCGTTGAGCGGTGTGAGATCGGCCGCTTCATCCGTGACGACAATCCGTTGGGGACGAAACCGCCGGGCCTGTTCGGCCAGCAGCTTGACCTGAGAATGAGCCGAAAGTGCTTCAATCGTGAAGTCTTCAGGCGACGCCGACACGACGTCCAAGACATTTCGCCCGATGCTGCCGGTTGATCCGAGCACAACAATGGGCGTGGATGTTGCGGCTGCCATCGGCTGTTGAAGAGCAATGGGCAAGTTGTTGCAGAGGTCTTTTCAACCCTGGGGTGCCAAAGCCGGGGGCCCGCCTCATGCAATTGACGTAATCCATTCACTGGCAAGCAGTTCCGTTCCGTAAGGTCATTCTAGGAAGTCCAACCCTGCCCAGCAAGTGAGTGATTCGCAGACGAATTCTCGATTTGCCGGTACAGGCGTGTATTGCGAGCTACGATTTGCATGCACCATTGACTTTGACGAACATCGCGCGGCTGGACAGGTGTCGGCGCAGTACATACGCGCCCCAAACACAACTTTTCACACTGTTGATTAACTGCAATCGGCCTCAGGGGCATGGCCTGAAGCAAAATCGCCGAGTGAGTTATGACGCAATGGCGTTCAAGATCGCCGCGCTACGAAATCTTGCGAGATGAGGGAATCAATGTTTTCCTTCAGCCAACGCAAGATGGTGAAGAAGCTGCGCCCATTCCGGCTCGACTGAAGCAGATTTCTTTCGGCGGTGCCCGCTTACTCACCAGGCAGACGCTTCGACTAGAAAGCAATCTCTGCATGAAGATTGCCTTCCGCGAGTTGGAATTTGAGACCTTCGTGGACGCGCGTGTTGCCTGGGCTCGACCGTTGTTCGACGGGGAGTGGATTCTCGGCTGTGCATTCTCTCCCGAATTGCCAGAGCAACTCCTCGATGCCCTGGCCGACATGCAGTACATCGATCGCCGCGGATCGGGAAGAACGCCCACACAGGCGGCCGCCAACGTTCGCCACGAATCAAAACAGGACTTACTGCCAGCAACCATCGTTGACTATTCCTACGGCGGAGTTTGCCTGGAAGTTGCCGAGATTGAACAGTTGGGCCGCAAAATCCAGCTCGTGGTCGAGACACCCAATGGATCGCAGACCTCCATGCTTCGAGTGTGTTGGCTCATCGAAAACGTGCCTGCCGCGCTCCACCTGATTGGCTGCGAATACATTGACCAACAGGCATCCGGGCGAATGCGAAAATGCCTGGATGAAGAGTGCTTCGTCCACCAGGACGCTTGATCTTGGGGATGGTGAGCGATCTCACTTTCCGCACCGCGCACCTCCGTGCAGACGCCGGTTCCGCGTGTACAATATGCGCAACCCTACTTCCTCTGGAGGCGCGCAAATGCGGAATCATTTTCGGACTGGTAAATCCCCATATCACCAAGTTGGCCGAGTTTTCTTCCTGGCCATTGGTGTCATCCTGTGTCTCGCACAAGCGGTGACCGCCGAAGATTGGCCGCAATGGCGTGGAACAAACCGTGATGGTTTCTGGCGAGAAGATGGCATCGTCAGCAGCTTCAACACAGACAAGCTTGTTCCCAAATGGCGGACGCCTATTAGCAGCGGGTACAGCGGACCAACAGTCTCTGACGGTCGTGTGTATGTCATGGATCGCCTGGCTGAACCCCAGCAGCGGGAGCGCGTCTTGTGCTTGAATGCTGAGACGGGCGAGGAACTTTGGAAGCTTGACTACGCGTGCGAATACGAGCGTGTTGGCTATACGGCCGGACCGCGCGCATCGGTCACTATCGATGATGGACGTGCGTTCGCGTTGGGGACCATGGGGCACTTCCATTGCCTGGATGCGGCAAACGGAGACGTGCTGTGGAGTCATGATCTCAATGCCGCTTACAGTATCCGCATGCCGATCTGGGGAATTGCCGCGAGTCCCCTTGTTTATGGAGATCTCGTGATTGTCCAGATCGGCGGCGAAGATGTATGCCTTGTCGCCTTCGATAAAAAAACCGGCGAGGAAAAATGGCAAGCCTTGGACCACGAAGCTTCGTATTCTTCGCCGATCATTCACAAGCAGGGCGACCAAAACGTGCTGATCTGCTGGACAGGCGGCGGAATCGTCGGCTTGAACCCGGAGAACGGAACCACGCTTTGGAGCCAGGAATTCAAACCCCGGCAGATGGTGATCAACATCGCCACGCCGATCATCGACAACAATCGGATGTTTCTCACGTCTTTCTATGATGGCGCCTTCATGTTGCGGCTTTCCGCAGATGCTCCAGCTGCGGAGGACATGTGGCGGAGAGCGGGCCCCAATGAGCAGCGGACAGATGCCTTGCATTCCATCATCTCCACACCGGTCTTCCTGGGTGATCATGTCTATGGTGCTGATAGCTACGGAGAACTGCGCTGCCTGGAAGCTGCCACAGGAGATCGCGTCTGGTCGACAAATAAGCCGTTCCAGATGGCTGATGACAAGCGGCCTGGTCGCTGGTCCACAATTCATTTCGTCCAGCATGGAAACCAAACGTGGATGCTGACGGAGCGCGGCGATCTGATCATCGCCGAGCTGTCACCGCAGGGATACAAAGAAATCGATCGTGCCCACCTGATCGACCCGACAATGGATCAACTCCGGCGTCGAGGCGGCGTGGTTTGGTCGCATCCAGCCTTCGCCAATCGCTGCATCTTTGCCCGGAATGATAAAGAGATCGTCTGCGCGAGCTTGGCTGTCGAACAATAGCCGCTGGCGTGGAATCGCCTGCTCATTATGTCTGGTGACTCGTGCCGAGAGATGCTTGGCGCAGATTGAGCCTCACGGGGCGCCGCCTAACAAGCGATTGTAGACAGCGATGCGAAGGGAAAATCACCATGACAACGGATGAGAATCCCTCGGCATCCAATCCGCTAAACCTGCCGCAGACCAGTCCGCCCCCGCCAACGTTCAGTTGCCATGTATATCTTGCCCCTCAGGATGATGGGCGGTTGCGCGCGGAAGTGGCTAACCTGGCAGGCATCATGGTCACGGCAGAAAATGAGCGGTCCGCACTGCGACAGATTGTGGCTGCTTTCAAAGAGCGAATCAGCGCCCATCTTTCCGCCGGGGAGGAAATTCCCTGGCGTGATCCACCGGCCCTTCCGCAGAATGCCAGCGAGCGTTTCTTGCCGATGCACCTGTAGCGTTTCGCTGGACGAGAAATGACAGCACAGCCATTTCCGCCGGCCAGCGCGTAGGCGTATCGGCATGGGAGGAGTATGATCGCTGACGAACAAGTGATTGCTTCCCAGAGACGCCACGCGATCCCACACCGTGAACGACGCTGACGCTAACCTCGCCGAGAGCGAAACGCCTTCCGAGCCGTACGCACACACACAACGGGGATGGATTCATGTGCTGATGGAGATCATCGCCATCTTCTTGTTGATCGCGATTTGGTTTCTCCCCAACGACCGCTTCATGGAACAACTTGTGATGTTCATCGTCGGGGGGATCCTCGTCCTGGTGTCGCTGACGTTTCGCACGTTGACAATTCAAGACCAGGGCAGTCACCTACTAGTCTGCTTTGGTCCCTGGCGGCTGTTCCGCAGGCGAATCGCGTTTGAACAAATATCGTCCGCGGAAGCCGGCCAAACAGCATTGATCGATGGGCTTGGGTATCATTGGATTCCCTTCCGCGGCTGGACGTTGAACATTGCCGGACGAGATTGCGTCACCCTGCAGATGCTCAACGGCAGCACCATTCGATTGGGAACTGATGATGTCCCAGGGCTGCTGGCCGCCATCCAAGCGAAGATCATTCAACATCCACGGGATCTCTGACTCGTGGCTGTGGGTGTGCGAAATCAGTCCGTGATCTCCAGCCACACGTCGAAGATCTCTGGGTTGGCTTCCGTTTGATCGGCAACAGTGCCGGCATCAAGCTTCTCGACATCCACCACATCAAAACGCACGGCCAACGTGTTCGATGGCTGCAATAGCGGCAGCACCGGACAACCGAACCGGTTGGCATCTCGCCCCGAGTCGGGTTCGTGTTCTTTCGGCTGAACAAGCAGAGTCTCATTCAGCGTGATCGATGCCGGCTCAAGCCGCAGGGCATCTGCCGCCCCGCTGAGTCCGCTCAAAACCAAATCGACCTGAGAGCGGGGGCTCAAGCCAGTGGGTGATTGGAAACGCCGTTCAAAAATCAAACTGCCGACGCGCGGAAAAGCTCGCCGCACGTCAGAGACGCGGCAGGGCATTGTCATCCGTTGCGGTGTGTGATCGGACGCAAGCTCTGCGCCATCGCGGACATTCCAAGGACCGCGGAGGCGAATCTGATGGGGCATTGAAATGATCAACCCGCGCCAGGTCTGTCATTGATCGGCGTACTAATCAACCAAGTCGTGCGAGACAGTCACCTCACGCACTTGCTGGCTATCGCCTTCAAAAACGCGAATCTTGATTTGCAACGAGCGGAGCGGCACGGGATACGGCACGAATGTTTCGCGCTCGCTGATGTCGTCAATGACGCCGTCATTGTCGTTGTCGAGTCCGTCAAATGCCAGGTCGAGGAGGCCATCGCCGAATTGGTCGATCCCATCAGACTCGTAGTGGTTTGAACCGGTGTCGTAGATAGCTGCAATGCCAGGGGCACCAGCACGCAGCGCACCAATTCCAGGTCCAGCAAAATGCGATTGTGAGGGTACGGCGCTGCCACGCGTGTAGTAAAGATCCACATAGGCTCCAAAGCGAGCAAAGTTCGCCGCATTCTGATTCTCTCCTGCTGTGATCCAGGAATTCAGAACACCCAGGCAACCCGGATCACCTGGCTTGACCACTCGGCCATCTTCCACAAAGACCGGCGCGCCGGGGTCCCAAACCTTGATGTCAAATCCAATCACGTTGTCCAGGATCACATCTTCGCCGAACCGGCTAAACTGAGCATCGAGGGATGTCGAGTCGGAATTTATATAGATGGCGCCCGTCAATGTACGGCTGGTATTGTTGGGAGAGGTCGACTGGTACTCCACCAGGGCGCCGGTAGTTGAGTCGATGATGGGCGAAGCGAGCAGGTTGCCGCTGAGATCCAGGTTTTGAAAGGGGGCTCGCCAATAATCGGTCGCGATGTGGTAGCCATGGAAATCTGGACTTCCCGGCACGCCCAAAGGATCATCGCCGAAAAATCCCCACGGCAGTGGCTCGGTCCAGGGACCGGCTTGGGGGACCGGCGTAGTCGCAGAAGGATCTCCCACGTGCGACGTGTCACCGTGCGTTGGCAATCCGGCCGCGCCCCAAAAACGGACGTCATGCGGATAAGCGAAGGGGTCATGACCAAAACGGTTCTCTCGCTTGGTCAAGTCGCCCAGGGAACTCGCTGTAAACACATTGAATGAGGGCCCAAAAGCAGGACCGAGCCCCAATCTTCGGTCGCCATAGGACAAATCCAAGCGAGCGGCCACATCGTTGTTGCGGGCATACGTTGTCCGGGCGGTGGAGTCAAAACCAATCAGATCGCCCACCGAAGCCTGCCCAGCCAGCCTTGCACTTTGCATCTGTCGACCCGGCGCGATCAGCCGTACACGGCGGTGGAGCTTGTTTCCCCGCACAAACCAGGCGATCTCGGCATCTTGTGATTGGATCATCACGGAAACATTGGTGCTGGGATCAACCCAACGACCATAGAACGGTTCGCCAAAGCTGCGGACGGTCATCATCAAGATGTCGTCCATATCGCCGACAGACGTGTCGAGCAGCGGGGCACCGAGTGCGTTGGTTTCGCCAAGCTTGATTGGCTTAGTCCCGAGGCCGGTGATCGCAAAGGGACCGGGACCTTCAATGATTTCCAAGTAGCCCTTTTGATCGGCCGGACCAAATGGCGGAGCGCCGCGCGCGGTGGCGTATCGCAGATCATTCTGCAGCTGAACCTGGGCGGACTGGAGTTGTTGCGTGATCTCAATGACCGCGCGCGAATCCGCAACGCTTGTGGTCACCGAAGCCAGCAATCGGACTACCGCAGCCATCAACAGCAGTGTCAACGCCGTGGCGATCAAGACTTCTATGAGCGTAAAACCGCGCCGACCAATCTGGCGGGCCACTCTTCCTACCGAAACGGACATGAATTTCGACTCCGACGGAATCGGACAATCCCCTGTCGAGACGAGGTGCGGCGGACAGTTTACCTATCTTTCGCTCCTCGCATCAGCTGCAAACGATTTTCGTCACAAAGCGACCCGCAGGCAAGCAAAGCTGCGGAAAACCTGGCGAAACCGCACAATTTGTGCGAGGCGGCTCCAGTTGTCCCAATGGAGCGATCGGCCTGATCGCAAGTCCCCCGACACATTACCGTCAAACGGCGGCGGCTCTCGGGCGATGTGATTGACTGGCCCGGATATGACTGACTAACCGCCGATCGACTGGAACCGTACACTTCCATTTCACCGATCCAGCAAGAAAAAGTCAAGGAAACGCTGCCTATGGCACCTATCCGATCTTGATAACCACGGCCGTGTTATCGTCCTCTTGGGCTGTGTCTTCGCGGAATTCCCGAGCTTCCAGGAAAAGGTTTTCCACAATAGTCGAAGCCGGCTGATCGCGATGCAAGGCCGCATTGTTCAAGACACTTTCCACTCCCCATTGCGTCTTGGCCGGGTTCCGCGTTTCGTTGAGCCCATCTGTCACCAACAGCAGCAAATCGCCCGCTTTCAGGTCAATTGGTGGTGACGTGGGAATCTTCAGATCTTCCACCACACCCAAAGGAGGGCTGGAAGATTCCAGCACCTGCCGCGTGCCATCAGCCCGCAGCAGGTAGGCATCGTGACCTGCTGACGCATAGCAAAGTTGCCGAGTTTCAGCGTTGATCCACGCCGCGAACATGGTGACGAACTGCCCATAAGCGATGTCGTGAGCCAGAGCCCGGTTTGTGAGCGTGAGCACTTCGCCCACATCGGTGTGAGTTTGGGCCAATGCCCGCACATAGGCCCGGGTTTCGGTCATCAACAAGGCCGGGCCGGTCCCATGCCCGCTGACATCAGCCACCACGGCCAAAAGGGAGTCTTCGGAAACCTTAAAGTAGTCAAAATAATCCCCACTGGTCCATTCCGCCGGTTCTGAACTCCCAGCGATTTCCATGCCGGCTAGTTCCGGTGACCCCTCCGGCAGCAACGATTTTTGAATTGCCCGCGCCACGGACATCTCTTGTTCTGTGGCGGCGACGGAGACCTCCAAGTCATGCTTTTCCCTACGCAACACCTCCTCCGCTTGGGCGAGATCTTTGAACAGCGGCTCGATCATGGCAATGCCCGCCAGAAACAAAACCGAGATCAAAAGCGTCGCCAGGCTCTCCGTCCAGATCAAGTTTTGTGCCGGTTGAACAGACGGCTCGACCAGCAGGATGACTAGGGAAACAAACGGACGGACCGCCATCACGATGGCGGCGGCAGAGATCAGGGACCAAGCGGAGCGCTGGCGATAGCGCCGATTGAGCAACAGCGCAATAACCGCCGCTGCGAGCTGCAAGACAAACGCCCCCCCAAGCACAATCTTAATGGCCATAAATGATATCGGGCGCGGATTCTGCGGGTCCTGCGGTCCGTGCTGAATACGGAATGCTAAAAATGCGAGGTCGCCAGAATAGCATGCGGCCTAAGTTTTGGCATGCCAGCGGCGAATTTGACGTCAGATTCCGGAGTCAACAACGAGAATGCACTGTGGCAGAGCCGGTCTTGCATGGAATAATAAAGAACATGCAGCAATAAGAACCGAAGCTCGCCGGAAGATGTACTGTCACCCCTGGGGATTGTTTGATGCGACGAATCGGGCGTCTCGATGAGTCAATTTGAAGCGCGAGACTCGGCTTTGCCAACCGTTCCGGAATCGATGTCAGCGATTGTTACCAGCATTGCTTCGACCGAGGCCGAGCAGCCTTCGAGTTTTGAGTGGGTCGTTTCCACGATCGCCTCGGATTTTGTCCGGTTGACATCGGATCAGATCGAGGATGGCATTCAGCGTGCTCTGGGAACGATTGGTCGGTACTGTGATGCGGACCACTCCGTGCTTTGCCGCTTCTCGGCAGAGGGTGAATCCGCTGAAGGTACATTCGAGTGGCTCGCTCCAGGAGCAGAATCGCTGTGTGCCTTGATCTCGGAGCATCCGCTTAAGCAGTTCTCGCACCTGGGAAAACAACTCGGCACGCACCAGGTCTTGAGCTATCGAACACCCACGGCGCTTCCTCAACACGCGAAAGCGGAGCGAGAGCTTTGGCAGTCCTGTGGATTGCATTCGGGTGTCTTCTTGCCGCTGGTCAGCGGTGACACGTTGGTTGGCTTCTTGGCGGTCACTCACAAACGCGAGCGGATGGATTTCACCGGCGATATGCTGTCGGTCTTGCGTGTCACGTCGCAGATCTTCGCCAACGCAATCGACCGGCAAAGGGCAGAACAGGCAGAGCGCGGCGAGCAGGAGCGCCTGCGCAGCGTCGTCGATTCTGACATGATTGGAGTCTTTTTCTGGGACGCAGCAGGAAAGATTGTTTCCGCCAACCGCGCCTGGCTAGATCTGTTGGGATTTTCGGAAGCTGACGTGGGCAGCGCGCGGCTGACGCTGAAAAACACAACGCCTGCGGAATATCACGCTGGCGATCAAAAATACTTCGAGCAAGTCACTGAGAACGGACAAGCGCCCAACCGGGAAAAGGAACTGCTGCGGGCTGATGGTTCGCGCGTGCCGGTGGTAATGGGGGGCGCGCGGTTGAGCGATGACGGGGCTGGCGTGGGCTTTGTCTTGGATTTCAGTGAACGCAAAGCCAAAGAACGCGCACTACGACAAAGCGAAGAGCGCTTCCGCACGTTGGCGCAGAATGTCCCTGGCGCTGTCTACATGTGCCGCAATGATGCTCGCTTCACGATGCTGTACCTCAATCGCGCCGTGGAGGAATTGACTGGCTATCCCCCCGAAGCGTTCATCAAGAACGAGATTTCCTTCCAGGAATTGTACCACCCGGAAGATGCCGGGTTTATTCGGGAAGAAGTCAACGCAGCGCTCGCCAATCGCCGGCCGTTTCATCTTCAGTACCGCCTCAAGCGGGCCAAGGATCAATGGCGCTGGGTGGAAGAACACGGCCAAGGCGTCTTTTCCGAGGAAGGGCAGCTCCTCTACTTGGAAGGAGCCGTGTTTGACATTACCGACCGTAAGGTGGCTGAGGAAGCGCTTCGCGCCGCGCACCACGGTTTGGAAAAAAGCGTTGATGAGCGGACAGAGGAACTGCGTGCCGCTAATGAGTTGTTACTTTCCGAAGTTGGCGTGCGACGCAAGATGGAGGCCGCACTTCACAATGAAAAGCAGTTCCTCAAGAAAACGCTGGACCAGCATGAGGCAGACCGCCGACTGACCGCCTACGAAATCCATGATGGATTAGCCCAATACGTGGCCGGGGCTTTAATGCACTTTGAGGCCGCGTCGCGTGATGGGGACGAGGACGGCAGCGGCACTGACGAACAGTTTGAACACGGCTTGCAATTGTTGCGAAGAACAATTGATGAAGCTCGGCGGCTGATTTCCGGCCTGCGTCCTCCAATTCTTGATGAGCAGGGAATCGTGGCCGCGATTGAATACCTCATTAATGAGCACACGGAAATCTCCGGCACGATCAATCTGGAGATCGTTGAGCCCTTCGCGCGCCTTTCGCCACTGTTGGAAAGCACGCTGTTTCGCATTGTTCAAGAGGCGCTCAACAACATCGAAAGGCATGCCGGCCCCGACGCCAAAACGATGATCAGCCTGCACAAGGACGATGGCTGCATTCACCTGGAAATTCGCGATTGGGGCGCTGGTTTTGACAACACCGCCGTCTCCAACAAAGCCCACGGGCTGCGGGGTATTCGTGAACGCGCTCGATTAATGGGAGGCAACGCGGCCATTCACTCAAAACGCGGCGTCGGAACGCTGGTCGTGGTGGAGATCCCGGAACAAGAAGACGTGGCACTTCGGATCCCACTACGCGGACCAGATGCCGCCAACAATACGAAAACCGGCTGAGCCGTGGCTCGCCTCACTCATTCTCTGCACGGCGGTACTGCCAGTGCGTGAAGATTTTCGCTTGTTGGCCGTCCGCCGGTACTGACTTGACCAAGTACTCCAGCGACCCGTCGTTCGGCACAACAGTCAGCACAACGGGAACGATTTCATCAGCGCCCGTTTTCCGCATCCGCCCTTTCATGGCGAGCACGCCATCTTCGATGCCGCCTGACAATTCCATTTGTCGATCCGGACAAACCACAGACATCACCCATTGGGTCTCATTGGCGTTGTAGTAACAAATCCGCCGGCCGTATTCCGCACCTGCTGACTGCCAAGATTCCAGCATCAAGAACGTACCCGAGGTTGCCTCCGTGGAACTCTCGGCCAGTTGCTCGCCTGAATTGAAATCGTGAATCGTCCAATCGCCGCGCCAAAAATCAAGCTGACGATACTCCGGGCGTTTGCCGGCGGGCCGCGCAGCCAACGCCAGATCAGCAAATTCCGCAGCATCCCTGAGGGAGACAAGCTCTTCGTCTTCGCGCGGATCGCTGGCGCGATAACCAGCCTTGATGGCTGAGCGTAAACGGTCGAGAGCTTTCTGTGCATCATTCTCCAGCGAGTAAACGCGCGCCATCTGATAGAGCGCCAGTGGTTTATATCTGAGAGCACGTGCGGCTTCCTGGTAAGCTTCGAGAGCCTGAGGAAACATTCGCATCTGGTGAAACGAACGCCCTAGAAAGAACCAAGACTCAGCGTCATTCGGCGTGGCGCTAACAACGATCTCAAAGTAGTTCACCGCGGTTTTGTAGTCCCTGACGGAGTAGCTTTGCCGAGCCCAGCTCACCGCGTCCGACACATCGGCGATGGGGAGCCCGCTTCTATCTTGCGCGGCGGCCATCTGGACGAATCCCCATGCGAAAATCGCCGCCAACAGTAGGCACAATCCGCTACGAACTTTGAAAGGAAAGGTCATCCGCTTCTCAACATCCAGGGTTTCGTTCCATGCGACACAATCGTCTCTTGGCTCCAGCTTCGTCAATTCGCTGGTTCGACCATCGCATTTCCATCTGCTGCCATGCTACTCCAGTCGCACCATCGTATTCGTGTGCTGACTCACAAGATCTTTCCGCGCCATATCTCTGCGTCAGTGTCGGCACAAGAACGGGGGGCTTACCAGTTCTCCTAGGCTTCGTCGTCATGCTTTTTTGGCGAAGCGGCTTCTGCATTGCGAATCACAACACTCTCGCGATGAGCGGTGAGCCCTTCCAGGCTGGCTAACAACGCGACGTCATCGGCCGCCGCTGTCAGATCTCGGTCAGAAAACTTGATTACGCTGTGGGAACGCAGAAACGCCGTGGCAGAAAGCCCCGATGTAAAGCGGGCCGTCCCGCCGGTGGGCAGCACGTGTGACGGTCCTGCCCAATAATCACCCACGGCAACCGGCGAGTGAGAGCCCACGAAGACTGCGCCTGCATTCTTCAACTGTGGCAGCATCGATTCTGCGTTGCTGGCTGAGACGTGCAGATGTTCGGTTGCCAACACGTTGGCCAGACGACATGCCTCATCGCGATCCTTAACCAGCACCAACGCGCCAAAGGCTTCCAAACTCTCGCGGGCCAGGTCGCCACGATCCAGCGTGCCCAACAAACGTTCGAGTTCTTGATACACCTGATCGACGAACGCTTCGTCCCACGAGAGCAGAATCGCCGAACCAGGGGCGTGTTCGGCCTGTGCGATCAAATCAGCCGCCGTCCAGTCCGTCCGTGATGCCGCATCTGCGATCACGACAACTTCGCTGGGGCCGGCAATGCTATCGATATCGACTTCGCCGTAAACATGCTTCTTTGCCAAAGCAACAAACAGGTTGCCAGGGCCCACAATCTTGTCAACTCGCGGAATGCCTTCAACGCCAAACGCCATTGTGGCCACACCCTGCGCGCCGCCAAGGCGATAAACTTCGCTGACGCCCAACTCGCAACATGTCGCCAGCAAGTGCGGATTGTTTGCGCCAAACGGCGTCGGCGGAGCAAAAACCGCAATCTGTTGCACGCCGGCAGTCTGTGCCGGAACAGCGGTCATCAACACGGTGGAAGGATACGCGGCCGCGCCGCCGGGAACACAAATGCCTACGCGTGCCAAGGGTTGATATTGCTGCGCCAACCAGCCGCCATCGAGTTCGATCCGCGTTGCCTGAGGCAGCAACGCCTCCTGGAAACGGGTGATGTTGTTGCGAATCCGGCGAACGGCAGTCAGGAACTCTTGATCGATCGATTTGTGGGCCGCCGCCAACTCCTCCGCGGAAACGCGGATTGTTTCAACCGATAGGTCAGCCCCATCGATGCGTCGGGAATAGTCCAGTACCGCATCGATCCCTTGGTCGCGGACTTCGGAACAGATCTTCTCCACGACCTGCTGCGGAGAAAGCGGCTCACCGAAAACCTCGATCGTCTTCTTGCGGCCAGCTTCACTAACAATATCTCCGCGCGGACTCAATTTCTCCCGTAGAGCGTCAAGCTCCGCGGTCGTCTGCGGGGATCGGGTATCCAAACGGCGGATGCGAAGAGCCATGTTTGCGGAGCAAAGAGTAAAACTAACCGAAGCGGTTGGTTCTACGCGGTCGGCGAGGAATGTTCAATCGCCGAACAGAGTCATCTTCGGAAAATGCCACTCGATATCGCCTGCAACCGCGGAGCGAGGAGCTGACCAAGAGCGTCCGCCCGGCAATCTTGCAGTTGGATTGAAGCGGAACACGCTTAGCACCAACCGAGACATTCCAACAAGCTCTTGTCTATCTTGTCTCGATTGCTGTAGCCCATCGCCAGCACGTTAGAGCGTTGTTGGACGTTCCGTTCCTCCGCAGTTCCCATCACTTCTCGGACGCGCGACTGAATTGCCGCGGCGTTCCCGCGCGCCTGCTTTATTGCGTACAGGCGAAATTAACATTGGTCAAGTTTTTCTCGCCTCCAGGAGGTGACGCAAACGCTTCATGCCCAGCAATTAACCAGCAACGGCACCGCAAACATCACCGGCAATCTTGACGTTACGTTGAGTAGCATGTTAGCCGTCAACCCCCTATGGTGTTCGGCAGCGCGCGTGGACGTCCGAAACACCCGTCACATTTGACCAATGTCAATTTCGCCCGTACGCATGAGA
>JALCBR010000151.1 GCA_028066245.1 Pirellulales bacterium | reverse complement strand
ACAGTTGAACCGATACGCCACGTCTTGTCTAATTCCTTACGCATGGATCAATAGATAGTCAGTTTTTTGGGATAAGATCATCCCCAATTCCCGGCAATGTTAATCAGGACTATCGCGCAGAGATCTTGTTCAAGGTTCTCTTTTACCAATGCCTGAAGGATTCTGGCCCACTCGGTCGCGCCACGGCATTTGAACATTCACGTTGGCTGATGATCAATCATACAGCAAAGAGCGTGTTTTTGTTTCTTTTGCTTTGGATCTGGATTGGCATTGACGCATGTTTGGATCAATCATTGTTCCCGTTCTTTGAACCAGTCGGGGTTGGCAGCCTGAAATGGTGGGTGGTCTTCCTATTAGCTGGACTGGTTGCAGTGCGGCTGGAGCACACCGGAGTGAAAATGCAGAAACGAAATTCGCATATGTATCTTCTTTATGCGAAAATCAACAAGGAAACACTCCAGAAAGAAGTGTGCGGTTTCACGACAACAAAGTAAGCAATCCAAAGAGCATGCAGCTCGCACAATCGCGGCTGGTTATCCCTTCTCATATCGCGGCAACCGCTGACCCGGCAGGTGTTCACTCAGCAAAGCGAGACCCACCAGAGGGAAAACCGTCAGCACGCAGTTGATGAAGACAAGATACCGTAGCGCTGTCATAGACGCTCCAAGAGCGGGAGCTACCGTCTGCCTCAACGGATATCTCACTCCGGCATCGTTTCTCTTACCAGCTTGCTGATTTGGCGGAATTCCGGAGCCGTGGAGGTTGCGCACCACTCGAAGATGGCTGTCTCGGTGGTGCTGAGTGTTGCCCCGGAGCTTTCCAGGCGTCGCAGAGCTGTCTGACGGTCGGTGTCGAATCGCGAACCGACCGCATCAATGGCGACGTGAACGTGAAAGCCTGTCGCAAGCAAGTCCAGCGCGGTTTGCAGCACGCAGACGTGTGTTTCAATGCCCACGACCAACACGTTGAAAACCTGTGCATCTCGCCACTGCGTGAAGATGTCCTCGCATTGTAGGCAACTAAAATCTCGCTTCTCTCCCCACGCGGGCAATTTCTCGCGCAACTGCGGCAACGTTTCACCCAGCCCTTGCGGATACTGTTCCGTTCCGGCGACAGGCACGCCGAGTATTCCTGCGGCATCAATCAACCGGCCAATGTTCCATACAATCCGTTGATGCTCTGGAATCAAGCCGATCAGCTTCTCCTGAACGTCAACAACCAGCAGCGCGCTGTCGTCGCGCGACATTAGCTCGGGACTGCGAGGAAAAGGCATGAGGAAGGAGTTCCGGGGAGGAGAAGGAAGACAGGCGATAAGTTGGGAGTGGCTGTGGCCTACTTTGGCACAAGCCACGAGAGCTGGAAATACATGAGACAGCGCCCACCGGATTTGCGGCATACCGGCAATCATCAGCGTACAACAACCGCACTGCTCTGCTCAGAGCTTCAAGGCAAGAGATCATCAGCCTTGGCTTTCGCCGTTGGTTTCGGCGGTCCATTCGCGGCGCTGGCGCGAGCTGGGAATCTTCATTGATTTGCGGTATTTCGTGACTGTCCGCCGGGCGACCTTGATGCCGTGGCGAGCTAGCTCTTTGACGAGATCATCATCTGAGAACGGGCGCGACTTGTCCTCGTTATCGACAATCTCTTGCAGCTTCAGCCGTACTTTATCCCAGGCGACATCCTCGCCAGATGCACTCTTGGTACCGCCGCCGAAGAACCGCTTGAGCGGAAAAATTCCCCGCGGCGTCTGAATCCACTTATCATCAACGGCGCGGCTGACCGTCGTGACGTGCACTTTCACACGATCCGCGATCTGCTGCATCTTGAGGGGAACGATGTGTTCCGGGCCACGCTCAAGGAATTCCGTCTGGTGGTCAATGATCGCTTGCGCGACCTTTTGAATCGTGTTTCGCCGCTGCCCGATGGATTCAATCAACCATTGCGCGGCGTTGATCTTCCGCTTGATATATTCGCGATCTTCCGTTGACGCGGCCCCGTTCCGCAGCATGCGACGGTACAAAGGGCTGATGAACAGCCGTGGCGTGTCGTGCTCTTCCAGGCGGACCTTATAGGTCCCGTCATCCAGCCGGTCTACAAAAACATCCGGCGTGACTGTCGGAATGTGCGATTCCTTGAAGTCCGAGCCCGGATGCGCGTTGAGCTTCTTGAGCTGCTGTACAACCGTGTCAATCAACTCCAGAGTGTAGCCGGTTTTGCGGGCGATCGCCGGACGGCGGTTTTGAGCCAGGTCATCCAGGTGATTGCCAATGAGAGTCCGCAATTCCTCATAGAACAGCATGTCCGGAGTCAATTGCAAGAGCCAGCACTCACGGAGGTCACGCGCTCCTACGCCAGGCGGATCCAGCTTTTGCACAATCGCCAGCCCTGCTTTGGCGACGGCCATGTTCTCTTCGGTCGCCTGCGGACCAAGAATGTCTTCCAGCGGCGTGGGCAGTCGACCGTTGTCATCCAGGCTGTAGATGATCCGTTCCGCCATGCGGCGTGTTGGTTCATCCAGATCAAAATAGGCCAACTGATCGAGCAGGTAGTCATGCAGCGTGACCGCCCGGGCGGCATTGGCCATGGCGTCGTGCGAGCGCTCCGCTGCTTCTTCCAACCGATTACTGGAAAGCCGTGGCCGCTCGTCGAAATCGTTCGGCATGTCCTCCGTCATGGACAGCAGCCGCTCGAAATCATCCTCGTTGTTGGAATCTTCCTTGACGACGAGCTCTTTATCGTCGCGAGGCGCCGTCTCATCCTCAACGCGAGCAGACTCTTCTGGCAGGTCCGGATCTCGCTCTTCTTTTTCCAGGACTGCGTTCTCTTGCAGTTCCTGTTCGATGCGTTCTTGTAAGGCGAGGATCGGAAGTTGAAGAATTTCCATCGACTGGATCATCCGCGGCGCAAGAACCATTTTCTGGCTCTGCGTCTGCCGCATGGAAAGATCTTGGCCGAAGGAAAGCCGCATTGCGGATGATGACTGGGTGTTGGTGGATTCTCGCGCTGATAAGCAAGAATTGTGCCGTTGCGATCCAATTCGCGCCGCATTATAGCCAAGGTTGCCGGTCGTTCGATGGCAATTCAGCGATAACTTCACTCAACACTAGCACGTGCCAGCGGTTACGGCACCAAAACCAGGGCATGTGCGGAGGTTACGCCCGCACAATTAGAACTTTTGCCGCCCGGTCAACGCATCCGTCAAGACTTCCCGGTTGGCAAACTCCAGGACGCTGCCCGCGGTCACGCCACGTGCCAGGCGAGTGATTTCCAGCGGGAACTCAGCAAGCAGATTCGAGATGTGTAGCGCCGTGCCATCACCTTCAACGGTTGGATTGGTGGCCATGATGACTTCCTTAACGCCACCTTGTTGCACACGCTCGATAAGGCGGTCGATGGTCAACTGCTCAGGACCGATTCCTTCCAACGGCGCAATGCGACCAAGCAAGACATGATAGGAGCCGCTGTAACTTCCCGTGTTCTCCAGCGAGATCAAATCACGCGGTTGCTCAACAACGCAAATTCTTGATCGGTCCCGGCGGCTATCACGGCAGATGGCGCACTGCTCGGTCTCCGCAAGGTTGTAACACTCCTCGCAATAGCGGACGTTGAGCTTGATGTTGCGAATCGCTTCGGCAAGTTGCAGGGCCTCTGCTTCGTGCACGCGCAGCACGTGATACGTCAAGCGTTCGGCTGTTTTCTTTCCAATGCCGGGCAGCTTGGAGAACTCCTCAATGAGCCGGCTGACTGATTCGCTGATCATGCGTGTGCGTTGGGCTGTTCCGCTGGACCTGTCATACGAGCTTCTCACAGCAGCAGAAGCGCGGCGATTGGCTCACACTCCCGTCCAAGCCCGTCAGTCACCGTGCTCGCGCTAATCCAGAACCGCGAGCGTTTCTGCGCTATTGACGCACCTCCGCATCATCGTTGCCGTCGTCGGGACTCGGAGTTGCGCCGCCGGTCATCTGTTGCAGCGCGTCATCCAGGCCGGGCAGGTTCATACCGCCTGCCAGGTTCTTCATCGCCGATGCGTGAAGCTCACGACTCTTGGTGACCGCTTGATTGACGGCGGCTACAACCAAGTCCTCAAGCAATTCACGATCACCTTCCTTGACCAGCGAAGGATCGATGCTGCAAGAGAGGGCTTCTGATAGGCCGCTCATGTTAATCTCAACCATCCCGCCACCGGCGGCCCCGGTCACGGACTGGCTCTTTAATTCTTCATTAATGCCTTGCAGCTTCCCACCCATCTGCGAGGCTTGCTTCATCAACGACGCGATATTTCCAAGGCCTTTGAACATGGAAGAGCCTCCTGGTTCTCGTAATCCAATGTTGTGGTGTGATTGATTGATGGCTGCTGGCGCGATTTGCCCAGTGTCGTATGTCCGTGCTAGTCACTCTGCGGCGGCGGTTCGACCTTAAGAGGCGTCGCGGAAAAGGTCTCGGCAACGCTCTTGACCAACGGGTTGTCGATGTAGTCACGCACTGTCACGGGAGCGGCCCGGCGGACGGTCTGTCGTCCCTTCTGGTTCTTGACGTCCGCCTCCTGACCCAAGCGGAAGTGAATGACCATCGGTCGCCCAGCGACGCTGTTGACCGCTTCGGCGATCATCCGTGCTTGGTCGCCCCGCTCGCACATGGACTTCTGAAAACTATACTCCGCTGCGAATTCCACGACCAACGCGTTGGGCCCGTCATATTCGATTTGATTGGCAAACGCCGCATGATCGGCGACAAGATTGCTGACGCCTGCCAATGCGGTGCGCCAAAGTTCGCTTGGGGAAACGGATGGCGGTTTGTCGACGGCAGCCGCGCTCGTTGCCGCGTCGGGCTTGACGGACACTTGGGGGGAAGCTGGCTGTGTTAACTCAGCCGTTGACGTCACGTCCTGCGCGGGACGCGGGGCGATGTTTGTTGCGGCTGGTGCCGTCAAGGCGCCGTTGTCGGCGGCGGCTGGCGGCGATTCAGCGTTTTTTTTTACCGGCGCCGGGATTTTGGTCGCGGCCTGATCGGGAGCCGGCAGAGAACCGGCTCGCAAGCTTTCCACCACCGCAGACAAGTCGCGCAGCTCGCCGAGGGAACAAAGCCGCACCACGGCCAGTTCGGCCAGCGTACGGCGGTGAACGCTCACCCGCATCCGCTCCAACGCGTGATCCACCACTTGCATCATCGCTACAACGGTGTGCGTACCGAGCTCGCGAGCAGCCGCTGTAAGCCAGGCGTCATCTGATTTTCCGGCGAACAAGTACGCGTCATCCTTTGCACCCACGGATGAAACCATCAGGTCTCGCAGGTATCCAAGCAACTGTTCCAACAATTGGCCAACATCCACACCTTCCGCCAAGGCTGCATCCATGCCCGCAATTGCCGCGGCTGCGTTCTGCGCGACGACGTGTTGAACGATTTCCGCCAGCCGTTTGGCAGAAGCCGTTCCCAGCAACTGATGCACGGACTCGGCGGTGAGGCGATCTTCACCCAATGATAGCAACTGCTCCAGCAAAGACTGGCTGTCTCGCATGGAGCCGCCAGCCCGCCGGGCGAGTATCTCAAGTGCCTCGTCATCAGCCTGCACGTTCTCCGAGTCAACAATCTGTCGGAGCCGGGCGGTAATTGCCGGTGTCTGGATGCCAGCGAAATCAAAACGTTGGCAACGGGAAAGCACCGTGACGGGGACTTTCTCCGATTCTGTGGTGCAGAAGATGAACTTGACATGCTCCGGCGGCTCTTCGAGCGTCTTCAGCAACGCGTTAAAAGCCTCACGCGTGAGCATGTGGACTTCATCGATGATGTAGATCTTGAAGCGTGAACGGCTGGGGCGAATACTGACGTTCTGCCGCAGCTGACGGATTTCGTCGATCCCGCGATTGCTGGCACCATCAATTTCCAGGACATCAATGTCATCTCCGGCGGCGATCGCCAGACACGCGTCACATTCGTTGCACGGTGTCGGCGAGGGCCCCTCACTGCAGTTCAAAGCCTTCGCCAGAATCCGCGCTGCGGATGTCTTACCTACGCCACGGGCACCCGTGAACAGATACGCGTGGCCAACCCGCTCGCTCTCAATCGCGCCGCGCAAAGCCTTGGCGACATGTTCCTGTCCCAGCAACTCGTCAAATTGCAATGGGCGGTACCGCCGGGCGACAACAACGTATTCGCCGGATTCCTTCGCGGTACTCATCGAACATCCCCACGGGCAGCAGCTCAAACGGTGAGGTCAATCTCGTCTGGCGATTGATGCTTTCGACCGATGAATGTTGGGCTGACTATTCTCGGCAATCTGCCTTCATTCACGGTTTACGTCAGACATGCGCGCCGACGCCACCGCAGCAACAAAGAAAGGGCGACACCCGATGGAAGGCCCTAGCACCCGAAGGTGACCCCTTAAGGCTGCTTCTTTCGACCTGACCTGGTTCGGAGGCCTCCGTCGCCGGGCCTCCCATGCGGGCGCCGCCCGTCGCATTATGTCCGGAATCGGCCGTCCGTTGTAGGGGCCAGAGTCGGATTCTGTCACGACTGTTCTTAGTAGGTCGTTGAAAAACACCACCGTAACGCTCTCAACCCGGGTCAAGCGAGGGATTCACAC
>JALCBR010000001.1 GCA_028066245.1 Pirellulales bacterium | reverse complement strand
AGGTGGCACTTACGCATCGCAAAGAATCGAGAATCTTGTTCACGCGCTACTCGGATTGGGTGTTGACGGCGTGGGGCAAACATCCTGGGGGCCAACTGTGTTCGCCTTTTGCGAATCAGAAAGCGATGCCATCGAGCTCGCTGCAACCTTGCGATCATGGCGATCCCAAGACAAATTCAGCGCCCAAGAATTGTGGATAGCAAAACCGCGGAACACAGGTTTTGTGACGGAAGGGTAATGACCACAAAGAGCATCGAAGCAGACAGCTGCTTGGGTGTCATTGTCCATCAACGATGATCACCGCGAAGAAGACACTTGCATTCAACATGCCATCTATGTTCAAGGGAATTGTCGTCGCTCGGACGCTGTTGCTCACATTCCCACCAATGGCAATCGCTTGGCGTTCGTCGATCTTGACGACGATGTCACCGTGCGTTTTGTGCTGCTCACCATTGTCCACATTGTCATAGCTTACTTGGCTGCCGCCGCGACCCTTCACGACAATGCCACCCACGCGAGGAGCTTTCTCGCGCACGCGGAAAGCTTTGAATGTTTTGTCGCTCCCTTCGATGGTGTTGCGTTTGGCGGCGGCGGTATAGACGCGGTGAGCTGCCGAGTAGCGGAATTTTTTGCCAGCGCCAGCTCGCTGCATGACCCAAGAGACAAAGACGGCACTCCAAGGATGGCGGTTCTGAAAACTTGACTCTTGCAGTTGATCCACGGTGTAGTCCTGGCCGACAGTCGCCCAATACAACTTCACCCGTGCCGCGCCGCGAGCGTCCGTTTCTCTTAAGTTTCCGTTCTTCCAGAACTGTTGCTCAGCTTGTGCAACTTTGACGATGCGTTGAGGTAGCGGCTGACTTGAGATCACTTCATTCAGTCGCAGGAGCGTTTCACCAACTGGTTTGATAAGGCCAGTCACGGCCAAAAGCTGTCTCCGTTGAAACGCCTCAATCGCTGCAATCGTCTGAGTCCCAATCAAGCCATCAGGCGTCAGCAGCGCTTCCGCAGGGCCTCCCATTCTAGCCGGAACTTGGTTGAGCATGATTTGGATGGTCAGCACATCGGCTGAACTATTTTGCCCCTCCCGTCCAACGGACGCGGCAATGGCCTCTCCGGGTAGAGGAAGATCACATTGGCTTGCACTGGCATTTCTGCCGTTAATGATCAAGCAGAACAAAATCGCTCCCAGGCGAGTCGATTCCCGGCTGAATGGATTCATGAAATCACCCTCGTGACGGGACTCACTAAGCTTGACGAAGAGGAGACGCGTTGAGTGTCGCTGATATCTGTGAAACACACTCTTCCTCAAAACTTAACACGGTCAATGTGCTAGGGCGAGGAAATGCCTCTCAACCAATCCGTGCGTATACTGATGACTGGCCTTGGTTTGTTACGGCGGAGTACAATGAGATAATCGTTCGTGTCTCAATTCCCAGGCATGCGTTTCGTAACTTGGTTCCATGCGGTGGTACGTTGGCGCCATTCTGATTCTGGCCGTTGCCATGGGCTTGGGCTTGAGCCTGTTGGCCTATGCGATGTACGCACTGCTGGCGATGATGTTGCTCAACCGCTTTATCGCCAGATCATGGATCGAGCAACTTTCCGCCCAGCGGTCCACCAACTGTAAGACCGCCGAGGTGGGCGACGTGGTGGCCGTTGCCGTCAATGTGCGAAACTCCGGGAAGATGACGGTCGGCTGGGTTTTGGTCGAGGACCTGCTGCCGCGGTCGGCGCTGCGCTTTAATCCGCCGGCTTTGAAGGTTCGCAATAAGCGGCTCCAGCTCTCCAAAGTGCCCGGCAATTCCAGCGTGCTGATGAATTACCAGTTGGAATGCAACCAACGCGGTTATTACCAGATTGGGCCAACGGTTCTGGAGACCGGTGACATCTTTGGATTGCACCGCCGCTACAAAGTTGGCAGTGAGCCCAACTACTTGCTGGTCTACCCGGAAGTCGTTCCCATTGAAGGCTACGACATCGCCACGACACGGCCCATTGGTGAGATCCAGCTCACCCACCGCATGTTTGAAGATCCCACGCGGATTGCCGGAGTGCGTGAGTATATGGCTGGTGATCCGCTCAATCGCATTTCCTGGCGAGCGACGGCGCGGACAGGCGAATTGCATAGCAAAGTTTACCAGCCGTCCTGTATCGCTGGTGCGACGATCTTACTGGACTTTTATAGGTCTTCCTTCAAGCCGGACAACGAACCCTTCCGGTCTGAAATCGCGGTCACGGCGGCCGCGTCACTGGCCAACGCCGTGTATCAGATGGGCCAGCAGGTGGGGCTGGTCACCAACGGGCGGGATGCGGCAGACCGTATACGCTGCGAAGGTTGGGATCATGACTACCGTTCGCGCGAGGCGGCCCAGATGGCCGCCGGGATGCAAGATGAAAGTGACCGCCTGCGACCGGTGATCGTGGAAACACGCCGCGGACCGGAACAGTTTCAAAGTATCTTGGAGAACCTGGCACGCGTCGAACTTTCCGACGGCCTGAATCTGCCGGAGCTCGTGCTGGAGACGGAAGGTCGTATGCCACGCGACGCCAGCGTGATCGCCATCATTTCTGCACTGACTCCGGAAAACGCGTTGGCTCTGGCCGAACTGCACCGGCGAGGATTTGCCGTCACTGCGATCATCAACGTCTACGAACAAAGCGAGTTCGCTGCTTTGGCCGGTCGTCTTTTGGCTGAAGGCATTCCTTCTCGCCATTTGAAATCCAAAGAGTCAATCGCCATGATCTGTGGTCAACAGATGGTAGCTTGAAGCGTACTTTCCACGAGCAACGATTGTTCATCAGCGGCTGGACCTGCCACATCGCACTTATGGGCAAACGACTCCCCAAAACACTGGCAGACTATGTGGCCATCGCCATCAGTCCTGCGCTGATCATGGTGCTGGTGGGCAGTCTGGTGTTTTTCCTTGCCGCTTTGTTCTACCAGGGCGGGTACCCAGCGCGACTCAATATCGTGCTGGGGTTGTTCGTGTTTGGATCCGTGTTGATCGCGCGAATTTCGATTGAGCAAGGCCGAACCCGCGCGGCGCCGTTTGCGTTGGCTCTGGGAGCTGCCGTTGCTTTCGCGCTCTTCCGCTTTGTGGAGTACAGCGGAGCGATTCCACCTGGCCTTTCCATGTTTGTGAACTTGGCCCTGATGGCGGTTGTCTGGTGGTCCGCTGACAAACTCACTCATGACTGCACTGTCATTGATGAGGGCAAGAAAGCATCCAGTGAGGGCTTGATGCAATCGATTGGGCTCGATGAGGAACCATCGCGCGAGCAATCTCGGAAATCCACATCCGGCGGGGCTAATCCAAACTCGGAGCCGCTTACGGGAACCAGTCAGCGAAGCCCTGCACACGACCAACCGCGCAGTTGGTGGGAGCGCAACGTCGATCGCAAAGGGCGTCCACATTCACCCGGCTTATGGGTTGTGTACTTCTCGTTGGCCGCCCTCCCCATCTTCGGATTCGGCCAAGGATTGATCACGGCCGATGACGTTGGTACCCGCCGCTGGACGTTTTGGCTGTTTTGCGCATACCTTGCCGCCGGACTGGGGCTCTTGGTCTCCACCAGCTTTCTCGGTCTTAGGCGTTATCTTCGCCAGCGCCGCGTCGAGATGCCCACATCAATGGCCGGTTGGTGGCTGGTTACAGGCAGTCTGCTGGTGTTAGCGTTGCTTGTCGTCACGGCACTGCTGCCCCGTCCTGGCGCAGAGTTCGAGATCTCCTCGCTCACACTCAAGGCCACGTCACCCATTAAGAACCCCAGCCGGTTCGGATTTGGCGGGGAAGGTGTCGAAACCAAGAATTCCGGGCAGGCAAAATCCAACAGCAGGCGCAAGCCTGACGAAAACTCGCCGGTGGTTCCTGGCGGACGAAACATCACAGATCAGCAAGGCAACCAAGCCGGCGAAGAGAACTCTTCCAGCGGTGGAGAGCAGTCTGGTGGCAACACGCAGAGCAACTCCGGCAACCAAGAATCCAACTCGCAACAGTCCGGCGATCGACAACAAAGTGGCAACCAACAATCGGACAGCCAAAGTTCCAATTCACGGACGTCGTCACGCAATCAGCAGCAAGACAATCAAAGCAGCGATCAAAACTCGGATGGTCAGAATTCCGGTCAGCGCGATTCGCAGGGCGACCAGTCCAGTTCGCGCCAATCGTCCGACAACCAGGAGCGTAATGACTCGAAATCCACGAACTCGCAGCGGCAGTCCGATTCGGGCGAGAACTCTTCCACAGATCTCTCTGGCAACGAGCAAGGCGGCGGCTCGGACGATGACCAACAAGGGCGGGGTCGGCAAGACGGTGGACAGCAATCAAGCTCCGGTGCCAACCCACGAGTTGACCAAGCGGAGCAATCGAGTAGCGGCAACTCGGGGCGTGGGAGTTCTTTTGAGGGTGACTCCGCCAGTGTGTCCGCGCCGGAGATGGAATCGAGTTCCTGGTTTTCTGACGTTGACTGGGTGACGACAGGCGTCAAATGGATGATCTACTTGATCGTCGCCATGGTGATTTTGTTCGTCGTGGTTCGGTACTGGCGAGAGATTCTCCGCGGCTTTGCCGAGTTCTTCGCCAACATCCGCACGTTCCTGGCTCGGCTCTTTGGTGGCGCGGCGTCGGCCAAGGCCAAAGCAACTGCGGTGGAAGCTCCGCAGCCCAGCGGACCGCCACCGCGCCCATTCTCAACGTATGCGGACCCGTTTACTTCCGGCATGGCAGATCAAGTCCCACCCAAGGAACTGGTACGCTATAGCTTTGAAGCATTTGAAGCCTGGGCACGAGACCACGGACGTCCGCGCGGCGAAGAGGAAACACCGCACGAGTTTGCGTACAACATCGGTCGTAGTTCGCGCAAAGTGGCCAAACACGCTCGTAACTTGGCCGACTTGTACGATCGCGCAGCGTACGCGCCTGCCGGCGTGACCCAGGAAAAAGCGCTCACTCTGGCTGGGCTTTGGCGGCGTCTGCGCGGTGCGAACTCGCGGAGTTCGACAGACACCGGGAACGAGTAGCTTGCAAGTGGAGGAGGTTCTCCACTCGGCTTATGCTCATCAAGAACCCCGATGACGAACGACGAGAATAATCTTCTCGTTTCAAACAAAAACGGAATGACTCACCACATGAAAGCGCCGCACGACGAACACTCGCCATCAGATGAGCGAAAGCTGATCGCTTCAACGCCGAAGCCACCGTATTACGCTGTAGTGTTTTCGTCTTTGCGCACAGGCGAAGATGAAGCCGGCTACGGACAGATGGCCACCCGCATGCAAGAGCTTGCTGCTGAGCAACCCGGCTATCTGGGGATCGAACCGGCTCGTGGCGATGATGGTTTAGGGATCACTGTCTCATATTGGCAAGACTTGCAATCCATCCGTGCCTGGCGACAACATTCGGAACATCAGCTCGCTCAACAGTTGGGCAAGTCGCGATGGTATGCAGCCTATACACTGCGGATTGCTCGGGTCGAAGCTGAGGTTTCGACGGACGAGTAACCTGCTCGACGGGGATGTTACATACCCGTTGCGCTAAGGGAGCACTCATTTAGGCTAAGCTGCGAGAAAAGGCAACGAGTTCCTGTTGCCGGCTGACGCATCGGAGGCAAACACATGGGATTGCTCCACCGGCTCTTTACGCGTGATCACGTCAGTGCCCGGCACAAGGCCGCGCGGCTGCTGCGCGGCTTGGGATTTGTCTCACCGCCTGAAGCGGTGCAATGGATCGCCACCAGCATGTGTGATTTGCACTGTCCGCATTGCTACTCGCATGCCGGCGCAAAACAGCCTGGTGAATTGACGAAGGAAGAAGCCTGTCGGTTGATTGTCGATGAACTGGTCAAACTGCAACGGCCGACTTTTGTTGTCGCTGGAGGAGAAGCCTTACTGCGGCGCGACTTTGAAGCCGTGATCCGCTACGCGCACCAGCGCCGCGTCCCTTGGGCCTTGCATTCTCACGGCGGTTGGATTGAACGCGAGATCGGTGTCTTCCGCGAATGCCCGCCGCTGATGGTGGCCGTCAGCTTGGATGGCCCGCGTGAATTCCACGATCGCTTTCGAGGGCAAGCCGGCAGTTTTGACGCGGCTTTGCGGGCAATGAAGTTACTGAAAGACGCTGGTTGCGGAGAGGTTGTCGCCGGGACAACCATCACACGCGGCAATGCTGACTTGCTGGCGGATATGGCAAGCGTTGTCATGCGGTCTGCCGCCGATAGCTGGGGTTTGCACTTGGTCACCCCGGAGGGCCGGGCGGGCGATCACGCTGAGATTTTGCCAACGGCTGTCCAGCTACGGCGCGTGGCGGCGTTTGCTCGCAGAATGCGTTCTGTCATGCGTGTCGAATTGGATAACGAATGGGGAAGCGCCGGCGATGATGATTGCTTCTATCGCAATGACGCGTTCATGTGCGGAGCGGGAAGGTTCAGTTGCGTCGTCTCGGCGACTGGCGAGGTGATGCCTTGCACCACGACAGACCCCGGCGAAAGCCAAGGAAACGTGCGGCAAGCGCCACTCTCCCGAATCTGGGCGGATGGCTTCGCGGCGTTTCGCACCCGCGCAGATCCGTTGAGATCTGATCCCTACGACTGCTGGCTGCAAACGCGGAACGGACGTAGTTGTCGAAGCAGTTTTGCATTCGATCCCTTTGGCGAAACGGCGACTCTTGACACGCTGCGTCCGCCGAGCCCGTTGTATGAGTTGACCACGCAACAAAACTAGCACCACGATCCGTAATCCAAGTCTTCAAACTGATCCAACACAGGCGATGAACCACGCAACGATAATCCAACTGTTGGCCGTCTGGAGTTCATCCGTGATCGTGACCGTTGCAGCGTGCGGTCTGGCAATCGCTATCACACTGATAGGTTGGAAGTATCGCCGGCGAGTTGTCATCTCGCGGAGATTCTCTGACCACGCCATACGTTGGCTGGCGGGATTGTTGATGCTGACGCCGGGTCCGCGGCAAGGATTGGCGAACGGCACAGTTGATGCCCCTGGCGATCCCAATGCTCTTGGTCCAGGCAATTCTGAACGGCAACGTCGAGGAAGCGTCACCGAATATGAATCAACGCAAAATCAAGCTGCTGACAAAATCTCTACGGATGATGTGCAAGCAGCAGAACTGATCACGGAAAATGTGGTCCGCCTGTACCGGCGCCAATCCGAATCGGCACGAGGTTTTGGTGATACGTTCGGCTCCGCCAAAGCCTATCTGGTTGATCCAGCCAAGAACTTGAACGCGAAGGGACAGGAATTTGCCGATCTGCTCGCAAACCTTCGGGCGACTGACTCTCCGTTGGCAAAAATCGTCACGGCAGAACTCAACGCGATGGCCTCCGGCACGTCTCAACCGCCGGTAGCTCTTACCCAAATCATAGATGCCCTGGAGCATTGCCAGGCGATCGGATTATTCGATCATTGGTGGAACGCATATCTATGGCGAAAAACCGAACATGTTTCCGCGACTGCGAACAAGGAGCAACTGAGAGATGCCTTCGCGCGCATCCAGCAGCAAGCACGGATCACAGACGCATTGATTCAGGCGAACTTTGAAGTCAAGCCAACGAAGTTTCAACCCCGGGCATGGATGAGCAAAGCAGGACCGCCGCGAAATCTCAGGCTCACTGAGCAGGTGACCGTAGTCTCTTTGTTATCTGCAGCGCAGCGAGCCTATGCGCGGAACACGCCCACCACGTGGCAGCGTGACGCTGTCTTACGACTCAAGCTGACGGACAACTCTGCACCTGCCACGTTGTGGCGAGACGGCGATCGAATCACTCTACAGCCGGGAACGACATTTCGCTTCGGCAGGCTAGATCTTCTGCAAGCGGGCGGTGACATTCACCTGCAGGACGTCCAGTTCGGCACGTTAGCGATTGCCAACGATGAGATTGTCACCGTCTGGATGTTGCCGTCATTCTTGGAAGCAAATGGCGCAACGAAGCTGGACGAACTCGTCGAAAAAGCACTGCATGACGATGATGAGAACGCAGCACGCCAGTTGGAGATCGCTCTGCCGCTTTCGCATCTCGCCATCCGCAAAGGCCTTGCCGCGCAGCCGGATGCAGCTGGTGCGCCGAGATTGCGGTTGATCTTGGCGTTGTTTGATGACGCGCCGCTGGCGGAACGCACAAGAGAAAATCCCCAACGCTCGGAGTTGTTGCTCAAGCGCGGGGACGTAAATGCCGAGCGAGGGGCGGCTTCTCGCGGCGTTAAAGACTTGCTTTAGCGAATGTCAATCACCATTTGGTATTGCCCACCCTCGAACTTCCAGTGATCGTAGGTTTTGGGGGCCAGTTCAAAATAAGCCATTTGTGCGCTGACAGTTCCCACAGCCGCATCAATGTAGGTCTGGCCCGGCTGAACATTCCACGCCGTACCGTTGATGTAGACCAATTGCGGCAGCGTCGTGAAATTGTTGAACACGATCCGGCCTTGCGTGGCGCGGCGCAGTTCCTCGCGGAAATTGGCGCTCGTGCTCATCTTGCCCAGGATATCCACGTTGTAACCGTCACCACTCTGCGTGGCGATTTGACTCATGGCAACACTGAGTTCCCGCACTTCATCGCCTAATGCTTGGATGGCGTCAGCATCAATCGCTTTCAGTTGCGAGGCGATCGTATCCAGCTTTTGCGAAAGGTCAGGCAACGCAGCGATCTTCGTTTCCAAGTCAGTCACGCGTTTCTGCAGCGCCGCAATCTGCCGCTGGAGTTCTTCAGCAACGGTGGGTTGATCGCCTTGGCTGTCTTGCGCGTTGGGTGGATTGCCATCCTGGCCTTGCGCCATGGCATAGCCAGCGAAGGAGAGCGCAAGCGTTAGGCTAAGCAAAGTGCGACGGATCATTGGGAGTCCTCCAATATCAATCAATGAGTTTGGGACACACTCGACAGTAAGATCTCGCGCGAGTGCGGACGGTGTTCGGGTGCCGTTGTTTCAGGATGTCGTCGTTTTGGAATGTTGCTGTTTCAGGATGTCATCCCAAGCGGAGATGGACGCCGATACGCAACCCACTTCTCCGCCAAGAATCGAGAATCTGCATTGCTAGCGCGCCGGCATTCCACGTGTGTGGATTGCGCAAGCGTGCGCGGCAAATCTATCCTATCCTCGCGCGGACCAGCTCTCTACGGCTGCGAGGAGCGGAACAGTCAAATTCCGTAGCGTCACCCAAGCAATACCGGCAACTGGAGAAACTCGGCAGAGTTTGACGGCGCTGCACTGCCATCTGTGGCCAGCTTCTTGGCCGTGACAGCTTGGCAGCCGCAAATCACGCAAAGTTGCCGAGTGCTTCCCATGCCTCACCGGGCACCGATAGCAATCGCTGATGCCAATGCCCCGAGCGAGAGATCATCTCTCCGTCGGCGTTTTGATCTCGCCACGGAGATATTCCAGCGCCTTTTCCAGTTGCGTATCGACAAACTCCGCGTTGTCGGGTTTTTCGCCTGGGTTGGGAGCGATAAGCGGCGGCTGTTCATCGGGATTGGGGTTGTACCGGACGATATCCCTTTCGCGTCGGTCGCGAACGAATCGCATCATCTCCACGTTGTTCATTCGCTGTCGAAAGCCTTCGTTGGGAATCACACCCCAGTCATCATCGATACTGGAGTCCGGAAAGCGGTGAATGTTCTTTCCGCTGGGACGATGATAGCTGGCGACCGTGATTTTCAGCGCGCTAGAACCACGGGCGAGCGAGACAACATCTTGTACGCTCCCTTTCCCAAATGTCCGTTCACCAACGATGACGGCTCGGTTGTGGTCCTGCAAGCAGCCGGAAACGACTTCACTCGCGCTGGCGCTATAGCCGTTGACCAACACGGCCATGGGAAAATCCTCAAACGTTCCAAAGGAGTGCGCGTCCCAGGTTTGTTCCTGCCCGTTTCGATTGCGAGTGCTGACGATGCGCCCGCTGGAGATAAACATGTCGCAGACATCAATGGCCGATGCGAGCAAGCCGCCGGGATTGAAACGCAAATCGATGATCAGACCTTTCATTCCGTCAGCCTTGAGCTTGGCGACCGCTCTGCGCAGGTCGGCGGCCGTTTCGCGGCTGAAGGCCGTGATTCGGATGAAACCAATCTTCAACTTCTCATCGTACATAAAGTCCCATTGGTCATCTGGACCTCGGCGGTCACCCATGACGGTCTCGACACGGACAACTTCACGGTTGACCGTGATTTCGAGCGGTTCAGCGGAATCCACACGTAAGACCTTGAAGCTGACAGGCGTGCCAGGCTCACCATGAAATAGCTCCATGGCGGCGTCCACTGACATCTCACGGGCGTTGGTTCCGTCGATCTCGACGATCACGTCGCCAGCGCGAACACCAGCTCGATACGCCGGCGCACCAACAATGGGGCTGATGACGGTCAGCATGCCGCGGCGAACTCCGACTTGAATTCCCACGCCGGCAAACTCGGACTCGATATCTTGACGAAAGCGATCGACCTCTGAAGGCGGAACATAGTTGGAATACGGATCAAGCTTGCTGAGAACACCTTGAATGGCGGCTTCCATCAGTTCCCGCCGGTCGACATCCTGCACGTAGTTGTTTTCCACCTGGCTCATCACATCGACCAACGTGCGAAACAACTCGTAGTACTCGTCTTCGTTGAGCGGCTTGGAAAGAGGGCGAGCATCCTGCTTTGCCGGTGGCTGCTGAGCGCCGTTGACAGGGCCTGAATCAAGCGTGGGCGTTTGCGCAGCGCTTGTCGAGATCAAGGCGAACGAGAGCAGGCCTGCCCAGATGGCCAAGCAGCAAACCTTGACCTTGTTCAAACGAAGCTTGCGCGACCGTGAATGAGATAAAAATGAAAACACAGGCTTTCGCTCCACAGAGAGAATGGAGGGGAATCTCAACTCAGCAAGGCGCCACTTCAACGCGCCTGCCATTTGAAGTCACTCACGACGTCTTGATCCCAGGAGTCAATCCAATCTGAGTAATCGGCAGAACTTAACTATAGCACACCGCTGATGACCCCGTTAAACGCCATCCAGTATCCGCAAGGCTGACTGTCAGCGAGGTGAGGTGTTCCACAATGTCCCCTTGAATCTACGCTTCTCTTGAATCTGTATACGTCCTGAAGAAAGAGAGAGGCTCGATGGTGAACGTGAATCAAAAAGGGAACCCTTCGGCACATTTCTCGTGCGGAAGGATTCCCTTGGTGGTTGCAAGATCGGCGTTCGGTTGGACTGCGGCTTAGCCAGCAATCTTCACGACCGATTTCTATCCGTCTTCGCCATCGGCTGATTTCGTAGCGGCCTTGTCTGTAGAATCAGCGCGCTTTTCCAACTTGGTGACCACTCGAACATCTTCGCCCGCTTCTTTGGCGTCCTTGGGCAAATCCGGCTCTTTGCCATTCTTACGGTATTCCGCGAGCCAGGTTGCGACTTGGGTTAACGCAGGCGAGAACCCCCATGGTCCACGCGTGGCGGCGACCGCCAAACGACCGTCTTTGCGGACAAGGAAGATGCGGTCAGGGAACGCTTTGTATGCTCCGTTGACAGCGTCTTTCATATCGTCAACAAGGAAGGGAATGCTCAGAGCTTTGTCCTTGAAGAGCATATCCGCAGCGGTGCAGCGCTCGAGATGATTGTCGTGTTCGGTAATGCCCAGGTCTTTTGCGTAATCGACGGACCAATTGGAGTCAGCCGCGTGGGCTTCTTTAATATAGACCAACTGAAAATCTACGATGTCTTTGTAGTCTTGGTACATCTTTTCCATTTCGCCAACCTGGCGAAGGAACGGCGGTCATGTGTAGCTGCCAAAGAACAGCACAACGGGCTTTTCTCCCCGCATTTTCAGCAGGTCGTACTTTGACTTGCCATCCAGCGAGCTCAGTTCAAACGTTGGTGCCATTTGACCGATGCGCAAATCGCCCGGCCGGTGCTCCATCCGGTTCTGGCGTTGGCCGCCACGACCGCGACCTTGACGATTCCCCTGCTGTCCCTGTTGCGCGAGGATCGCGCTTCCTAGGAACGCCAGCAGGATGCCGGCAGAAAAAACGTGCTTCAGCTTCATGTTTGGACTCCGTTGGTAAAAACCCAAAGACATCGATTGTGTTCGATATAGACATGAAACGCTGCGATTGACTAGAAAGTCTCGCAAAAACGGCAACTATAGCAAAGCCAGCACATCTCGTACCAAAGTTTGGTGAGAATGATTGCCAAGTCTGGTCCACCCATTTCGGTGGCGCTTCAACGATGCAAGCCACTGCCTGGCATGCAGTTCAGTCTATGCAGAACAGGTAGCGAACTCTGCGCGCAGTATCGTTGGACGTGCGCGACGTGAAGTCCCGAATAAGCCCCTTAACGTCACGCAGACGGCGGGCATCATTCCGGCACGCAAAGCACGTTTTGGAAACGCGAGAGATCATCAACCTCAATGCGACGTAATCTGCCGCGGCGGCGGATACGGAAGAACCTGTAGTTCAGGGCCTTCAGAAAGATGAGAATGTCAGCGGGCGTGTATCCCGCCGCTTCGCAGGTATCACGTTGGACCTCGACGACCAAATGAGGGCGGTAGTTGTGGAGGGCTTCGCTTGCCCCTTTGAGCACGGACAACTCCTCGCCCTCAACGTCGATTTTGATCAGGTCGATTCGTTTTGGGTTGTTTTCACTCGCCCAAAGGTCCAGTGTTGTCAGCGAGATTGTCTCCGCGGCATGGCGTGTCCCAGAAACTTGCGGGTACAGTGAAGCCAGCCCGTGGTTGACGGCGCCCGCATCATCAGAAACTTCGTTGCCGTAAACTGTCGCCGTGCGAGCGATATCGGACAAACCTTGGGGAATGACATCGATGGGCGCATCTGGATTGAGAGCCAGGTTGCTCTGTAGTTCCCGCCGAATCGTGGATAGCGGCTCGAAGGCGAACACCTGACCCGTAGGCGCAACGCGATGTGCCGCCATCAACGCCACTTCGCCAACGTTCGCGCCTGCGTCCATCACAACCATTCCAGGTGAGAGCACGCGGTCCAAAACTTTGGCCAGGTCCAGGTTGTAGCCGCCAAACCAATAGATGTGGCTGCCGATGTGGTCGGCCAGGTTCACCCGGAACTTCCCACCTCCGTCGAAGTCTTCGATGACCATCATCCGCGCGCCGTGGGCGTGTCGTTCGCGTATACGTTCGGCGAGATGGCGCGTGCTGCGAAAGCGATGCAACCAGCAAGCCAGGCGGCGCAAGCGGGGCTGAAGAATCATCGAAAGAACCGAAGGATGAAACAATGGGGTCGCGCGATCACTTCGAACTGGGAGAGCGTGGCCATTCTGATGATTTAGCATTTCGCGACAAGGCGAGTCCGAATGCCGAGCGCATCGGTCGCTCAACGCTCGTGCTAAAACGGATGGCGTGCTAGCGCCAGCATGCCATCACTTGCAGGCGGCTCGGCCATGTATCTCGCCGCCTACTCCGCGTCAAGCGCTATTCCAGTTTCGTTGCGGCAGCAAATTCGCGAATGCTTGAGTCGAGGGGCCATTACCGGTATAGGTGCGTTAACCAATGCTGGTTGCTAGGGCGTCGCCGCGTGGAATATGCCGTGGGCATCTTGAAATCGTGGATGACAATCGCACATTGATTGGCAATGACGGCTAGCTAAGCCAAATGAAGACCGGGACCATTCCCAGCCGAGCAATGGCCAGGCAAGATTGTCTTGTTCGGCAGCGCGAAAAGGATGTCAACCATGAATCGTGAGAAGCCAACGGACGAACACGTTGAAGTCGCCATCGTTGGCGAGTTAACCGACAACGAATCCCAGATCACCGAGAAACTGCTTGAAGTTCCGCCAGGAGGCGAATGCACGATCTATTTCAATTCTCCGGGAGGGAGCCCTTATTCCGGCTTGTCGTTGATGTCGCTGATCTTGCTTCGTGAGCTGCAAGTCACGGCCGTCGTGACGGGCGAATGCTCATCTGCGGCGTTGTGGCCGTTTGCGGCATGCAGTCACCGCCTCGTCACGCCATTTTGCTTTCTTTTGTTCCATCCCATGAAGTGGCAAAGTGACGAACAAGTGCTCATGTCCGAAGCTGCGGAATGGGCTCGCCATTTTGGGCAACTTGAGGGCGATATGGATACGCTTTTGGCAGACTTGTTTGGCATCTCTGTCAAGCAGATTGAGCGATGGATGCGGCCCGGTCGCTACGTTTCGGCAAGCGAATTGGTCGAAGCCGAATTGGCGGAAATGATCGAGTTCCAGACCACAGTTCCCAAATCCAACGGAACGCGCAGTTCCACGTCTTCCCGCCGTCGCAAACCTGTCCGCGTTGGCCACTAAACAGACTGTTGGTTTATCAGCAGTTTGTTGAGGTGCAGGAAAGTCGCAAGCAGTGCGCGCACTGTTCAGCAGGGGAAGGCTCTTTGCCGCCTGGTCTTCCCAGGCGAAATCACGCACGAACGGTCTCAGTGGACCAAATGACCTTTCCGGTTGCGCCACACCAGCTTAGCATTCGCGACCCGTTGCATTGCGTCTGGCCCGCTCAACGGTGTCTGGGCCGCATAAGTGTCTGCGGTGTGATCCGCGAACCTGGGGAAACTCATGGCGCCCGCGAAATCTGGCTTACGTTTTCATACCCACGGCGTGGCGAGTCTATGGGCTGTGCTGATCGTCGGTGTGATTGGATGCTCGTCGGAAGATCCTCTTCCAGCCGAGAAGATCACTCAGCCGGCCGGCTATCTACCACGACTCAATTTGACGAAGAATGAAACGCTCGCCAGCCTGCTGAAATCCTTGAAGACAAATCAGGGGCTGCCGGAGCAAATCCGCCGGCGGCCAATTCCGCGAAAAGACAACGCAGGCCCATCGTTGGAAGCTCTGATCCCAACGGCCGCGCGCAAGAGAATCTTTGACGAAACGCAGGCGTTCTTTCCGAGCGAGTCATGGGATTTCTCGATGACAAATTGGGAGCGCGCCATGCGTTTCCTGGAAAAGCATGATTCAACACGAATTTCCGCTCGACAGGCAATTAACGGCAAGCAGTGCAACCTGGAGATCGATCATACTCAGGCACTCACCATCGATCTGTCGATCATCTATGCGATTCACGCCATCGCGCGCATGGAAGCCATCAGCGCCCGGCAAAGCATGAACGCGGGCGATTTGGGGGCAAGCGTGGAAGCGGTCAACGCCATGCTCGCGCTGGCCAGATGTCTGGACGAGCAAACGCACATCAGCTGTCGACTCCAGGCGGTCCACGTTCGAACCGATGCGCTGCTTGTGCTGGAAGCCATTTGCCAACACGAATCAACGACAAGAGAAGTCCTGCTGGCCGCGAGTCAGGCGGTCGATATGGCACTGCAAGATTGGCCAGAAGAGCGCGATGCCTGGCGTAGCGACCGAGCACTGAGCCTGATCTGTTATGAATACGCTCGATCAGGAAACATCTCTTCTGTGCTGACCGCTGAAGAAACAGAAGCCTTGAACGCGGAAGATCAAGACGCGCTGGCACGCTTTGAAGGCCAGGCGGTGGATGCGGATGCGGTGAGGTATCTCGAGGCCATGCAGCATGTCATCGACCAATGCGGTCAACCTTTGTTCCGCCGGGAGGGGATCGCACTTGAGTTGCCCTCTGGTGATTCCCGTGACACGGTCGATCCCAGTACTGCTGGCTCAGCAAACACAACGTTTTCATTGGCAAAACTGCTTGCCGAAAGCATCCCACAAGGGCAAGCCTTGTTCGCTCTGGATCGGGCACGCATGGAAGCGTGGCAGGTTGGCTTGTCGCACGCCACAGGCGAGCCCGCACCGGCTTTCCAGGTCAGCCCTCTCTCCGGACAAGCGTATCGGGTGATTGAGCGAGACGAAACCGTTGCCGTTTGGGGGGTGGGCAGAACAAGTGTCAGCGCGGACCGGCCGATTGTGATTCGCAAGATCTTGTGAGGACCATTCGCCGCAATACGCGCGAAATCGTCCTCCAGGGCTGGTTTGAACGGCGTGGACCAACTAAGACGGACGATCGTCACCCTCACTCGACTGTGCCGTCTCTCAACGAAAACGTGAAACGCCGAATTGTTAATGCTTTGGCCAAAGGTCTGGCCGAACTCGGTTTCCGCTCGCGCGTCAACGCTGTGCTCACACGCCAATGCGCAGGCGTGTCCTACAAAATTCCGTTGACCGGTGGTCTGGGAGACGAGAATCTCCAGCTCAGTGAGCCATGGATGACCGAGACCCTACGCCGTGCCCTGCCACAATGCAGTGGCGTATTTGTCGACGTTGGAGTGAACCTCGGCCAGACACTCATCAAGCTCAAATGCCTGGAACCAGAGCGGAACTACCTGGGTTTCGAGCCAAACCCCGCGTGTGTCTCCTACGTCAATCGCTTGATTGCCGCCAACGATTACCGCGGTGCTCGCCTGATTCCGGCCGGTTTGTTTGACGCCAACACCGTGCTGGAACTGGAACTGTATGGCGGAGAGGTCAACAGCGCCGCATCGCTGGTCGAGGGGTTTCGCCCAGCCAAAACCGTTCCGGCGAATTCGGATAGCGACTCTGTTCTTAGAGCCCACAAACAATTTGTGCCGGTTCTCAAATATGCGAGTTCCGAAGACAGCACGCTCCGGGACCAGTTGGTCTTGTTAAGATCGATGTGGAAGGAGCCGAGTTAGAGGTCGCCAGAAGCATGCGAGAGATGCTGATGGCAGACCGGCCTCTCGTCCTGCTTGAAGTGTTGCCGGTGTACAAAGCGGAAAACATGGACCGACTGGAACGCCAGCAGCAACTCCAACAGCTCTTTGCCGACCTCGACTCCCGTTGGTTGCGGATTCGGAAATCGCCGGCGAACGAGTTTGCCGGCGTGCAACGTGTGGAAGAGATTGGGGTCCACGACGATTTGCAACTTTGCGATTACATCGTTGCGCCCGGCGAGAGATTCGCCGAAATCGAACGTGCCTTCGCCGTTTCAGAGCCGTTCAATCATGCGCCGTGAACCAACTCATCAGCTTCCAGCCAGCGGGAAAGGAAATCTCGCTTCGCTCAGCCACTGGTTCTGCGTACGTCTCAGCTCCGTCAGCCGTGATCTCTGCTCCACAGGCACAAAAGGGCACGTCCCCATGGCTGTGCGTTTTGGTGCGTAGAAACGTGGGATGGTCTGGAGTAACGAGTACTCGATACTCATCTTTCCGCTTGAGAGCAGCGTGTAGCGGACCAACGATCTTCTCGTCGATCTGTTCAATGGCCGCGATCTTCTCCGCCGTATCGCCAGCATGGGCCGCTTCATCTGGAGCTTCCACGTGCACGCAAACAAAGTCGTACTGCTCAATCGCGTCAATGGCTGCCCGGCCCTTAGCGGCATAGTCCGTGTCCAGATAACCGGTGGCACCCGGGACTTCAATGCATGTCCAACCAACGAGTTTTGCCAAACCTCTTAGCAGGTCAACGGCGGTGATCATGGCCCCCCGAGCTCCAAAACGCTCAGCAAACGGCGGCAATGTGACGGACTTGCCCAAGCCCCACAACCAAACATTGCTGGCGACCGGGTTTCGCGCCTTGCGCCGGGCGGCATTGACAGGGTGATCGGAGAAGACCTCGATGCTCTTCTCCATGATCCCGGTCAATAAATCACTTCCCAGTCCGCGTGGATAGTGGTCACCGACTGTCTGGCCAGTGAGATCATGGGGCGGAACGGTCCGCGTCTCCGCAGAAAACGGGCTGGGGGACATTCCACGGACGATCAGCAAATTGCGGTAGCTGACACCCGGAACCAACTCCAGATGCAGATGATCAACCGCTTCTTCCAACGATTTCAGCAACGTGGAAGCTTCTGCCGAGGAGATATGTCCGGCCGTGAACTCTTGCATCACCTGGTCAGAGTCAATGGTGACCAAGTTGCAACGCACCGCCCAATCAAGCTCGCCCAATTCAATGCCGGCGGCAGCCGCTTCCAACGGCGCTCTGCCGGTGAAGAATTCCGTTGGGCTGTATCCCAACAAGCTCAAATTGGCGACGTCAGAACCAGGGGCGAACCCCGAAGGAACATGACACGCTCTGCCAACAACGCCTTGCGTAGCAATAGCATCCATGTGCGGAGTGTGTGCCGCCTGTAGCGGAGTCTTGCCTGCCAACTCATCACGCGGCTCGTCCGCAGCACCATCAGGGATAATCAGCGCGAGTTTCATGTCGTTGTGTAGTGGACGACGACAATGACATCTGATGGCGCGAATCCTGTTCCCAACCCAGTCGCTGAGCCTGCCGCGTTACTTTGCGGAGCGATATTTCCGGAAATGTTGACCACCGTGCCTTCCAGGGACTTCAGCCAACTGTTGACTTCGGATTCGAGGTCGCTCAATGCACCTTCGATTCCCTTGAAGATCTTGATCTGGTGCATTGATTCCCTCAGGTGCGCGAATCGCGATTCTCTTGACTGGGTGCGTTCCAACGAAATAGATCATTTCAACTTCAGGCCAATTCTGCCTGATGACGGGTGTTTCGCCAAGCACGCCGATTCAGTCTTTGTCTTCCTCGGGTTTGGGTTCGCGCGACCGAATCAGTGATTCAGCGCGATCAGCATCGATGGCGCGCACCAAGATGCCGATCTCGACGGCACCGGTGAAGCCAGCCTGGCCCTCGCCGTCAATGTCACACTTGACACCTTCGGCATTGAGAAAGTTCTTGAGGATCTCAGCTTCGACCGCGTCCGTCACTGTATAAACCGTGACGAGTTCATCTTTGTCAATCAATTCATCATCATTGGTCACTGGTGCTCTCCAGTTGTCATTGAAAGCAGCGTTGGTCAGCCCGTCACCGGTTCAATGTTGTGAAATCGAACATCTTTTGGCTTCGGTTGATGCCGCGGAGTTCGTCAACGCCTCTGGTGTATCTCTTTGCAACACTCGGCGAGTGGCTTCAAGTCAAATGCTGTTCTTAAGCCATTGTATCAAAAAGGACTTACTGCAATAGCACACCAGGGCATGTGATCTACCTCCACAGAAGGGTAGAGTTAACGCAAAAATCGAACATTTTTCCAGAAAAAACTTGCAGCATGCCGATTAATGCGGGTATTCTGCGGTGGCTTGGGGCTCGCATTCCCTTTCATTTCTCTTTGAGCTCCCACACGGCACGTCTTTTTTCTTCTCATTCTCTTTATTTTACGGAGGAGTGTATGATGTTGCGTTCCCACAGGAGGAGAGGCTTCACGCTCGTCGAATTGCTGGTGGTCATTGCGATCATTGGCATTTTGATTGCGTTGTTGCTTCCAGCGGTGCAGGCCGCCCGCGAGGCCGGCAATCGAGCCGAGTGCCAGAACAACCTGCACAACATTGGCTTGGCGATTCACGAGTATCATGACACCCATCGCCGCATGCCACCGTTTACGGTCAGCAACACCGATTGGTTTGGTGGCTGGCAGTTGATGATTCTGCCTTATATGGAAGGTGCTTCTTCGTTCAACGCTTGGGATCTGACCACAGACGTGACTGGGACCAACCTGACCATCATTGATGAAGGGAACCCACAATTCTATTCGGCGTCTTGGATGCAATGCCCGTCTCGTCGTGCCAGCAAACCGTTCTCCTACGACGACGGGAACATCAGCGTCAGAACAATGCCCACGGATTACGTCGCGAATCACGCGGGGGACTCAACCGTATGGTCGCACCAATCTGTTGGCATGATCATCAACCCACGAGTCAGCGTTAGTGCCACCAACCCTTGGCCAAGAGCCTCCACGTCAATGGCCAGTTGCACAGACGGTACCAGCAACACCATGCTCGTTGGTGAAAAGCACATGCATCCCGGTTGGGTCGGCGTGCCTGTGACTGAAGGCGGTACCGATAACCTTGACGCGCCTGCCTTGGCGGCCGCCAACAGCCCTGCGTATATTCGCGTCTGTGGTATCGCCACGTATGTCGGGGACATCGGCCTCGCGCCTGATTGGCAGTACTCGAACTTGATTGATCCCCTCGCGGTCAACATGTTCGGCAGTTGGCACCCGCAAATTTGCAATTTTGTTAATGTGGATGCAGCGGTCCGTGTCCTGCCGGTTTACACCGATATTGGAACACTGGGTCAGTACAGCCAGCGCAATGATCGTACTGCCATCCAGTTCCCGCAGTAGTAGCGTGATTGGCGCTGCCTGAGAGGATTCTCTCTAAGATACAAAGCCGTCGACGAGCATCGCTCGTCGACGGCTTTCCTATGCGCTCAGTACAGCTCACAACCGTTGAATGACTCAACGACTTGGTTAGCGGATCACGTAGTCGAGAGGGCGATCGACGACCACATGAGTTGGATTGACGCCCCACCAATGCCAACGGTCGACGCCGTTGCCGGCCCACATCGGGCTGGACCAATTGGTAAACGGCGTGTGAGCCGCCATGGGACGGGAATTTGAGTAACCAAACCACTTGCGGGCGGCAATGCGGGCATCACGCTCCGCAGCACGTTGCTCGGCGGCACGCCGGACTGCCAACGCAGGGTTCAAATAACTCTGCATCTGCTGTTGATAGAACCACATCGATGGCGTGGGTGTCAATTCGCCCATGCTGATCGAGGATTGACCGGAGCTGCCTGGCTGCTGCGCGTTAACCGCAGTCGCGGCAACCATAAGAATGCCTGCGGCAAGCGCCATGGAAGTCTTCGTCATGCTACTCTCCCTGGAATAAGGCTGGCTCTGCGGGCACAGTGGCGATTGCGTGTCAACCGTCATCCATGTGCAGGCGTAAACCGGCTCGCCTGAAGCTCACCGAGCAAAGGTCTTAGTTCAGATTCGGCTTATAGCGGAGGTAGGGATGAGGGAAATTCTGCCGTCTGTAATGATTCTGTCGTTGCTAGCGAGCCGAATGCCCGTCACGTTGCAAGGGCAATTCCACCCCCTCAAATGGATGGATTTCCCGCAAGTTCTAACAGGCGCGCCAACGGGGGTCCCACCAGGCACGCCAAGGTCCGGTCCGACAGGGGTGCCAAGGGGCGCGCCAACGTCTGGCAGCACATTTTTCGCTTGGCAACTGTCACTGATTCCACTCCCCTGCCAAGTATTTGACAATGTCTGACTGCTTCCAAACGCCAGCACCATCCTCCGGTCGGCCAAGTCAAACCTGCGGCCGCTCAGATCCCTGTCACACCGCGTTTATAGATGACTGAGCTATCCAAAACCTGTCTGGGCGCACTGGCCATAAAAGGAGTTGGCTACGCACGATTGCGGTGCAAGTGAATCAACTCGTCCAGGCGACGGATGACACGTTGCAGCACAAAGACAATGGCCGCACCAACGAAGTAGACAGTTGCTTGAATGCTGGCTCTGTCATCGATCGGCGCGCGGCTCTTGTTCAATTGGTGAACCGCAAGCACCACCAGCAGCAAACCAATCACCGTTGTCACGCTACTCGAAATACTGAGGGAGGTCGCTGCGCCGAATGGAAAACCGGTGTTTGGTGAGCGGGAGCCCAGTCCGTTGGAGGCCTCTTCGGCGTGTTGCTGCCCACGAGCGTATTGGGCCCAATCTGGCCCTTCCGCACAGCCATCACGAATTCACGATCGCTCAATGGACCAATCGCCTGACCGCCTGCACCTTGGTAATACCACTTGCCTTGCATGGGCATCTCTCCGCGAGGAGTCGATCCGGCACCGCCTGCCGTTCGGGCTGCCGGTGCTGCTTGCCGAGCCTTGATCCACCACGCTTGACCTCTGGGAAAAAGCGATCAATGAGCGTGGCGGCATTTTCTTTCTTTCCGCTGACGCCAAGTTATACTCGGCCAGATCACCTTGTGGGCTTCCCTACCATCTGTTTTCAAGGCTGTGGCCATGCGTACGACACATCGCTTCGCTCTTTCCTTTGCCGCGATTCTGCTCTCCGTCGGCTGCGGAACGTTCTTGAATGCCGGGACTTTGGTCGCCCAAGAGACAGCAACTCGGTCCAGAGAGTCATCCGCCCAAGACAAAGCGGGAAAGTCGTCAGGCAAGAAGGTGCTGACAATTGACGACTACGAACGTTGGAACCGCGTCCGCTCGGCCAATCTCTCGGCAGACGGTAAATGGGTGACATACACAATCGCCCCCAACGATGGCGATGCCACCCTGTACCTGGAAAGCACCTCAAGTGATGACAAACAAGAGATCAAGACCGGTGGCAGCCCTCAGTTCTCCAAGGACTCGCAGTGGTTCATCTATTCGGTGGAAAAGGGGGAAGGCGGTGGTCGTGGCAACTCTGGTTCTCGCCGCACAGTCCTGATGAACTTAGAGTCGAAGGAAAAGACAGAATGGACCAACGCGACATCTGTCCGGTTCACAGATGATTCCAAGTATCTGACGTTCAAGAAGCCGCGACAGAGAGATGCCAACCACGCCGGTGCGGACCTGATTCTGTACAACCTTCAGTCAGGGCTAACGCGCCATTTTGGCGCCGTCAATCAGTACTCGTTCAATGAGGATGGCAACTTGCTGGCCTATACCGTGGATGCCGCGGACGATCACGGGAACGGCCTTTACCTGTTTGAGTTGGAAACCAACCTCATTCGATCATTGGATAGCTCCCGGCAGACTTACAGCCAACTCACCTGGAACGAAGCTGGAACCCACTTGGCCGTATTGCGCGGTGAAACGCCTGAAGGAAAACAGCGCCGGCAGAACACGTTATTGGTGTTTCACAATTTTGTTGCGGGAGTGGATGAACCAATCTCGTTTGAACCAGACAGCCAGCAGAGCTTTCCGGAGGGAATGGTCCTCAGCGAACTGGCCAGGCTGACGTGGAGCGCAGACGCCAGCATGGTCTTCTGCGGAATTCGCGAACAAGAGGACAAGCCAGAAAAAGGCGGGAGCTCAAATCGAGATAGCGATGACAAACGCCCCAACGTCGATGTCTGGCACTGGAAGGATGAAGACGTTCAGTCCGTCCAGCAGCGGCGGGCTGCAGCCGCGGCGCGGCGGACAATCCCCGGCGTCGTTCACATCACGAATCAGCGGTTTGTCCAACTGGGCGATGATGCGATGGAGAGAGTGACCATTGTTGGCGACGGTCGTTGGGGAATTGGTCGCGACGACTCCTTGTACGCTGGTGAGATCACTTGGGGCGGATCGCGGGCGGACTACTATCGCGTTGATCTGAAGACCGGCGAGCGGACGTTGATTACCTCTGCCCTTGGTCGACCGATGGGCACGTCTCCAGATGGGCGACATTACCTGTATCTCAAAGGCGGTCAGGTGCTGGTCTATGACCTGGATGAAGGAACCTCGCGCAACCTCTCGCTTTCCACTCGAGTGAACTTTGTCAACGAAGAGGATGATCACCCGTATGAAAAGCCGGCCTACGGCGTGGCAGGCTGGACCAGCGATGGCCGTAGCGTCATTCTCAATCATAAGTTTGATCTCTGGCTGTTGCCGTTGGACGGCAGCACCGGCAGTTGTCTGACGGGGAATTTGGGCGAGACCGAACAGATCGTGTTTCGCTATCGCAATCTCGACCCAGACGCCGAGGGGATTGACCTCGCCCAGCCGATGTTGCTCTCGGCGTATGGAGAATGGACGAAGAAATCCGGCTACTACTCATTGCGATATGGGGAGCAACCGCAACCGCTGGTCTTTGATGACGTTCGCTTTGGAACACCGAATAAGGCGGAAAACTCTGACGAGGTTCTCATCACCCGGGAAACGTTTGTGGATTTCCCGGACTATTACCTGACCAGCACCAAGTTTGACAACTTTGAACGGATCACTGAGGCCAACCCTCAACAGTCTGAATTCACTTGGGGGCCTAAGCGCGTGCTGGTGGACTACGAGAACGCAGACGGCGTTCGCCTGCAAGGGACGTTGGCGCTACCAGCGGACTATGAAGAGGGCAAGCAATACCCGATGCTGGTCTACTTCTACGAGAAGATGTCCAACCGGCATCATCAACACTCGGCCCCATCGTTTGATGACCGGCCGCACATGTGTACCTACGCCAGCGATGGCTACTTGGTGTTGATGCCGGATGTGATTTACAAAACCGGGCGACCAGGCGATTGTGCCGTTGATTGTGTCACCAGCGCCGTGAAGAAGGTCATCGACCTGGGCTATGCCGATCCCGAGCGGATTGCGCTGCAGGGACATAGTTGGGGCGGATATCAGTCTTCGTTCATCCTCACGCAGACGGACATGTTCTGCTGCGTTGTCACGGGAGCTCCGGTCACCAACCTGATTAGCTTCTACAACGAGTTATATAAGTCGTCCGGCAGCGTCCAGCAGGGGATTACCGAGCGCGGGCAAGTTCGCATGGGCACGACACCGTGGGATAACTTTGAACTCTTCCAGAGCCAGTCACCCTTGCACAACGTTCGCAACATCACAACGCCTTTCATCATCCTGCATGGCACGGATGATGGAGCCGTGGACTGGCATCAAGGATTGGAGTACTACAACGCCGCCAAGCGGAACGGGAAGGAAGTCATCCTGCTCTCTTATCCTGGCGAAGGTCATCATCTTGCCCAACGGGCGAATCAGGTTGATTTCCAGGTCCGGATGAAGCAATTTTTCGATCACTACTGCAAGGACTCAGTTGCGCCGGATTGGATGACCAACGGCGTGCCGCACTTGGAAAAGGACACGGCTTCTCCGCGGCCCGAAGGCAAGACCTCCCGATAGCGGTTGCTCCTCCCGCAAGCGTTATCACAGCGCCAAAGGGCATTTATTCCGGACGTGCCATCAGGCAAATCAGCGAACGCGCTGGCACGGTCAGCGGAAATTTCGCGACGGGCGCTCGGTCGATGGCTTCATTGTCAACCGTGCGCTGCTGGCCGCTGGTTTTGGGGACTTGCAAGATATCCGCAGGCGCCTCCGCGGCGGTGTTGATGACCACGCGCCAACGGTCAGATTCAACAATCGACGGAACGTGGAACGCTTGATCCTTGGTTCCGGCGTTGGTCAAGATCATCACATCGTGGGGAACTTTCGTGGTCTTCTCCTCAGCGCCTTGGTGTGGTGTCCTGATTGCTGTCGAGTACCGGCTGTCGGCAGCTTGCGCCCCGCTTTCACCGTTTGACACAGCGGCGGCCAACACGCACGTCAGGCAAGATCTCAGGCTACCCCAGGTAGCGGATTCCCCGTTCGGCCCGTACCAACTGACGTCGGCCAGTTCGTCACCTGTACGCGGCTCTCCAGTGAGAAACGTTCGCTGCCGTAGCGTTGGTTCGGCCTTGCGAAGCGCCGTAAGCATGCTGAGGAAACGGACCAATTCCGCGTTCTCTTTCACCAGCCGCCAATCAAACCAACTGGTGTCATTATCCTGGCACCAGGCGTTGTTGTTGCCGCCTTGCGTGCGTCGGCATTCATCGCCGGCGGTGATCATCGGAACGCCCTGGCTGAGCAGCATGGTGGCCAGAAAGTTCTTGATCTGCCACAACCGCAAGGTTTGGATCTCCGGATCGTCGGCCGGGCCCTCGATCCCGTAGTTGCTGCTGTAGTTGTTGTTCTCGCCGTCGCGGTTTCCTTCGTTGTTAGCTTCGTTGTGCTTGTGCGAATAGCTCACCAAGTCATTGAGCGGGAAACCATCATGCGAGGTGATGAAATTGATGCTGTGATATGGACTGCGACCGGACGTTTGATACAAGTCGCTGGAACCAGCCAACCGTGTGGCCAACGCTCCGGTCACGCCGGAATCACCTCGCCAATACCGCCGAGCGTCGTCGCGGTAGCGACCGTTCCACTCGGCCCAACGCATGGTGGCAAACGTGCCCACCTGATACCCACCAGCGGCGTCCCAGGCTTCAGCAATCACTTTCGTATCGGCCAAGAGTGGATCTTCCGCAATGACCTCGACCATTGGCGGATTGGGAATCAGTTCACCCTGGCGATTGCGGCTGAGGATGGACGCCAGATCAAAGCGAAAGCCGTCCACGTGATAGTTGAGCACCCAATGCCGCAGGCAATGGAAGATCATCTCACGGACGACGGGATGATTGCCGTTGATGGTGTTTCCGCAACCGGAGTAATTGCGATAGCTGTCGCCGCCGTTTTCCAGCATGTAATAGATGCGATTTTCCAATCCCTTGAAGGAGAGCGTCGGCCCGAGCTCGTTTCCCTCGCAGGTGTGATTGAAGACCACATCCAGGATGACCTCAATGCCGGCCTTGTGCAGTTCGCGGACAAGCTGCTTGAACTCGCGGACTTGAGCGCCAGGCTCATCGCTGCCAGCGTACCCGCGGTGCGGCGAGAAGAACGCCAGCGGATCATACCCCCAGTAGTTGAATCGCTCCGGTGGAAATCCGTTCCAATCCAAAATCGGAAACTCGTGCACAGGCATCAACTCCACCGCGGTGATGCCGAGCGATTGCAAATAGGGGATCTTTTCGATCAAGCCCAAGTATGTGCCGGGGGAAGAGACCTCGGACGTTGCTGACTTGGTGAACCCGGCGACATGCAGCTCGTAGATCACGGTATCTGCCAGCGGGCGGCGCAAGTGGCGGTCGCCACCCCAATCAAAATGATCATCCACCACCACGCATCGCGGCGGGCGAATGATGCCATCAGCGTTGGCCTGGAAATCGCCAGCCAGGGCTTCCGCATAGGGGTCAACCAGCCGGGCTTGCGAATCAAACCTCTGCCCAACGGATGGATCAAAAGGGCCATCCGCCTGAACGTGATACAGTTGCCCGGCGGCAAGCCCGGGCACAAACACGCTCCACACATCACCCCAACGATCTGTTGCCGGGTCAAGCTGGATGACCTCGCACGGCTCTTGGGCGTGCACATCCGCGTACAGTAGCAACCGCATCCCCGTCGCGGAGCGGCTGAAGACCGTGAAATGCACACCGCCATCCCGCACCCGCGCTCCATACGGCAATGGGTAGGCAAAATCGAGCGGGGGGTGGGTGTGATTCATCAGCCTGGTTCACCGAAGTCAAGCAACGAGGCACAGCGACGTGACCTCAGAAACATAGCACTTTGCCGCACCGAAGAGAGCGCAGAAGGGGATGAGGACACCATCTCGCTTAGTTATGCGCAAGCTAGCCAGAGTCACGCGAACTCGTCAGAACCGGCCTTGCGCCCTCACGCACGGCAGAAGAAATCCATCCGCAGGCGCAGCCCACGCTCCTCGTTCATCGCCAGGAGAGATCGCCCGCCTACGCAGCCACTCGCCTGGCTGAACCGGCGCTGGCAAGTCGCTGGACCTCATCTACACTCACGGCGCGGTGGCCAGGTTTGCCGTCTTTGTCAGGGATCGCCACAAAGATCCGTGTGACTTCCGCCGGTTGTTGCTTTGCGACAGAACTGCGTTTCTTGTTCTTGGAGTCGCCGGCCTTCTCTTCCACGCCTGCTGTCGTGCCATCCTTGAGCATCCGAGGAATGAAGAACCAACCGTCCGCACGCATGCTGGCAAAGGCATCCGCGGTGAACAGCAACAAGTCCGCCCCCAGCAGATCATTGGCCGACTGACGGAGGACTGCGTTCGGGTCGCCCGGCAACAAGCGGACATTTTTCGCCTGCGAGCGGAGCCGCGTGAACGTCTTCCTCAGTGGCAGCGGTGATTCTTCCCGCATGTCAAATTGGTCGATGGCCGCATAGCGAGGCGGAGAGTCATTCCTTTCGGCTGCCATTCTTAGCAGGCGTTCCGTCCGTTCGATGCAGCCGATGCCGATCTCAACAATGGATTGACAGCGGTGCTGGCGAAGCGTTCGGTACAGGATCCGATCCTCAGCCGGCTTGGCCAGGTAGGCAAGATAAAGATGTCTTAGAGCACGCATCGGACGTAGATCATCAATGGCGAGGGCAACCGGTTCGTCATACAAGATTCGACCTGGGAAGAGGTCCAAGCACGGCGAATTCCGCAATGGCGGAGTGTCTTTCCTCGCTTCACCAAGCTGCCACAGGGGAACTGACAGCACGGGCATCGTCAGCCCCTACTGAACTACGCACAATCTTCACTCAATCGCAGAGATTAGCGTCTTGCCAGGCGACAGCAGGCGTCGCATCCTGAAGATTCTTCACCTTCCCGTCTTTGCAGAAGTCCAGGGACGTCCATGTTCTCTCGTCGGAATCTTCTCCTGATCGGCACGCCTGCGATGGCGCTGGGATGCGTGACCGGCTATGTACTGCTGTCAGGACGACAGCCTGAAGAAGAACATTCTGATAACGCGCTTGAACCGGAGGAGCGGATCGCGGTCGATGCCACGCCGGCTCCTGACGCCAGCGAGATTGCTTATGTGGCGACAGCGACGTTGCCGCCTTTTGACTGGCCCTGGCTGTTTGGGCCGGACGGGACCAGCATCATCAATTACCCGGCAGAGTTGGCCGCTTGGCCGGCTGCCGGGCCGCCCATCTTATGGCGCAAGCCGATCGGGCAAGGTTATTCCGCTCCCGTCATCCAAGACGGCAAGCTGATCGCGTTTCATCGGCAGGGAAATGAAGAGCGCATCGAGTGCCTGGATGCACAATCCGGCGAGCGGCTTTGGGAGTTCGCGTACGCAACGGCATATAAGTCGCCCGTCCGTTATAGCGACGGACCCTATAGCACGCCGGCGATTGTTGGGGATCGTTTGTTTGCGATTGGCGCGGAAGCCAAACTGCATTGCCTGAACTTGGCCGAGGGTGAGCCTGTCTGGAGCCGCGACCTCAAGGCCGAATTTTCACTGGTCGACACGAATTACGGCCGGCAGGAATTCTACGGGTTTTGTCCCAGCCCTTTGCCGCTGGGAAACACGCTAGTCATCAATGTCGGCGGACAAGAATCAAAGGCAGGGATTGTGGCTTTCGATCAATCCAACGGGGAAACGCTGTGGCAAGCCACGACTGACGGCGCGAGCTACGCCACGCCGGTCGCCGCGAAAATTGACGGAGCGTTGGCGGCTGTTGTGCTCACGCGAGATGCCTTAGTCGTGCTGGGTGCAAAAGACGGCAACGTGCTTTTCCGCGAGGAGTTTCATTCCAAGAACCCAGACACTACAAATGCCACGTCACCAGTCGTTTCGGATGAAATGATCTTTGTGTCCGGCTACGGAGTAGGATCAATGGCAGTGACCGTGCCGGGCTTGGAGCTGCTCGACCCAGCACACGAACAATCTGCTTCCTCTCAATCGACTTCCTCTGGGCCTTGTCAACCGACTGTGGCAGTGACCGACCTCGAACCAACCGTGTTGTGGCGAAAGCATCGCGGACTGGATGCGCAATACACCAACCTATTCAAACTGGATGGCGTGGTGATTGGCTATCCGTCTCGCTTAAAAGGCACCCTCATGACCACGGACCTGGCCAGCGGCAAGACTCACTGGAAGCTGGCCACCGGTTACGCGCGGGGTTCAGGCCTGTTCATCAATGGTGAATTGATCGTGCTCAACGAAGACGGAGTTTTGTTGCGGTTTGACAAGCTGCCGGAAAAGCCTGTACTCACTTCCGTGATTGAAGGGTATTTGAAAGGGCCGTGCTACACCGGTCCCACATTCGCCAACGGCCGGATGTATTTACGAACGGAAGAAGAGTTGGTCTGCGTGCGACTGTTCTAGAACACCCTACCCGATTACTGTTCCGCGCGCACGGAATCATCTGCAGCGACGTTCCCACAAACGTACGAACACGGGCCAACACGCATGTCGGCCCGTGTTCTTTGTTGATGTCCGAGATAAGGCGGCGTTGCCCCGGCCATCATTTACCACGGTTGACCGGGACTGTCGCTCTGAGGCCGAGATCCTTCATGTCCGTCCAAAGGGTTCCTTCGCCGGCGTAGAGCAGCTTGAGGTCCACGTCATCCGGCAGACCGGTGGCGAAGATCCAGTTGTTGTAAGCGGCAGGGCTGCCGAACGCCTCCACGGCAAGCTGGAACTTCTGCGACAGCGCCTCCCGCTTCATCTTCTCGGCATTGGCTCTCGCTTCGCCGAGCACGATCGTGGCTTGGGCTTCCAACTCGGCCACCTGCCGATCGATTGCCGCAACCAGCTTGGTGGTTTCGGCTTCGGTTTCACCGACGGTCTTTTCACCCAACGCGGCAATCTCCGCCACCTGCTTTTCCGTGTCGGAGCGGATCTTTTCTGATTCCAGGTCGACCTTCCGCTCGGTCTCTCTTAGCTTGGCCTCTTCCTGGGCAGTCAGTTGTTCCTGATCTCGGGTGAGTGTCAGTTCATTGGCAATGAACGCGGATTGAATGGGCTGACGAACTTCCCGCGGAATGTAAATGTGCCGCACCAGTCCGTACAACAGGGTGATGTTCTTGTCATTCAGCTTTTTCTCAAAGTTCTCTTTCGTTGTGTCCTGAAACTTCGTTCGGTCTTCGCCGACCAACAGTTGAACGGCCGAGTATTGCGAGCCTTCATTGCGGCAGATGCTTTCGATCTGCGGCGTGACGACCTTATTCTCGACGGCCTCAATGTTGCCAAACTCGCTGATGGCCGAAGATGCTTGGTCCGGCATCAGTCCCCAAATCGCGGTAAAGTCCATATGGATGGGGAAGCCGTCCTTTGATGGGAAACTGATGCCTTCAGATAAGTCTGCGATCTGTGGTTCGCCGGCTTCGTCCACCACCAATTCGCCGCTGCCGTCACGCAACTTGGTTACAGCGACGGTTTTCTCTCGGAAGCCGATCTCAACAATATCGATCTGCTTCTCGTTAGGGTTGATCGCGTAAATGCCGGGCGGGAGGACATTTTTCTGAATACCAATTCGCTGCCGATCCGCCGCGCGCTCGGTCAGATTCGTTACAACACCGACGTAACCGGTGGGGATGTCCACCCACCCCCCCAGTTTCGAATCAGAACCGCTTTGAATCTGCTGCGTGGCAATTTTCTCAACGTCATAAGCCATGTCATTGATGCGGTAAGTTCCCGGTGCCAGCACGGTCCTCAACACGCCCCGATGCTCCGTGGCGCCCAACTCGCCGTCAACAAGGAACTCACCCTCAGGCAAGGCGTCTCCCATCTTGCTCGTCACAATGCCGACATACCCAGGCTTAATAACCACGTCCGGGACAACCGTGCGTTCCCACCAGATGGGGCAGTAGAAGTGCCGACCAGGGCCGCGCATCTCACCCAGGATTCCAATCTCGCCGTCTTCAGCGAGATGTCCGCTGGCGGCCATCTTGCGAGAGCCAAAGATGAGCGGACCTTTGTACTTCAATCGCAAACTGGACCCTTGCGGGACATAAACCCGGTTGACGAGCCAATGAAACGCCAGCCCGGTGGGAAGGATCACCAACACGAGCACGGCAATCAGTGCCGTGATCAGGCGCCTTGAAGAGAGGATTCGAGCCATTGCGTGCTCCTTGTCATCGATATGAATCGTGGAAGTCAAAGTTTGTAACTACACAGCGTTTGTAACTACACAGCGGCGTGTTCACCGCCTTGGAGGTTTGCAGACGACAACTAGGGCAATGGGCCGCCATCTTCATCCGGTGCTTTGACTTCCGTTGAGGTTGACTCTGTTGTGTCAGGCGAGGCCGTGCGCTGGTCTTCCGGCAGGAACGTGCGGAAGACTTCCATCAGCGGCGAGTCCGCCGTGTTGGTCATAATGCTGCGATAGCCTGGCGCCAGCTTTTGGAACAGCACATATCGAGCGAAGGACTCTCCGTCTCCCAGCGCTTCCACGGCTCTCCGCCACCCGGCGGCTTCCGCTTCATTCTGAAATACGATCACGTCAGCTTCCGCCTTGGCTCGGGCCAAAATCGCAGCGGCTTCGTCCTGCGCCGCATCGAGTTTGAATTGAGCCACGGCCAGATTCTCGTTGGCCTTGGTGATGGCAACTTCCTGCTTTCGTTTGGCTTCAACGGTGATCTTGACGACGCCTTGGTCAGCGGTGATCTTCTCTTGCCGTTGCTTCACCTTCTCCTGTTCCACGGCCAGTGTGATTTCGGCTTCTTGCCGCTTGATCTCTTCTGTGTACTGACTGAGTGTTTGCTTGGCGATTTCACGATCTCGCACTGGGCCGGCAATCGCTTGCGGAGGGTCAATCTTGGTGATCAACGCCTGATTGATCTGAATCCCCAGGGGTTCGCAAGCCTCTCGCATGTCCTTTTCAAATTCGTTTTGGAAAGCAACGCGCGTTTCGCCGTCGATGAAATTTCGCCCAGTGGAATTCGAACCTTGCAAACGGCACACGCTGCGCGCCTTGGGCATGATGATCTTGCGAATGATCTCTTCATCCAGGCGCTCCTGCCCCAGCACATCATTGTCGGCATCGTTGTACGTGACGAAGACTTCGGCCGCGCGATCTGGCATAATGCGGAATTCAATGATGCCGTGCAGACTCACCCAAAAACCGTCTTTGGATGGAAACCCCATGTCATTGTTCTCTGCCAGGTTGTAGCGCTGCGAGCGACAATCGATCGTGTTGATCCGCAGCAAGTATGGATTGGCGTAATATGTGCCAGGATTGAGCGTTTTCGCGTGTACGCCACGTTGATCGTTTGCAGAAACTTTCAACTCGTGGTGGCCATCGCTCGTATCCTGCTGCGCGCCTTGCGCAGCACCATCTTGCTGCACACCCTGCACAGCGCCATCTTGTTGCACACCCTGCGCGGGGACCGCGCCGACCAGCAACTGGTTGGGGACTTCAGGCATTTCCCCGGAGAGATGCGTCACGACACCCTTATGTCCGGCGGGAATGGTCACCGGATCATGCAGGACCAGTTTTTCGACATACGGGTTGATCGGATAGCGTCCCGGTCGCAACACGGAAGGAACGATCCCCTTCTGTCCTTCTTCCCAGGCAATGAACTGTCCAATAGGAAGATCATCTCCGTGCAAGCGAACCTTGACGGCCAACTTGCCGGGAGGAACCTCCTGCATCGGTATGACTTCCCAATCCCATGAATACGGGTTGTAGAAGTAGCGGCCTTCAGTGAGAACTTCAATCTGGATCCCTTTATGGTCACCTGAGGGTGCGATCTCTTCATGATTTGGCAGATCTTCCCCGGTCTTCCGAATCAGCACGGCGATGTGTTTGTCCGGGACCGTGATGCGAAATGCCGAGTACACGAACCAGCCGGTCAGCGACAGCAGAATAACACCGACAGCAGCCCACGCCCCCCATCCCCATCGTCGAGCAGCACGAACCGTACCAACTAAGTTGAATCCGCCACCTCCTCCGCGGCGCGGCGGCGCGCTCGATATTGGTGGGGGGACATTCGGATCGGAGTTTTCAAAGTCGGACATGGAGTTCTCCTTGTGGGGGACCCTGCACACCGTGGCAGCCAGAAGTCTGGAAAAAACGTACCTGCGCGAAACAAGCACGTAGCGTCCTTGTCATATTCATCCGCAGAACGCCGGTCGCGATGCAACTGACGGCAAAATCGCGCCGATGTGGATAAACGGCGCAACCGGTCGCTACGCAAGACACTTTGTAAACTGTCAGCGTCTGTTGCTGCTGCCCCAGATCCCGCTAGTGCGGCTCAAAGCTGCCGCAGACGATGCGTGGGATCTGCTGCCAACGCGAGACGATTGTGCCGTACCGACGGCACAGAATACGAGTTGGCTCAACCATCATGTGGATCTGAATGGAAAATGACCTGCGAGAGAAGCCCCATCTCCGTTACCAAACGCATCGCTGCCGATCAGCGGAAAGGATTCGCTATCAGCACACGTACTTCGCGTAGCTCACGGCCGGATTGGCAAAAATCAGGCTGGCGGACAACGAACCCGCTAAGTCCAAAACCTCATTCACTTTGCGAGCGCCTGTCAGCATTGCCCTCGCTGCGAAAAACACAAAAAGGGCAGGGGCCGAACCACCGACACCCGCCCTTGACTACCTCCCGCAAACACGGGCTGGTCTTCAATATGCTGAAAATGAGACGTTAATGATCGCCGTGGAAATGTCCGGCCTCATGCGATTCCTCTTCGTCATCGCGATTTTCAGTTTCTGGTTCAGTGGGTTCCGAATCGCGGGTGCCGGCGTGGAGATGGTCATGATGCATGATGGCGTTGAACACCAGGGGATAGGTCCCGTGAGTTTCGGCACGCCACATGGGGTTGATGGCGAAGAGTACGAAATGCCCATCGCCCAGGGGCGCATCAACAACCGCCGGCATGCCAGCCAGTTCATCCCCGCCGACGAGCATTCCGCTAATCAGCAGTTGACGATGATCGGAATTGAAACTGACGATTGTGCGGACGGAATTGCGCGATGGCTGGCGGGTACGCCGCCCGGTTGTTCTTCGGCCTGATGGTCGATTTCCGTCGCGGCTGCGTTCCTGCCGTCCCCCCCGATTGGCACGACCAAGATCGACAGCACGCCCTTGCGCGCGATCGCTATCGTTGATGCCGCCGCGTCCGGTTGGCCTCGCCGTGCCGGCGAGAATCCGGTCATCAGCACTTGTGGTTCCGCCGCCACGGGATCTTCGGCCCCCGCCTCCAGTGGAAAGGACTGGGCCGCTGCGAAAGTAGACACCGAGCGTATCGTCAAAGCCATAGCCAATGGGGCTGGTCTTATCAGCTCGATTGGCCGCCAACACGCTGCCGCTGACTTGCAGATCATCTGTCTCGCGAATAGAAACGCCTGACGCTAAGCCAAAGTGAACAGGCAGAGAGCACGTATTCTGAATGGCGATGAAGACCCCGCCATCGCGAACGAAATCACGCAGATGCATGACGCCTTCCAGTCCCAATCCGCCCCGCATGTCGTCCGTTTCATCCTGTCGCCCAATGTTGGGCGCAATGGAAGACGCCTTCCAGGCAATCGGTTCTCCCGTCATTGGCAAGCCATCCACAATGGAGAGCGCATTTGCCGAGGACGGCCCCATCACGATCACATCGTACTTGGCTCGCAAGTTGTCATCATCGCGGGCCTCGTGGACGGAGATGTAGTCGTAGGGAATCTTGTTTTGGTCAAAGGCAATGCGAACCCAGCCTTCATTCTGTGTAGAAGTCCAGGTGTGCATAATTGCAACGCGAGGCGCCCCCAGCGGATGCGTGGGGATATCCGGCAGTTCATCGACTCCAAGAACACCGAACCCGTACTCCTTCGCCGCGGCGCTTAACACTTCGGCAACATCCACCTCCTGGGCGTCGGCCGTGATGATGAAGCTTCCCGCTCGGAACTCGCGATCTCCGATGGCGAAATCTTCCTCCGCCGCATCGATCTTCAGCTTCGGGTTTTGGAAGCGGAACGTCGCCATGCGATTGTCCGCGTTGTAGTCAATAATGTAGGCGGTCGTGTCGCTACTCGAATCGAACGCTGAATCCGGCGTGATGGAACCTTCAACCAACTCCATTTGCGCACCGAGAATCTCCGTGTCTTCCACGCGGACAACGTTCACGTTGAAGAGCGGACCCAGCGTCCAGCCGGTATCGTCGTAGGGGCGGGGATCATTCACGTTGAAGTACGCGGTATCCAACATCATGTCCGCGTAGCGGGAGTAAGGCTGGTCCATGCGGAGGACATATGATCCGGCCGGGAATTCTTCATCGCCAACTTTCGTGACTTCCGTGGTGGCGTGGATTTCCACGCCTTGCAACTTCATCAAGTTGAGCAAATCGGCCACTTGGCCCTGGCGGCGATGACCACTGGGGATGACGTAAGCTGCCGGCCCTTCATTGGTAGCCTTGGCGATGCTGCGCTTGCCCTTGAGGTAGAAATTCTCCATGAAGCGTTGTTTGTGATTGGCCATGTAATTCATGGCGATCAGCAATCCACTCTGCTGCATGTTTACGTTATTGCGAATGGACCACATGGTTGAAGCCAGTGGTGGATTGGGACGGTACCACTCACGGCGGGGGTTGGTGGAGATGCGGCGCGTGTTGGCGCTGCCGGCACCTTGCGTCTCGTAAAAACGGCCAATCGAGTTGTGCGATTGCGCCATGAAGAATCCGTAATTGGGCGCCCAGCCATCATAGAAACTGTGCGTCCACACACCGGGAACGCCCAACCGCGTCATGCCGTTGACTTCCTGATAGGCCAGGATATGCCACTCGTCAATCAAGATGGGATCGACCCAGGCGTTGTAGGGCCCCGTACCAGTTGAGACGTACAAAGTGAGAAGCGGACTCGTGCAGGTCATGCATCACTTGCGGCTTGTAGTCCATGAACGTCTGTACGATGTGCTTACTGAGTTGCAACGAGAGCCCCATGTTGTCACGGTTGCTATCATGGGCAACGTACTTTCCCCAATACAGCAATCGGGGCACCCGTGGGTTGGACTCGTGCTGTTCCAGCTTGAGCAGATCGACGCGCTTGTCGCGGCCGTCAACATCCAACACTGGTGTCACCAGCACGATCATGTTGTCGCGAATCGCTTGAACAAATTCCGTCTCTTCCACCGCGATGCGATAGACCAACTCCATCAACATTTCCGGAGCGCCTGTCTCCGTGGCGTGCATGGCACCGGTACACCAATAGATTGGCTTGGCTTCTTCAATCAGTTGGGCTGCTTCTTCATCGCTGATCTTGCGCGGGTCGGCCAGGCGATTGCTGATCTTTTTGTACTTTTGCAAATTGGCGATCGCTTCATCACTCCCCACAGCCACCAAAATCATCTCGCGGCCTTCCTCGGAGATACCGCCGTCAAACACTGCCACGCGCGGCGTTGCGTCGGCAAGCGCCCTCATATACTTGTGCACTTCGTGCGAATACGATAACTCGTCCGGGGCACCAGTGATGCGTCCCAAGACATCCAATGGAGTTGGCACTGTCTCTGAGGCAGGCAAATGATCCACATAGGGAGTGGAAAAGTAATCGTCGGTTGTGTGCTTGCGGATCTCCGCTGTGTACTCCTCGTCAAGCCCTTGGGCGGAATCCTGCGCCAAACTCGGTGTCGCAATCAACACCAACGAAAGCAGTGTGATCCATCGAATAGTGGCTTGCATGGTGGACCCTTGAAAGAGAGAAATGAGTGATAAGAACAACAAGGAGAATCCATGGCTAAGGTCACAACGGAGTGTCTCACATCCGGTCGCACGCTTCCGCGATGCGCCTTCTTTAGCCGGAAGGCAACTTTGTTGCTGCGAGCGATTTGAGGATAAGCCGCACCAGTGCGAAAATCAAACTTCTCACGCAAGAATCATATGCGTCAATTCTGATCAGTTGCAACCATGTTCGTGACCTCGCTCGCCAGCTTTGCCAGTCTGGCAACCGAGCCCCATCCTCGTGAAAAACAACTCAGCCCGCAGCAACTGAGCGGTTGGCCTACAGTGCTCGCGTGCGATAATCAGAAGGCCACGAAAAACGGACTCAAAGAAGAGTAGAAACTTGAAATGGAATCATTAACTGAAACGCTGTTGGAGACGTCACGGCAAGCCGCTTTGGCGGCAGGAGAAACCTTGCTGGACTGGCGAGGCAAGTTCCAGGTGCGAGAGAAAGCGCCTGCGGATTTAGTGACCGATGCCGATCTCGCCGCCCAACAGGCGACTCAGAACTTGATTGCCTCCCGACATCCAACGCATGGGTTCCTGGGCGAAGAGGGCGTTGATCTCTCGGGAGAAGACTCGCGTTTTCGCTGGATTGTTGATCCCTTGGACGGGACCGTCAACTACGCACATGGCGCGCCGGGGTATTGCGTCTCTGTCGCAGTGGAATTCGAAGGCAAGCTTCTCGCCGGAGCAATTTACGATCCCAACTTGCGGGAGATGTACTCTGCTGCTCAAGGCCAAGGTGCACACCTGAATGGCGAGCCAATCTCCGCCAGTGGCATCACGGAGATCAGCCAAGCGATGGTGGTGGCCAGTTTCGCCGCAGGCGTGACACGAGAATCGTTCGAGATCGATAACTTTGTTGACATCCTCGTGGCAGCACAATCCTTACGGCGGACAGGATCCGCCGCCATGAATCTTGCGTACGTTGCCGCTGGACGGTTTGATGGATATTGGGCCAATAACAATCATGCATGGGATATTGCCGCCGGATGGCTACTGGTCCAGGAAGCCGGCGGAGTCATTCGTCCAATGCCGGGAGCGGACCTGGACCTCGATCAACCGAGGTTTATTGCTGCCTCGACACCTGAATTGGCCGACCAATTGCACACGATTTTGGCATTTCCACAAGGACCGGCCAAAACGACGACAAGTGAAGCGTAACCGCTAGTTCGCTAACCTGCGAAACGGACGAAGCGGTGCCAAGAGGGCCCCGGTTGCCGCACAAAGTACCGCGATATGCAAGTGCGGAATTCACTCGCGTTCGTTTCCGCTGGAAAACGCGACGGTAACGTTTTTAACGGATGCGAACCGGCCATCGTGTTTGAATCTGCTTGGTCAGGAGGTTGAACAAGAATACGATGGAAATTCCAAGAGTTGGCCACCGCGTAGCATGTAGAAACGCGTAGCTATGTGGAGTTCGACTAGATCGCCTCTTCTGATCTTCCGTCTCATCACCTTTCAGTGTCTCTCGGTTTCGTACGCCGACGCTATACGGTAGCAGAAGTACGGTAATTCACGTCTTATTCGGCAGGAAATGTATGCGACCGGATCGAGCACACGGCCAAATGCCCCGCTCGGTAATAGCATCAGTCATCGTGCGAGTCTGTTGCGCGGCGCTGTGCGTCTATGCATGGACTGGTGAACTGACACCGTTCCAAGGTGAAGTGTTTGCCGCGGCCAGTGCGCGAGCCAATCAATCACAGGGACAGGATGCATCCGTAGCACGGGTCGAGAAGGGTTACACGCTTTCTTCCATGGAAGTGATCGGCGATGTCGAAGCAATCGACTCCGACCAGGCTCGTTTGGAACTCAAATTCAACGTCAAGCTGTTCTCGCCGGATGTGCAAGCCATTCCGCTGCGGTTTGTCAATTGCCTGCTCTCAACAGACCCGGAGTTTTCCTCTCCGCAGGTGGGGCAAGTGCTTGATTTCGATTCCGAACAGGGAGGTTTTCTCTGGCTCATTGAGGATCCGTCTGCATCGTTGGCAAACATCAAAGAACACACATTGCTGCTACAGGTGACGACGGAGATTGGGCGAGCAAAGGATCGGAGCGAGATCAAGTTTCAACTTCCGGAAGCATTTTCCAGCGAAATCAGACTGCGTGTACCCTACGAGAATGCAAGTGCCGTAACCTCCAGCGGTAGCGTGCCCGAAGTGGAATACACAGCCGATGGCAGCACAATCCGCGTCGAGAGCATGGATGGTCAAGTCTCACTTCTCTGGTGGCAGCCATCTGACACCGCTGCCGCAGAGTGGCCCTTGATTGAAGGCGACATTTCAACGTTGCTTGATCCCGTACAGCAGCTCGTGCGTCACGAAGCTCGATTCACTGTCGAAGGTCCAGTTTCTGCAGGTGACGCCCTGCGCGTTCGTATTCCACGCGGGTTTGACGTGATCTCTCCGACTCCTTCGCGCAGAAACGACTCAAAAACCGGCCTCGGCAAGAATGGATCGGTGGTTGAAATCGAATTGAAGGAGAATGAACCTGCTAGGCTCGTTCTGGAAAGTCGGGTCCTGGATTTCAGTGATCTTGAAATCCAACCTCTCGTACCAGAGCAAACAGCCAGGCATACGGGAACCTGGAAGTTCTCTTGCCCTGATGGATGGCTCGTCATGCCCCGCATAATCCCAAGCGGAGTAGAGCAAGTCGAATATGAGTCCATTGACGCCAATGCTGGGGCAACTTTGCCCCATACGGACGAGATCGGCGTCGCATTTCGATACTGGGCTCAGTCAATGCCTCTTAGGCTGCGCGCGTTTCGTCCGCGTACGATCGTGACAGGCCAAATCTTGCACTCGGTGTCCGTTGATCCAACTCACTTGCGATTGAACGGCACGTTTGATCTCAACATCTCAAGTGGCCAGTTGCGGGCATTGGAACTGAGTTTGCACGATTGGATCGTGGAAGAGATTCGTATCGACGATGACGAAACGCTGCTGCAAGGAAACGTGGATGAAACTGGTCTTTGGTACCTACCTCTTTCTCGCCCCTTAACGGGACGGGTGCAGATGCAGATCATAGCCAGCGCGCGATTAGCTGAGCCGGCAACGTTGAATTTTTCCCTACCGACGCTGCTGCACACCAACACTCGTGGCGATGCGCTTGAGATTATCGTACCGCAGGATTGGGAGTGCTTGCCGACATCTCACGAGATCCAAAGACTAACCAACATCGAAGGATTCACGGGCCCAGGGTTGCGATACAACGTGCAGGGCCCGGACGCACAGTTCGTCGGGACGATCCGGCCATTCCCAAGCTATTCATTGCGATCGGAAGTATCAGTCACGTTCAACACTGACGGCATTCAAGTTCGACAGGAACTTCACACGCTCGCTCCCGTGTCAGAGTTGTCAGCACTCCGACTGTTGGTTCCAGCACCGCTGTGGGAAAACCGTGCAGCGAATAGCTTAGAGTTTACTCTTGATGGCAAGCCGATCGGCGTCGCTCGCTCATCGCGAGATGATCCCCAGCTTGGCCGGAACACGGCTGTGGTGGTTTCGATCTCAGCGCAAGCATTGGCGGAGTTGAGAGCTAGCACAAGCGATGAACGTCGCATTGGCATTACCCACTCCATCGACCGAACCAACCAGCCACAACGCAAGCTACGCGAACTCATCCACTTGCTTGTTCCCACCAATGCAGGTTTTGCTGGCCACTCCGTCACATTAGATGTCGCGAACTCGCTGATCGTGAAGTTGTCCGATACGGCGTCACCTTGGGTCAAGTCGGAAACTGTAGTCGATGGCATTTCGTCTCCGGCCTATGAAACGAGTTCGTCAGAGTCGTTTATTGAATTGACTGTCTCTGACAACACGAAACCTTCGACCGCAACAGCCGTCATTCGCGACTTGGTCATCCAATCGTGGCTAGGTCCCGAGTTTCGCGAAGATCGCGTCATGTTTGTCTGGCACTCAGACTCGGCCTCAGAAGAATTCACGATCACGCTTCCGGAAGGGTCTGCCTCGCAATATGTCCTCCGTCAAAACAAAGCCATGCTGCAGAACTACGCAGTGGGTTCTGATCGACAGATTACCGTTCGCTCATCAGAGACTTCACCCAGTGAATCCAGCGGCAAGGCGACAATCCCGATTGAGTTGGTTTACCGGATTCCAGGCGACCATACGGGAGCGATTGATTTGCCACCGCCGGTGTTTACGGAAGAAGTTCAAATCCTCAACACATATTGGCACCTGACAATGCCCGCGGCGCAGCATCTCATCTGGACGGGTGACGAGTACCAAAGTGACAACACGTGGAATTGGTCAGGGGGTTGGAAGCGCAAACCCGCGCGAAGTTTGAATAGTTTGGAGGCACGCGTACAAGCAATTTCTTCTCCGGCGATTCCTTCCGGAGTCAACCGATATCTCTTTTGTGGAGTTGGCCCACCAGCGTCATTGCGGTTGATCAGCGGTCGCCGGAGCATGATTGTGGGGCTCTCATCTCTGGCAACACTTGCGCTGGGGATCGCTTTTCTCCGCTACGCACGAATACGCACGCCGAGTTTTGTGCTGGTCGTTCTGATTGCCATCGTAGGACTAGCCTGGTCATTTCCCTCGACTGCTCCACTCTTTCTTCAAGCTGCTGCGTTGGGGCTCTTGCTTTTTCTGGCTGCCGCGGCCATTCGTCGATTGGTCGACCAGGAGAAGACGCCGGCACGTCTGGCCGCAGAACGAGATGACTCTCGGTCGGCACATTCCAAGCTGAGAAATCGTGAGTCCGGTGCCGCAACGGAAGTCCATGCGGTGCCCAAGCCAACAAGTTAATCGTGATGCGCAGGCTTCATCCAACTCGGCTTCGCACACGCGCCGTCATGGCGGTTGTGCTTCCAACGCTCGCAGGATGCATTATATGTGCATTGATCGCCGCCACGGCTCATTCGCGACAGGTTGGTTTGGGAAACTCAAACCAAGAGCGGATTACTCTCACTGGAATCCAAGAGGCTACTCCGCTTGATGTGGTCTATCGAACTGTGCCAGTCGAACAATGGCCGCCTGCGGAGGCGGCTGACATGCTGGAAATCTCGCGAGCACAATGGAACAACTGGCTAATCGACTTACGGACCAAACGCTTGCCGCCGGCGTCATTGAAGTCCTGGACGTGGAACGCAAGTTTTGATCCTCAGGCCGCCACATTATCGGGAAAACTTCGCCTCAACGTTTCTCACAGACCAGAAAGGGAACAGCCTGCTTTACTGCCGTTGGGGCAGTTTTCCGCTGCACTCATTTCCTCTCAGACAGAGCCTGGCAGTAGCCAAGCGCGGTGGATTGGCGAAGATTCCAACGAAACAGAGCCGGCCATTCTGGGAAACCAACCAAATGGTAAATTGGCGCTTCTCGCTGATCGAAGCGGCGCCGTTGCGTTGACGGCAGCACAGCGAGCAGACGCGCGGTTTCCACGAGAGCACCGTTTTACGTTAGAACTACCCGCTGCGCCGCGCCGAATTTTGCGACTGGAACTTCCGTTCGACTGGGAACCGCGCTTGCCGAACCACCAGGGAGCAACCTACTTGCTCAATTCAGAGGTCGGCGAAGCGGACGTACCGGCGACGCGACAATGGGAGATTGTTCTGGCCGCTGGCGGTCGGACGTCACTCATTCTCACCCGCACGAGTGACGAAACAAACTCAGCGCCGGACACACTCCCAACAGTACAAGAAAAAACGACCTACCGTGCGGACCGGGGCGAGTTGCTCGTCACAACACACTGGCAGATTCGTTTTCCTGCGAATGCTGCCAAGGCGCTGCAGATACAAATGCCGCGGGAATTAAACTTGCAATCATTAGCTGCGGATGGACGCGAAATATCGCCGCGCAAGCTTAACGGTTCCATGCCGCAACCCGTTCCGGACTCGCCCGAGCTACGGCCCCAACAGCGGCCAACGTCTGAACAACAAAGGATTGAGCTTGAGATCCTGCCATCCTGGGCCGGTCGAACGGTCGCTCTGAGCGCGGTCGCATCACACCACCTCCCTGAGCGCGACCAAGTCGTGCTTCCACGATTGATCCTTCCTGAAGTCTTTTGGCAAACAGGCACGGTACGGGTGCGAGTGCTGTCGCCGTTGCGCTTGGCCGACCTCCAGTTCGCGAATGCCGAGATTAGCTCCTATACAGCTCTCGATGACCTAGAAGCCCGATTGATGTCACCTGCGGCGGAACTGCGCTTAGCAGTCGAGCGTCGCAGAGGTGGACTACATGCCGAGATGGCCACAAGATTGCTTCTTGAGGAGGCACAGCTCCGGGCCAATTGCTCGATACGCTTCTTGCAAGATTTCGGATCCCGTTCGGCAATTCAACTCGCCATAGCGGATGAATGGAAGATTGAGAACGTTCAGTTTTCTGCCGATGGTCGTCCGCAAAACGAAGTGCTCGTTGCTTGGGAGCGGCCGGTCACAGATGGCATGCCCGATGCGTTGATTGACGTGCAGCTTCCGCATCCGATCGTTGGGCACAGTGAATTCACAATCTCGATCTTGGCACGGCGAGATGTCGGTGCGCGATCTGACTTGAGCTTGGCTGAGGCCATTCCTGCGTCTCCACTTGAAGCGCGCCTACGGGAGAATGTGATGGCTCTGGCGAGCTCAGGAGGTACGAGCGAGCTCAATCTTCTCGGCGCTGAGGAATCTGCGTCCGCAGTTTCCAGTCATTCGGACGACAATCTGCCCCTGACAGTTGAGCCCGGTGACACAATCTATCGATTGAAGTTCCCGCCAACGCACGGACGCCTGATCTGGGGCGATGCGCAAAATCAAGGTGCAGTTTCTATTCAAGTTCATGCGGAACTGACGGAAGCGGAATTACGCGAGACATTCCATGTAACGGGTCTGCCTAATGCTATGCAGCGCGAGACGCTATTCTACGTCTCGGAATCACGGACTGATGGAGTTTGGACTTGGGCGACCGGACAAGATGAGCCAGTTGAAGCATCTCGTCTCTCGACAAATGAATTGGCCGAGCGCAGCCTGGCCGATGATGTAGAGGTTTGGCGGATCCATGCGTTCGACAACGCGGACGGACATTTGATCGCCACGCGAACGTCACCTGCGACAAGATGGCCGGTTGTCGTCAGCCTGGCGTCGCCCTTGGGATCAACTGTGTCATCTGGAGAAGTTGTCGTTGCGTTTCCTGCCGAGGTCTACGCGAGCCTGGCTCAACATCCAGATGACGTTGAATCGTCGTTGGCTTCGATTAAGCCAATCTGGCCGCTGCCAACAGACTTCAGCACAGACATCTCAAGGCGTGTCGTTCGATATGCGTTCTCGCCGATCGATCTTGCCAGCAATCAGCGGTCGTCTCCATTGATGATCCGACGAAAACAAGAGGATGGTGAGAACGCTGCCAGTCACACGGAGAGCGCCGTCTCGCCCGCGGAACCGATTATTTGGCATGAAACACTACATTGGACGTTGCACTCCAACGGAGAAAGTCTGTGTAGGGTTGAATGCCATGTCCAAAGCCGTCACGCGGAGGAATTGGCGTTCACGCTCCCGCCTAACGCGAAATTAATCGAGGTCCGCGCAGACGATCAACCGCTTCGATGGACCGACGATGGCCAGTTGCTGCGCGTGTCGATTCCTGTCGAGCCTGCCTACAAGACGATTCAATTGCAGTATCGCGTTTCTCACACTGCGATTGGTCTGAGCGGAGAGTTCACCGTTCCTTGGCCTGAGTTTTCAGCGATCGTTTTTGAGCGAATAGCCAAGCTCCAGTTGCCTTGGGGCACGGTCCGGACCGATGCGGACAGTCGGCATCAAATCGTGAGTTCGACTGTGAGCTTAATTGCGAACCGCCTACTAGGTCCAGCATCGTCTTGGAGTGAGTTTCCAGCAGCGACGACCCGCCGCCAGGCGCTATCGGAAAGTGGCACCGCGCTGGCCAAACGATTCTTAGCCAACGCGCGCTCGGCTGTTTCTGCCGAGATCGCCCGCACAGGCACCACTAACAGCGGTTCCTCACCACATTTCAACCGTGCGCTTCAACACCTGGCCGACGAATGGCAAGCAAACGGCTATCAGCTACTCATTGATCTTGATCGGATTAGCCAGTCTGAGAATGCCCTTGATGACCTGCTTATGGCGAAGTCGATTCACGGAGCGGAAGGAACGGAAACAATCCGTCACGCCATGGAGCAGTTGGGGCTTGCCCTGGCGGTTATCAATGATCATACGCTGGCCATAACGAGCTTGCATGCGCTACAGTCTTCCGGTTTGTATTGGATCCGTTCCGATGATCGGCTTGTCTTTGAGCTCGACTCGGGGACCTCTGGCGACAGTGAGTGGCTGACAACGTTGATTCGGCCAGACTCGTCCTCAGCACCTCCAGTCTCACCATGGCCACGCAATGACGACGATCGGCAATCGCTAGCTACCTTTGACGGAGATGCAATCTATCTCCTGAATGGTGCGACGAAAGTTGTTTCGGTTGCTCATGCCGAACGTCAAGCGTCGTTGAACAAATTCCTCTTGGTTATTGCAGGCATCATTGGGTGGACGATCATCCACCGACATCGGTATTGGGCATTGTCCATCTGTGCCACACTGACCGCGGGTTCGCTGTTGGCGCCGAGCTCCTATTCGCAGCTTGTCAGTGGACTTCCGCTGGGGTTCGGGGTTGGCGTCATCGTCGCCGTGCTTGCTATTCATTCTCCCAGCACGGTCAACGCGACTCAGCGGAGATTGTTGCGCACCCTCAAGCTCGGCACATTGCTGCTAGGCATGGGCGTGGTGCTTTGGAGTAACGTCGCGACGGCGACAAACGACGAGACTGCTTTGTCCCAGGAGAGACTTTTTCCACCTCCGCGAGTCTCTCCCTCACAGGAAGAAGGGCAGCGTTATCTCGTTTTTGTCCGCGTGGACGGCCAGGGCAAACCAGATGGGACTCACCTCTTTGCGCCACGAGAACTGGTCACTGAGATTCAACGCCGACTAGACGAGACGAACATGCGACCGCGTGGTTACTTACTGACCGCCGCGGAACATCGCGTCCGCGCTACCGAAGGCGGACTGGTCTCGTCTCGGGCAGTCGAGCTTTCGCTGACGTTGCGTGTCCATTCTTTTGAAGACGAGGCGCGTGTGGAGCTTCCGCTCAGGCAAAGTGATTACCAACAAATCCCGCAAACAGCGTTGGTTTTCCCAGCTGGGCGGGAGTCCGTGATTGAGTGGGAGGACGTTCAAGCAACGTTGACAATCCAGGGAGTTGGAAAGCACACGATCGATCTTGAGATGGTATCGACGGACGCGGCACTTCTCCGGCCAGGGCAATTGCGGTTTACAGTGCCCGCCATCTCAGGGGCCTCCGTCGAGATCGCACAGCCGGATGAGGATATCGCCGGTCGGCAAGTAGAGATGACAGGTGATTTCGTACGTGTGCGCCAGTTTGCCAACGCTGGGATGTCACACGTGGTGTTGGGCCCAGCAAACTCACTGCAACTTACCCTGCGTTCACAGGACCGAGCGTTCTCACCCCAACAGCCTGTGAAAATCTTGAGTTGGCTCAGGTTCTCCGGCGGCACTGCCCGGCTTTCCGCTCGCATTCTGTTCTTTAATGATTCCCATCCTGACAGCATCGTCTTGCGATTCCCTCCCACGTTGCGATTAGAAGGCACCGCCGTCGATGGCCGCGTGACTTCGGCCAACCTTGCTGGCAACATAAATACCCAAGGGTCCATTACTGACTACCTGACGATCCCATTACCAAGCTCCATGTTGGACCGCAGGGAGGTTAGCCTGGAGTTTTCCTTCCGGGACCGCAGACCGACAGGCCGATGGCGGTTCCCAAGGCTTCACCTCGCTAATTCGCCGTCTCAAGTCCAATTCTGGGGAGTTGGCGTTGATCAGCGCTGGCGAATCTCGGAATTGGAGAGAAGGCAGCTCGCTGACATCTCTCCCGAAGCGTTCGCGGTCGATTGGGGGGCTGTCGAATTGCCACGACTAGTCGCCAGACCGATTGCAGAGACCTCAAGCTGGCAGATAGCGATTCAGCCGGTCGCCACAGAAGCCAACAGCTACCTAGAAGCTGAGGCGGTGATTGGTCGTAGTGGATGCGAATACGTTTTCAAAACGTCCGTGGCGCTTCCTGCCCAACAACGCTTCCTCTGGCAGGTGGAAATACCAGAGGCTCTCGAAATCACGGATGTCTCCGTGCGCGACGAAGCTGGCCGCGAAGTTATACGTCATTGGTCGACTACGTCAGGGAAGCTCGTTGTCTTGACTTCAGGGGTGCCGACGGGATTGTTGCGGTTGGAGATTCAAGCATCGGAAGGATGGACGGAGTTCCCTGCGCTCTACCGTCCAAAGCTATTAAGATTCTCGAGCGTTAACGAAGGGGGATGCATACTGACGGTTTTTCGTCGGGAAAATATTCAGGCGATCATGCCTGTTGGAAGCACGCCTGCTGCGATCGCCGACCCGCATGTGGCGCCTCCTGATGGCACGCAGCTGATTGGCGTGTTTCCCATTGAAGCGCAGACCGGTACCTCCCCTAACATTGCACTTCAATCAACAGCCGCGTCGCGGGGAAGGTTGACAACGCGATTGTTCCGCGAACACGGGAATTGGCACGCCACGGTTACGCTCTTAGCAGAAGAGGGCACGTACGTTCCGGATGATTTCCTGCTAGACATTCCCGGTGATTGGCGCATGGATCCATCTCCCGTACCAGGCTGGCACGTCACGTTCGATCCAAATCATGACGGCGACCTGCGAAGATTCCAACTTCGGAGGTCAGAGCGGCATCTGCAGCCCACGATCACACACGATCAGTACCAATGGCAGTTGCGGTTAACATTGCCCTCCCGGCTATCGGCCCCGCAACAAGTTCCGGTACTTGCAGAACTTGGTCGTTCGGCGGAAATGGTCGAGCGAGTGCTTATCGTTCCCCGTGCAGTTGGTGGGTCCATCCTTGAGTGGGACATCGAAGGTCTCGAACGCGATCCCGCAACTCCCGAAACGTTTAGCCTATCCGTGGACAGGACCTTCGAGATTAGACAGGTCAAAGCGCTGCTCTCACTTAAGACTTCGTTGGTGGGCACCTCACCGCAGTTTCCGCTGGTGGTTGCACAAGTCGTAGAAACAGGCCGACCAAGCATCGCAGTAACCTACCACTTGCACCCGCGCGGAACGACATCCGTGCAGTTCCAGCTGCCAGCAAAGTCAAGCTTGACGTCCGCGGACATCAACGGTTTGCCTGCTCAAACGAGAATGCTCTCTGATAGAATTTGCGAAGTCACGCTCTGGTCTTCCTGGCAGCCACAGCGGATTGGACTGGGGCTGGTTAGTTCTTCACAGCCTGACGGTGGCGATGCAGGGTCCTCACTCTGCCAGATTCCAGAACCGCTGGACATTCCCATCGAGGAAACTCTCTGGCTGGGAGATGGCATTGCTCCGGGCCTCACGAACCAACAGCCACCGCGACGATTAAACCAAATTCGTGTCGCGCAGCGTGTTTTCGAGCAACTGCGTTTGGAATGGCTCAGCCAAGAGTCGCCATCGACTTTGCTAGCGGAGTTGTTGTCGCGTGAAGTACTAAGCAAGTCACCAAAGGTCGCTGACGGAGTGCTCAGTGGTCAAGGAACATCAACTCAGCTCGCGACATACAAAAGTGGCGATTCCAACTCCGTGAGCGTGGAAAACTTCTGGCCTGCCGCGAGTGCAGCGACAGTTTGGCCTCGAGATCGATATGCCTATCTTTTCCGTGGCAGCCAATTGCAGGTCAAACTTGCGAATGATGAGCCGCCAAGTACCTCGTGGCCTCGCAGTGTGATTGCGCTCGGATTGCTAGCCACAGCAACCTTGTTTATCCCGCGTCGGGCATTCGGGAAAGATTCGCAAATGCTGCCCTCGGCGCAGCACCGTTCACTTATCTTGCCGACGATCGCTATCGGATGTTCGCTGCTGCTGGGGGCGTGGATTGTGGCAATAGCGATCGCAATTGCCGGCGTGATTTGGGGTGTTTGGCGGACAAAACGCCGCGCAACCGCCGTTGCAAATGGTACCTCGCTATCTCAATAGATCCAATTGGTTGGCAGGCTATTGAAACAGGATTGTGGCGAAACAACCCACTCAGAAAGACGATGTCGTCGATTGGCCGTCGTGGCGATTACCAAGATTGCGATGGGTTTGCAAATCGATGTTGTAGTTGAGCCGGCCGACATGCCCGTCACCAAAGGCCATATTCAACGCGTTAGGGTGGGCGCTGCCGAACAGCCGCGCCCCATTGTTGGGCATGTGACTCATATCTAATCCATCCCAAGCCGGCAAGTTCTCAGCAGCGCGGTTGGTGTCTAGGTCTGCGCCGGTATACATGCTTTGGTCATACCCTGGATCATCAATGGTTAGGTAGTCAGCAGAGAAAACATATTTCTCGCCGACAAAATAGGTGTTGCTCAATCCATCCAGGACAGAACCAAAGCTCACCCGACTGCGGACGTAAGAAACTCCGGTGGCCATGGACGTGTCAGGCCAGACGTAATGGGGCTGGTCACCTTCGGCCAAAGTTCGCGGCCCGGCATTGGTTTTAATGTGCACATCGCCTTCGTTGATCGCGTAGTCCGTGCGGGCGACAAATTCCGTCCATGCAGCGTTGATCGGCGACGTCCGTGGATCATTCTCAAACAGGGCTACAGGTCCACGGGTCGGACACTTGAACAGCTTAACCGGCGTTTGAATTAACGTCGCCAGTGCTTCCTTTTGCCGCGGCTCCGGCAAGTTCTGACCTAGCGTGCGCAGATTCTGATGTTCTACGTATGGCAAGATACAATAGGCCCAACCGCCGGGCTGCCGAGGTCCAGAACCACGGTCTGGATTGCCAACCCATTGATACCCCCAACCGTTGGTCGGAATGGCATGGTGGATATCTTCATGGCTCTGGATGGCCAAAATGATTTGGTGAAGTTGATTGGAACACTCAATTCGACGCATCGCCTCTCGGGCAGACTGCACAGCGGGAATCAACAATGCCAGCAATAACCCCATGATGAAGATCACCACGAGGAGTTCAACCAGCGTCATTCCGCTACGATGCTTGTGCGTCATTCCTGCCTTTGACCACAGGTCCCTAAATAAGTTTGATGAGCTGCGCGGCCCCCATACATTCTATGGGACGCGATTCGGCACGGAGAGATTCATTTCTCAGAATAAGTTGGATTGAAACACGACAAGAGCATTTTCCAACAACCTGCCAACATACCCAATTCAGCAGCCAAGGCGAATCTTCAGGATCACTCGGGATTCTTCCTACAGGCCCGGAATCCCGTGGGAAGGGTCTTCCCTGGACCGCTGCGCTATCCAAAATGGAGTCTACTGACATTCTGTTGCCAGTACTCCTTGGAACAAAACCAACACCCACGGAACTTGTCATGCAGTTGGGGTCTCCTGCACCGATCGCCAAATCAGTCGTGCTGGTCGGCGCAGGAAATGCGCATCTCGTTTTCGCCAGGCGATTTGCCATGCGGCCGATTCCCGGCGTCAGCGTAACTTTGGTCAACCAAGGCAATGAGATTCCGTATTCGGCCATGGTACCGGCTCATATCGGTCGAGAATTCACAGCCGATCAGATTTCCTTTGACCTGGTACGCATGGCTGCTGGTTTTGGCCTCCGGCTAGTCTCCGAGCCCGTCTGCAAAATTGAAACCGGTCGTCGGCAGGTGGTGTTCGAGCAACGCCCTCCGATCAAGTACGACATCCTCTCGTTGGGGTTAGGCTCCATTCCGGCCGCCCCGGAGGGATTGATCGATGGCAAGTCAGCGTTTGTGATGCGGCCACTCGCCAAACTCATTAAACGGCTCTCCGCGTTGGAAGCCGAACTCCAAGCGAATCCCCGCCCGTTTCATCTGGCTGTTGTTGGTGGTGGCGCCAGCGGTTGCGAACTTGCACTGGCTATCGCCAAACGAATGAGTGGCATCAGTAGCTTCCGGATCACCCTACTCCAAGCCAATCAACAATTGCTGCCCACGTTTCCGGATCGGACGACGCGCCACTTCGCAAGGGAGTTGCAAGCGCGCGCCATCAACGTCCGCACCAGCGCCCGTGTCGTCGGAGGCAATCCAACAGAGCTGCAATTGGAAACTGGTGAAAACGTCAGCTGCGATCAAGTCCTCTGGGCGACGCAGGCTTCTGCGGCGGAGTTGATTCGCGAAGCGGGACTGTCCGTCACCGAGCATGGTTTCTTGCGAATTCGCAAAACGCTCCAGTCAGTTTCCGAAAGCGATGTCTTTGGCACGGGTGATTGCGCGAGTTTCGATGACTATCCGCAGCTTGCCAAAAGCGGTGTCTACGCCGTGCGGGAAGGCCGAGTCTTGTATGACAACATTCGCCGCCGGTTGCGCGATCAACCGTTGCGAGATTTCCGCCCGCAAAAGCGCGTCCTCTATTTGCTCAATACAGCTGATGGCGGCGCGGTACTCAACTACGGAGCATTCGCCTGGAAAAGCAAAGCTGCCCGCAAGCTCAAGAACTGGATTGACCAACGTTGGGTACAGAAGTTCACGGTCTTTCCTGAGATGGGCGACACGGACGAAGAAAACGCTGAAGATGTCATGCGCTGCGGTGGCTGCGGGTCAAAGGTGCCCGCTCACGTTCTCTCCAATGTACTCAAGGACCTTACAGCGAAAGACGACCCGCGTGTACTCGTTGGTTTGAAAGACGGCGACGACGCGGCCGTCTTCCGTCTGCCAACCACCGATCAAGCAGGTGCGCAGCAGTCGTCACAGTCCGACGATAATGAACTGGTTGAAGTTCAAACGGTTGATTACTTCAAATCGTTCCTCAATGATCCCTATCTGTTTGGACGGATGGCGGCCTTGAATGCGGCCAGCGATTTATACGCCATGAACGCTCAGCCACAGACGGCGCTGGCCATCGCCACCCTCCCGTTCGCGCGGACACCCATTCAAGAAGCACAGCTCCAAGAGTTGATGGCCGGCGCGAGCGAATCACTCCGCGAAATGGAGATCACGCTTGCCGGCGGGCACACCACAGAAGGAACCGAGTTGGCGATGGGATTCGCCATGACTGGCTTCGCCAGACGGGGCCGACTTTTCCGTAAGTCTGGCCTGAGACCTGGTAACACGTTGATTCTGACCAAGCCATTGGGAACCGGCGCGTTATTGGCTGCACTAATGCAATCCGAATGCAAAGCTGCCTGGTATGAGCCGCTGCTGGAAGAGATGCTCAAAGCAAACAAGGACGCAGCAGCGATTATGGCTGAGTTTGGAGTTGTATCCTGCACGGACGTCACTGGTTTTGGTCTCGCGGGGCATCTGCTGGAGATGCTGGACGCCAGTGGAGTCTCCGCAAAGATCGCGATCGATCACGTACCGATCTACGAAGGCTTTACTGACGTGACCGCCCTGGGAATTCGCAGCACCTTGTTTGAAGATAACGCTCGCGTCGCTTCACGGGTTCGCGGGAACAATCCGCCCGACTGGCTGTTTGACCCGCAGACATCGGGGGGGTTAATCGCTGGCGTCACGCAAGATCAGGCGGATGACGTGCTCGCCCGCTTGCGTTCATCCGACTATACCTTCGCCGCGCGGATTGGGGTCATTGATCAAGCCGATGGCTCTAGCCCGATGATTGTGTTGGAGTGAAGACCGGCGGGGTTGAGCATTCCAATTCGGCTAGTGAGTGTTGGCAAATGTGACAGTAGCCGACGAAGGGTGTAGTGGCCTTCTTCAGCTGCTTCTCTTTACTTTGTTTTGTCCAAGGATCGTTGAAAGATGCCATGAAGACATTGACCAAAGAACTGTGGATGGAAGTGCCTGAACGACGGGCCATTGTTTCCCTCCACCATGAGGTTGAGCAGCTTGTCGCCAAGAGTGGCGTGATGGACGGTTTGATTCTTGTGAACGCGATGCACATCACGGCGAGCGTGTTCATCAACGATAACGAGTCTGGTCTTCATGCTGACTATGAACGCTGGCTGGAGGAACTCGTCCCGTTCAACTCTGGCAGTGATCCTTCCAAGGGCGGATACTTGCACAATCGTACCGGCGAAGACAACGCAGACGCCCACCACAAACGCCAGATCATGGGTCGCGAAGTTGTTGTCGCAATCACCGATGGCCAGCTACACCTTGGCCCGTGGGAGCACATCTTCTATTACGAGTTTGATGGAAGAAGGCGAAAGCGGGTGCTGGTGAAGATTATTGGGGAGTAAGCTGGCCAAATAGCGTCTCCATTTGTTTTCCGTTTCAACGCTAACTCTCAACAACGCATGTTTCTGGCAGTGTGGGCATTGAGCGTATGCACTTTCCCAGCTCACTTGATGAGGCTGCTCACAACTCCGCAGGAATGAATCGCAGGCTGTGGCTTGGTGGATGATGGGCGACTATGAGCTACTCGACTTTGGTCACGGCCGCCGTCTGGAGCGGTTTGGGGCGTTTGTGCTTGATCGTCCCTGCCCTGGGACAGAACACATAAGCCTGACGAACGATGAATTCTGGGCGATGGCTGATGCGCGTTATGAGGGAGACCGCTCATCGGCTGGCGATTGGTCAACGGCGTCGGCGGCAATGTCAGAAGCTACCTCGGAGGGCTGGACGATCAACGCCGGCGAGTTTTCGCTAAGGCTCCACCTCGCACCTTCTGGCCAGGTTGGGATGTTTCCGGAGCAAATGGCCAACTGGCGTTGGATTGCTGAGCGTGTGCGGAGCTACCGCAAAGCGTACCAAACGTCGCCACGAGTGATCAACCTATTTGCCTACACTGGAGGTAGCACGTTGGCCGCAGCGGCTGCTGGCGCGGAAGTCGCCCACGTCGATTCTAGCCGTAGCGTCGTGAACTGGGCTCGGCAGAATGCGACGCTATCGCAACTTGCGGATGCTCCCATTCGTTGGTTGGTGGAAGACGCGCGGCGTTTTGTCCAGCGCGAAGCGCGACGCGGCAAGACCTATCACGGAATCGTCTTGGATCCACCCAGCTATGGCCATGGCGGCGGCAAGCGAGTTTGGAAGATCGAGAACGACCTCTTGCCGTTGTTGTCAGAGTGTCTGGCTCTTGTAACAGGGACCTTGGAGTTCTTGTTGCTGACGTCGCATTCGCCGGAGTTCAATGGACCACGATTGGCAGCGCTGATTCAGCAGTCATTGACCAGCAACGAACTCGATACTTTTTTAACAGAGCATGGTGAGTTGATGCTCACAACGCCATCAGGCCGTGCATTATCCAGCGGTCACTTCGCGAGAATCCACCGGCAGACGTGAAGTCACATCCGCCCCTGGTTGACAATCAGTACACTACGAAGCCACATCAATCGTCCAAAGCGCCCGGTGGGTTAGGGCTGGCTCCCAATTCCAAAAACGCTTGCAGAATCATCTGCGCAGCCAGCATGTCGCGGCGGGCTTTGCGACGCTTGGACGTCAGGTTAGCCGTTTGCAGGATTTCTTCCGCTTGTTTGCTGGTGTACCGCTCGTCTACGTAGACAACAGGCGTGCTGGTCTTCTCCACGAGCCAGCTACCAAACTCCCTTGCCTCGCGCGACTTCTGGCTTTCGTCACCGCTGATATGCACGGGAAGCCCGATGGCTAGGAGCACCACCTGCTCATCTTTGACGAAACTCTGAAACCACTTGGCGTCCGCATCGGGGCTCCGGCGTTCATAATTCAGATAAGGTGATGCTAGCGTACGGCGGGAATCGCAGATGGCGACACCAATTCGCTTCGTGCCAAAATCGACGCCTGCAACTCGGCCGGTCTGAGGAAGTTCTGACTTCATGCCAGCGAGGATAGCGTAGATATCTGGGGACGGCGATGGCTTCAACCGTTTGCATGAACGGGGTCGCGCAAAAAATGCCGCGCAAATTCGGCGCGGTAGCAGCCGAGAAATGCCACCTGGGCTCGCAATCACAAAGAACTCAACTCAGTTCTTGGAAGAGGCAAATTCCGTTTGTGACTGAGCTTACGGTCCCTAACGCCCAAAGGACCACCGTGTGGCACGTGTCGTGCATTGCCGTGGCGACGGTATGGTTTCTTCAGCGGAAACCACTCTAGCCTCAGGGGGGCGTGACAAAGTTTCAGTGCTGGTCACGCCATGGCGAATGGAGTTTACGTCGCGGCCCAAGGCGCCGCCGTGCAAGCCAAGCGGATGGAGGTGTTGTCCAACAACATCGCCAACGTCGACACGGTTGGCTTTAAGCCAGAGGTCATCCTCGCCCAATCCAAGGAAACGCGCGTCGCTCAGCGCGGCTTTTCACAGGGCGAAAACAACTTCCCCGAATTGGAAAGCGGTGTCTCCCTTGTAGGAACGCCCACGACCCATGCGCCAGGCTCGCTTAACCGCACCGGCAGGAATCTGGATTTTGCTCTCAAAGGGGAAGGGTTTTTCGTCATCGAACGAAACGGCGAACAGTTCCTGACGCGTGCCGGCAATTTCGATCTCAACGCAGACGGCCAACTGACAACCGAACGGGGTGAACCCGTCCTCGATTCCTCAGGTGGTGCCATCTCGATCAACCCGAATGCCCCTTGGACACTCTCGTCCATCGGCCAGATTCAACAAGCGGGCAACGTGATCGATCTCGCTATCGTTAAGCCATCCTCGCTGGGTGACCTGGTCAAAGTCGGCGCCAATCTCTTTCGGCCGCTGGCGGACGTTCAGCCAGCTCCACCAGAGGAGCGGATGACCGCCCAGGGATATCTGGAATCTTCAGGAATGAACCCGGTCTCAGGGATGATGGAAATGATCGCCGCCAGCCGCGCATTCGAAGCGAACGTTCACATGATTCAAAACCAAGACCACATCGCCGGAACGTTGATCAACCGCGTGCTTTCCGGAGGTAACTCCTAACGCGGCTGTCACGCTTGGAAACTGATCGCGACGTCTATCAAAGGTAAGATCCATGGGTTTGCAAACTCTCTACACCGGCGCCACTGGCATGCAGGCCATGCAGACCAAGCTGGATGCCATCGCCAATAACCTGGCCAACGTCAACACAACCGCGTTCAAGCGCGATCGGGTTAACACGGAAGACCTATTTTACGTTCATGAGAAACTGCCGGGGGCACTCGACGGCGGCGGAAACCTCACACCAACGGGTGTCTCAATCGGTCTGGGGACAAAAGTCAGCAGTGTCCAAACCGAGTTCACACAAGGTGGATTTGAAGATACCGGCCGACCGCTGGACGTCTCCATCACTGGCGAGGGGTTCTTTCAAGTCGTTGATCCGTTGACAGGCGAAATTCAATACACACGTGCCGGACGGTTTGACATCAATGCCAACGGTGAGTTGGTGATCTCATCCGCCAACATCGGCCGGGTCGTCGAACCGTCGATTACCTTCTCCCCCGACACACAGGAAATTACGATTGGCGGGGACGGCACCGTGCAAGCCCGCATCGCCGGACAGTCGTCCTTTGACAGCATCGGCCAACTGCAAACCTCCAAGTTCATCAACCCGGATGGCCTGCTGAAACTGGGTGAGAATCTCTATGCGGAGACCGACGCTTCAGGTTCTCCGGTCACCGGTATTCCCGGTTCAGATGGCCGCGGCACATTGCTTTCCGGGTTTCTGGAACAGTCCAACGTGAAGCCGGTGACGGAACTTATCGACATGATCAATACACAGCGTGCGTTTGAACTCAACAGTGAAGCCGTTCGAGCTGGCGATCAGATGCTGCAATTGCTCTCCAACATGCGGCGGTTCTAAACGACGACATGTTTCTCTCCGATGGCATCGACTCTCTCATTTACGAAGATCCCGTTCAAGCGCACCAATCACATGGCGACTCGACTGCTCAACTACGCAAAGGATTCGTGCTTCTTCTTGGCCATGCTCGTTCTGACAACGTGCGCGCGCACCAGCACGGCAGCAGAGATTGAAGTTCGCTCCCAAGCGACTTGCAGCGCTGTCATTCGGTTAGGCGATGTCGCGGAGGTCTTCGGCGGAACGGAGGAAGAAATCGCCAAACTCAAGAGCGTGGAACTGGGGCCTGCGCCGCGCGCCGGCGGCCGGCAATGGATTTCCATTCGCGAGATTCAGGATGCCTTGTGGAAACGGAACATTGACTATGTCAGCCATCGCTTCAGTGGCGCGAATCGCGTCGAAGTCCGCAGCAACGACAAGGAACCCACGAGGTTGGATGCCAACACGGTCAACCGGGCGGCACCGCTGGTAAACCACAACGGTACCGATCATTTACAACAGATGGTCATGAACTTTCTTCGCGAACGGATTGACGCCAATACGGATTGGCGCGTCCAACTTCAACTCACTCCGGCTCAAGCAAACACGCTCAACCGGCATACGGTTTGGGAAATTGCCAGTGTCCCTCGCCGACCTGTCCCTGGAGATGTCACCTCATGGCTGGGCCCACAACAAATTGTGTTTGAGCCCATGTTGCAGCAGCAACAGCCTGCCGACGGATTGCGGGATCAGATTGGTATTTCCGTTAGTGTGTCATTGCCCCCCGTGATCGTTTCACTTCGCTATGACGTTCGTGCTGGCACCGTGCTTACCGCAAACCACGTCCATACGCAAACTGTCTCCGCGGAGGACAAACACCACATTGGCAATCTGCCGCGGATGGAAGACATCATCGGCAAAGAAGTCATTCGAACGCTCTATGCCGGGCAACAACTGGATTCATCGATGATCCGTAGCCCGTTGCTGATCAAGCGAAAGGACACCGTGACTGTCGTTGTCCGAAATGGGCCAATCCGTTTGCGAGCGGTTGGCATCGCGTTGGCAGATGGTTCATTGGGCGAACGAGTCGAAGTGGAATCCGAGTTTCAGAAAGAGCACTTTGACGCGATGGTTGTTGGACCAGGCCAAGTGGAAGTGAATCTCGGTGCCGCGACTAACTTGCCGGTAAACGCAGCCCCGCAGAGAAACACATCCGTACAAGTGCGGGCTTTGCCGCCAACACCCGACGCCGAACACGTACTGTCTGTCAGGCGGAGTTCGTCTCAATCGATGCATCGAGCTCATCGAAACGTGGGTGGAGCCAATCAACCAACGTCATTGGCCGGGCAAGACCACGGCAGCAAGACAAGCTTTCAATCGGTCAATGTGCCTGGCCAGTTGAAGTGGAGACGCCGCTAGATCGGCATCCCCCATCCCAAGGACAATCTTAGCGCCCCTGACGAAAGGAATCACGATGAGCAAACCACGTCACAACTGGATGAGAGTTTACTGGCGTACCTATTTCCAAGCTGCGGTGATGGTCATCTTTGCACTGGGGACCGTTGCCTGGGGTCAACAGAATGGCCAATACCACGGCCTTCAAAATGGCCAACCGTTGCAGTTCCGCTCGTTCACGCACGTCCGTGCCTTGCCGCCGCGCGAGTTTCGCACCAATGACCTGATCACCGTCAATATCGACTACCGGTCGACAACGCTGTCCGAAGGTGACATGCAACGTCGAAAGCAGGCGGGAATCACCGCGGTGTTGGCAGACTGGATTCGGCTTCGTGGTGCTGATCTCAAACCGGCCACACAAGCTGACGGCGACCCCACCATCAACGGAACTCTCAACAGCCAGTACCGTGCGACATCAGATGCAGAATCGACGGAAGCCATGCGGTTCAGCATGGCCGCGCGGATTGTTGAAGTCCGGCCCAACGGTCTGCTCGTCATTCACGGTAAACGCACGATCCAGAACAACGGGGACACCTGGACGCAAGTCATCAGCGGAATCGTACGTCCGGAAGATGTGCTCCCCAACAACTCCGTCCGTAGCGAAGACATCTTCGACCTCTACATCCACAAGAGCGAGGAAGGCGACGTTCCTGCTGGCTATCGACCTGGGATGATCACGCGATTCCTGGACTTTGTGAACCCGTTCTAGACGGGAAAGTTCGCTTCCCTGTTTGAAGTTCTTTCATCCACCCTGAGGCCGAAAATGAATCGCCCATTCGTCCTAAGCGTGACTGTTGCCTTGCTGTGCATTCTCTCTGCATTTGCTCAGCCGGCGTCCGCCCAAGTTCGCATCGGCGACATTTGCCGTGTCAAAGGGCAAGATGAACAGAAGCTCATCGGCTTTGGCTTGGTGTTTGGATTGGATGGGACAGGAGATCCGGACAAGTTCTTGCCCACCGCATACGCCACTTCGATGGCAATGAAAATGCTGGGGGCTGACGTCACGGCAATGGGCGAAGGCATCGAAGCTCTTAAGGGAAGCCGTAATGCTGCGGTAGTCTACGTGGAGGTCACATTGCCACCGGCGGGATTGTCCAAGGGAGATCAAGTTGACTGCCGAGTCACGGCCGCGGGTGCAACGAAGAAGTCGCTCAAGGGAGCCCGGCTGTTGCCAACGCCGTTGATTGCTCCCATCCCCGGGGAAGATCCAAACAATCCCGGTGTGTACGCCTATGCTTCTGGACCTGTGAGCCTTGATGAAGACAATCCACTCTCCGGCACCATCGCTCGTGGATGCACGATGGGAACCAACATGATCACGCCCATGTCCGAGATGGGGCGTGTAACTCTACTGGTTGACCCCAAACACACATCTTGGGGCATCTCCAAGACAATTGCCGACGAGATCAACAGCACCATCGGGGCAGGTTCGCTACAAGCGTACGGTCCATCGCCCGGCTATACCCGTTCACGTCAGCAAAAGTTCGCTCAGGCTCTCAATCAACGCACGATTGAGATCATGATTCCGGAGTTCTATGACTCCGTGCCAGATTTCATTGCGGACATCATGCGCACCCCGATTTCGGAAGTCCCTAATGCGGCACGCGTCGTCGTCGATGAACGGTCAGGCACCATCGTCATTGACCCAAACGTGGAAATTGAAGCCGGAGTTTTCAGTGTGAATGGTATCAGCGTGGAAGTGGCCCCTCCTGGCGGTAACTTCGTCCCGTTTGACCCGCAGCCAGCAGACAACTTCGATGCCATCCACACGGCGAAACTCCAAGCTTTAGTGGATGCACTCAACGCCATCAAAGTTCCATCTGAACAGGTGGTTTCGATCATTCGCGCACTTGAAGCCGGTGGAAAAATCCACGGTCACGTCGAGTACATCCGTTAGCTCGAAAGCTGTGAAAATCGCGACCTGCTCCAAGCCGTTGCCATTCAGGCCAGACCATGTCGAACGCCATCTCACCATCAGAATCTGCGATGTCCACGGTTAGCAATCAGGCTGACGTGCTGGTCTCGCGGTTGAAGAATCTTGTTGAGCGCAACTCAGTTGACAAGGACTCCGAAGAGACACCGACAAATTCGTTTGCCGTGATCACTGGCTTTCACAGCCACATGCAATCTCACACAGCGGAAAACGGGGAGATTAAGCCGGGGATCGGTCGCAGAGATGAAGCTAGTGAGCCACGTCTGACGAGATATCGCGCCACAAAGCACCTTGGCCGAGTGGACCGCTTCTTTCCCGACTCTGTCGGAGTCGGTGCACGCAAACGATCCATTCACTCTGGAGATCTCGTTGTCTCTGTGAAACGAGCAGGGAGCGATGCAGTCGAACGTACACCGATTCCAATCCTCAACGCAGACGACGCCCGTGGCTTGGATGCCAAACGACGAGACTTAGCCGACGCACCGGCAACGACGCTGGAAAAGCTGGCCTCCAAGATCGACGCGATCGCTGGAATCTCAGCCTACCTGGAGAACGGGCGGCTCAATGTGACCGCTCAAGACTCAACCACCAAGTTCAGCATCGAAGACCACGGAACAGGGCTGCTGCAGGAAATGGGCGGCCAAGACATAGAAGTCCGCGAGGCATTTGACCGATTTGTCGGCACAACGTTCTATGGGCAGATGCTCTCGGCCATGCGAAAGACCGTGCAAGAGCCAGCCTATTTTCATGGTGGGCGAGCAGAGGAGATGTTCCGCAAACAGCTTGACATGGTGCTGTCTGAAGAACTCACGAAGTCAGGTTCAGGCGAGTTTTCCGAATCACTCTACAAGGCGCAGTTTGACGTCGTGGCGTAACCACCTGTCAAAAGCACGCCTCTTCGATGTCCTCTATCCCGTTTTCCCGTCAATTATCTTTGTTTTCGCAACGGCGGCATACATGTCACAGCATACGGACTGGGAACAAGAAATCAGTGGCCTGTTGAGCGAACTTGCCGAGACGCAGAGTGAGTTGCTTGATGTCTTGTCCTACAAACAAGATCAGCTTGCAGGCAAGTGCGAGTTTTCTGCGGACGACGCTGACCGTGAGATCAAGCTGTTGGACCGGCTCCACGCCTGCCATGACCGAAGGGCAGAGTTACTCAGCGCTGCAAAAACCGAGGGGAAACCCGCCGCGAGCTTGCGGACACTGGCCGACTCGATTCCCGAAGGCGAAGGGGAAATGCGCTTTCGCGCACGCTTTCAGCAAGCAGAACAGCAAAGCAAGCTGATCCAGCATCGCTGTCTAACTCAATGGCTTGTCGCGCAGCGAACTCTGATTCATTTGGCTCAGATGCTGGAGATTCTCGCTACCGGCGGTCGTGATCAACCGATATATGGAAAAGGACTGTTGTCTTCCCATACCGGTGGTTTGATGGACCACAACGCGTAACCGCAGAAGACAAACTCGCGACTGACCGCTCATGTCACTCCTCAGCTCCATTCAGTTGGCCAACAACGCCCTGCGAGCCAATCAGATTGGCCTGCAGGTTGTCGGTCAAAATATCTCCAACGCTGCCACGCCAGGCTACATCCGGGAAGAGGTCGTCTTCAAGCCGGGCCCCACGCAGCGCCAGGGCAAGTTGTTGCTCGGGCTTGGTGTGGAAGTTGACGCGGTCATTCAAAAGGTCGACAAGTTTCTGCTGACCCGACTGCGGGACGCCACCAGTGACTTGAACGGCGCAGAGACGCGTGAGCAGGCCTATCTCGAGCTGGAAACGTTGCTCGGTGAACTCACAGATACAGACATCAGCAGCCAACTAACGAGATTTTTCTCCAACATCAACGAGGTCCTCAACCAGCCCGACAGCTCCTCATCTCGCAACCTGGCGGCTCTGACAGGTGAGCAGCTTGCCGGTTCGCTCAACCTGCTGTCCGAAAGAGCATTCAATATTCGACAGGATTTGAACGAGCAGGTCCGCGCGCTAGGAGGGGAAGTCAACCGACTCACTGAAGAAATCCGCCGCCTTAATGTGCAAATTAGCGAGACCGAGGGTGGTAGTGTCAGCAAGAGTGATGCCGTAGGGCTGCGTGACCAACGCGAAATCGCTCTGACGCGGCTGTCCGAGATCCTTGACGTCCGCATCGACGAGCAACCAAGCGGCGCGGCCAATATCGCGGTTAATGGAGCTTTTCTGGTCTTCGAGGGACAACGGCGAGAAGTCAACGTCGTGCTCTCTTCCGACAAGGGGTTGAACGTTGCAGCCATTGAGTTTGCAGATACGAACGAACCGCTTGACTCGCCTTCGGGGCAATTGGGCGGATTGATCTCCGCCCGGGACGAGATTGTTGGTGGATTCATTGAAAAGCTGGATGAATTCGGAGCAGCCTTGGCGTTCGAGTTCAACAAAATCCACTCGTCAGGACAGGGCCTCAAAGGCTTTTCACAACTTGAGAGTGAGTTTTCACTGACCGATTCCACATTGGCTTTGGATGCTGCGGGCCTGACCTTTGAGCCCGTGAATGGTAGCTTCCAAGTGTTGTTGTTCAACAAGCAGACGGGAACAACAACAACGACCGACATCCGCGTTGACCTCAACGGCTTGGATGATGATGACACAACTTTGGATAGCTTAGTTGCCGATTTGGACGCCATCGACGGAATCAGCGCGAGCATTACGCCAACAGGAACCGTCTCGCTGACATCAGATTCCCCAGACCAAGAATTCGCCTTTGCGGAAGACACCAGCCATGTGCTGGCCGCGTTGGGACTGAATGTTTTCTTTACCGGCACAACAGCGCGAGATCTCGGTGTCTCTGACGTCATTCTTTCCGATCCAACGCGATTCGCAGCTTCCCGTGGAGGAATCGCCAACGACGCAGACAATGCGGAACTGCTCGCCAATTTCCTCAACGCGCCCTTGGACGCCAAAGACGGTGACTCGCTAGCAGAACTGTACGAGAACTTCGTCGGCAGCGTGACACAAGCTTCAGCAACGCAGCAGGCCGCCACCGAAGGTTTCCGAGTCTTTCAAGAATCGCTCAATGCGCAGCACCTCAGTATTAGCGGTGTCAGCCTGGATGACGAGGCCGTCAAGCTGCTGCAATACCAAAGAGCGTACCAAGCCGCCGCTCGCTATATCGCAGCCGTCAGCGAACTCCTCAACTTGCTGACGGAGTTGTAGCTGAAACAGGATATGTCATGCCTGCGAGTCACGTGACCACACAAAACGCGACGAGACCCAGCGCTAGATTCGAACGACCCGACGGAAAACCGGAGGCGCCCGCGCGGCATCGGCTCAATGGCCATTAGTCCCATACCCACAACTCGCGTCAGCGAATTGCTGATCCAACAGCGTCTGCTCTCGCAGTTGCGGTCAGATCAGTCGGCCGTCTTTCAGCTGCAAACGGCCGTCAGCACTGGCAAGAAATTTACGATTCCCAGTGAATCGCCGTCTGCGGCGCTGCGTTCCATCACACTACAGCGTCTCATTGAACAAAAGTCACAGGTTCGAGCCAACCTGCTCACCAGTGAATCGTTCCTGGCTGCGACCGATTCAGCGATCAATTCCGTTTCCGGACTGATTTCCGATGCACGTGCTGCGGCCATCTCCGTCGCGGACTCGATTGACGCCCCCGAAGCCAGGAAAGCTGCCGCGCAAGAGATCGAAGAAATCATCAGTCGGCTTGTCGAAACTGGGAATCGCCAGTTTCGCGACCGCTACTTGTTTGCCGGGTCGAAGAGCCGGCAGCTTCCTTTCGAGCTTGTGGATAAGAATGTCGTCTACCGTGGTAACGAGGGAAGCCTCAATAGTTACTCCGACACGGATGTCTTATTCGCCACCAATGTTGCCGGTGCGACGCTATTTGGCGCCGTCTCAACACCGGTAGGAGGCGCGGTCGACCTGAACCCGGTGCTCACGAACGAAACGCGGTTGTCGTTGCTACGCGGCGGCCGTGGAATTTCGCCCGGCAGTATTGCCATTAACAATGGTTCTGCAACAAGTGTGATCGACATTAGTGAAGCGGAAACCATCGGTGATGTCGTCCGCCTGCTGGAATCCAACCCTCCCACTGGAAGTCAGGTGCGAGCGTTCGTCAACTCAGATGGGTTGCAGATCCAACTTAGCAGCGGAAATCTCTCGATCACGGAAGTCGGAGCGGGAACAACAGCCAGTGAGCTAGGGGTTTTACAAAACACAGGCGTTGGAACGGGACCTGTGTTCGGCAATGACCTGGATCCCGTGCTGACGCGGACGACACCACTGGATGACATCCTGGGGACCCGCGCGGAAGCAAAGGTGATCTCGAACTTCTCGGACGGGTCATTCCTTGTCCGTGCCAACAGAAATGGCGATTCCTACAATGACTTTGCCGTGACACTGCAAGCCGGCGGAACACTGGGCGCGGAACTGGTGACCTATGATCCGGTCGGCAAGACAATCACGGTCTCTGTCGCTGAAAACCTCTCCACGGCGGCGGACGTTGTTGACGCCATCAATGCTTCTGCAGCGGCAGCCGATTTCACAGCCTTGTTGCCGCATGAGAAGCTGGGCAGCGGAGTTGTGCAACTCGGCACGGTGAACACACAAGGCGGAGGCGGAGAGATCTTCGATAAGACGTCGGGGTTACATGTCGTCAACGGCGGAGAGGAGTTTGTGATCGACCTCTCGGACGCTGACACAATTGAGGATGTGCTGAACATTCTCAATGCGTCCGATGCCGGCGTGCTGGTGGAAGTCAATGACGCGCGAACAGGAATCGACATCCGCACGCGCGTAAGTGGCTCCGACTTCCAAATCGGCGAAAATGGGGGAACAACAGCCTCCCAGCTGGGCATTCGCAGTTTCACTGAAAACTCTCAACTCAGCGATCTGAATTTCGGCGTCGGCGTGGAAACCACGGACGGAACCGATTTCGTTATCCAGCGCAAAGATGGCACCCAGTTGAACATCGATTTAAACGCTGGCTTGTCCGCCACGCTGGAGATCGACGGCGCAGATCCAAATGACGCTCTGAGAATTCGTGTTTTACCGCCAAGCTCTGACGGCAATAACTTCTCCCTGGAAATCACTGATAGCGGGCCCGGTGGCGGAGATACGGTCTCTCTGGTTGGGAGTACACTCACGTTTTCTGCAGACCTGGGAGCAGGCTTTACAGCACAAGACGCAATCAACTTGTTAGCCGGAGACGTGACACTCAGCGCGCAGTTTGTCGCCGAGCTTGACGATACGGCGGACCCCGGCAACACAGGGGCCGGCAATCTAACACCCTTGGTGGCGACACCATTCTCCGGCGGATTGGACCAAGCACGCACCGTTGGTGACGTCCTTGAGTACATCAATCGAGATCCCAACAACCTGACAAGCAGCGGTCGCGTGACAGCTCGTTTGGCTGCGTTTGGAAATGGCATCGAACTCGTCGATGACAATCTCGCCGCCGCAGGAACACTCACGGTCACCAAATCTTTGGGAGCCAACGCCGCCATCGACTTGGGGTTCCTTGCCCCGCAGACAACAACCAGCGGCCCTCCAAGTACGGCGACGCCAGCGACAGCAACAATCAACGGCGCAGACCCGAATGACGCGTTGCTGTTCTCGACGACCGCACTGGGCGCTGGTGGAAACGCGTTCTCCGTGGAGATTACTGATAGCGGGCCCGGAGGCGGCAATGTGGTTTCTCTAGTTGGAAATACATTGACGTATGCTGTGGATCTGGGAGCTGGATTCACGGCTCAGAACGCAATCACCCTCTTAGCTGGCGATCCGACACTCAGTGCACAGTTCACGGCACAGCTCGATGCAGGATTGGATCCCGGGAACAACGGAACAGGCCAATTGGCGGCAACCGGACCCATCGCGTTTAACGGAGGCCAGGCAGAGAGCCTCGTTTCACAAGATGTCAACGCACAGGAATCGCTCGGAGTTTTCACAGCACTTGTGCGGATTCGCGACGCGCTGCTGGCTGATGACTTAATCGCGCTCGGTCGCGGAATTCAAGTCTTGGATGAAAGTGCTGACCAGATGGGGTTTGTGCGTGCTGATCTTGGCGCGCGATTGCAGAATCTCGACCTGATCAATAGGCGTCTCGATGACGAAGAAGTGGAATTGCAATCCACCCTCTCGCGCGAATCAGAGGTCGATCTCGTCGAAGCGATTGTCCAACTCAACGCCCGTCAGGCTTCCCTTGAAGCATCGCTTCAAACCATTGGTCAGTTTGCGAACCTGAGCCTTCTTGATTTTCTCTAGATTCCGTATTTTGACTGGTCGCTTCTAATCGTCATGGTCGATGAATTCCCTGTCCCGCTTCACAAAGAGTAGGGAAGCTCTTCAGGCGGGATGGATGAGGAATGTTGCTTGTCATCGCGGCACACGGAGTTGTCGCGCGGAGGGCGCGTCGATTTCTCCATGATGGAGGGATCGACCGCATGTCCGCCGCCATTCATCCGTTGCCTTCTGACAAGCCAGGAAACAAAGCCAAGGAGGGACCATCGCCATGCAGATTCTCACAAGCCGTTTCGGCTTATTGGCAATTGACGCTGCCGACATCCTCCGATTTCCTAAAGGGTTAATCGGACTTGAAGACTGTCGACAGTGGGTTTTGCTGGCCGACTGTGGCAGCGAGAGCCTGGCTTGGCTCCAAAGCACAACTCGCCCGGAGATCGCTCTGGCGGTTGTGTCCCCCCGCAAATTCCTGCCTAGCTATCAATTGCGGGTCGCCCGCAACGACCTGACCCCCTTGAGATTATCTCGGAGCGAGGACGCGGAGGTGCTGTCGATTGTCAGCAGTAATGCGGATGAGTTCACGCTCAACCTCAAGGGACCGTTGGTCATCAATCTTCCGCATCGCCTGGGCCGGCAAGTGATTGCCATCGGCGATGCTCCACTGAGGCTTCCCCTGGAAGCGACGGCGAAAGCGCTCCGTCGCAGCGCCTGAGCGAAACAGATTGTTTCCTCCAGGAGCTACAATCGTTCCTTTTGGCGTGACCCACGCGATTACTCGGATCCACAATGGGCAAGCTCATGTCGAGGCGGAAATTCCGCAAGTCGATCAAAGAACTACCCCTGCGGACCCATCGGGATTTGCATCACTGAACAACAAGCGCGAACTGCCGGTCCGCCATCCGGCGAAGGACTATGGAAGGAGCCGTCGATGCTTGTTCTGTCGAGACAACGCGACGAGAGCATCATAATTGGTGACAACATTGTGATCACCATTGTTGATATTCGCGGGGACAAGGTCCGATTGGGGATTGATGCCCCGACCGAAATCCCTGTCCACCGAAGAGAAGTCTACGAAGCGATTCAGCGAGAGAATCTCCGCGCAAGTCGCATTGACCCCAACGATACCAAGACCATGAACGACTCGGGCTCGCCCGGTCGGGCTGAATGAACCGGTTGCGATAACTCCAACAGTCGCATCACCGCCGACTTTCAATAATGCGAAAATCTAACAGGCCTGCCGCGCTCGCGCGGCAGGCCTGTTCTATGTTTGAGCGATCTTCAATGCAGCACGAGATGCTTTGATCTCGGGGGCCGATGAAGGGGAGCAACTGAGCGTGCTGTGAGACTGCTCAAGTACCGTCAGATTGCCTGACTTTCCAAAACTCCTAAAGCTCTTAGTTTGCCTTGTCGATCATTTGTGAGTAGGGCGCTGGACTGTATCCAGCACGAATGGACTGATTATCAGTGCGAAGGCACGCCAGAGGAAACATTTCACAACCACGCCTGACAGGCAACGCGTCACAACGCACACGGTGAAAGGGAACGGCTATGACCCGGATCAATACAAATGTCAGTTCATTGGTCGCGCAAAAGACGTTGGCGCGTTCGAACAACGACCTGCAACTCGCTCTAACCCGATTGAGCACGGGTCTCCGCATCAACACTGGTAAGGACGACCCAGCCGGTTTGATTGCCAGCGAAGCTCTGCGAAGCGATATCAATAGTGTGAAGAGTGCCATTGGCAACAGTGAACGAGCCAATCAGGTGATCGCGACGGCTGACTCTGCGTTGGGACAGGTCAGCTCCCTGCTGAATGATATTCGTGGTTTGATTACGGAAGCCGCGAATACGGGTGCCTTGAGCGATGAGCAAATTGCAGCCAACCAGTTGCAGGTTGACTCCAGCTTGGAAGCCATCGACCGTATCGCCCAGGTGACCAGTTTCCAGGGCCGACGGTTGCTGGACGGAAGCCTGAACTTCATCACCACGGCCGCCAATGTTGCGTCAATTGAAGATGTCCAAATTGACCAGGCAAACCTGGGTTCGGCCGGTACGCTGGATGTCGATATCGATATCTCGGCCGCGGCCACACAAGCTCAAGTGACTGTTGCGTCACTTCAAGCCACGGGCGTGATTGACTTCGCCGGAGCCAACAACGAGATCTTGCTCACGGCTGCGGCCGCCGGCGAGACATTCAACAACGTCAACGTGGTCACCGCTGTGGCCGCTGGCGGTGGTGCTGGCCCAGAATTGGCTGCCGCATTTGCTGGAAGCACGCTGACTCTGACCTTTGACAGTGACCACGCGAACTTCGCCAACGTTGGCGCCGCCGCGATCAAAACGGCCATTGACCTGGATGGTACCTTCACGACGGCCGACGCCGCGGGAAGTACAGGTGGTGGTTCAGTTGACGCCTCTGCGGCTGGATTCGCCGGCACGACCGTTGGCAATACCTACACCGTTCAAGACATCACGCTGGAAATCAGCGATGGCGTTGGAACGGAAGTCTTCAGCTTCCAAGCCGGAACGACGGTTGACCAGATTGTCGCCGCTGTGAACCTGGTTTCGGACGCCACCGGCGTTACAGCAACCAACAACTCCGGTGTGCTGGAATTGGATTCTTCAACCTACGGAAGCGATTCTTTCGTCGCCGTGGATGTCATCAGCGAAGACTCAATCGGGACTTTCACCGCCAACCTGAGTGCCCTGCGGGCCGAGGGAACAGACATCGTTGCTACAGTCAACGGCGTTCTGGCTGACGGAAAGGGGAACACCCTCTCCCTGAATACGGCAGCCCTCGACTTGAGCGTGACGGTCTCTGACGGATCATCAACCGATGTTGACTTCAGCATCATCGGTGGCGGAGCCCTGTTCCAACTTGGTCCGGATGTGGTGACCAACCAGCAAGCTCGTTTGGGCATCCAAAGCTTGAACTCCGCCCGATTGGGTGGAGCAAGCGGACGCTTGTTCGAGATTCGTTCTGGCGGTTCCAAGTCGCTCTCGGCAGATCCGGGTGCTGCGGCCAAGATCGTGGACGAAGTCATCAGCAAGGTGACAGGACTTCGCGGGCGGTTGGGTGCGTTCCAGAAAACGACTCTGGAAACCAACATCTTCGCACTCAGCGATACGCTTGAGAATTTGACTGACGCGGAAAGTGCGATCCGCGACGCCGACTTCGCCGCCGAAAGCGCCAGCTTGACACGAGCCCAGATTCTGGTGCAGTCCGGTACATCCGTTCTGTCGATCGCCAACAGTAATCCCCAAAACGTGTTGGCCCTGCTTCGGTAAGCTGAAAATACTGCGTAGGCCAACGCGGTCGGATCATAACGACGACGGCTCGCTCCTTGTGACGGGCCGTCGTCTTTTGTTTGCGCTAACAATCTCAGCGCGTGCGCTATTCACCCCGCGTCGCACCTTGTCGGAATAAGCTACGCTTCCCTGGAATCTAGGCGGCCAGATCACCGCCGTGACCGTGGCATTGCCAGGAGCAGAAGCATGTCTTCGACGAACAATGAAAATGACGCCTCGGAGCAAAGTCTGCCAAACTCCGATTCGTCGGCGGCAATCTCACGCTCTCGCGGACGCATACGTCGAAGTGTGCGCAGAATCGTCCCCCGCGCACACGATCCTGCCGGCACGAGCAAGGCCGAGAGCGGGCTCCCCGCCGAGGTCGCCTCAGACCTCCATGCTCGCCAACTGCAAGAAATCACCGAAACATCTACAGTCCGGAACAAAGCGCTACGTGACATCGCTCGTAGCATCTCGGCGAACGTAACGAACCCTGGGTACTACTTCGAGTTGGCCGAACAAATGCAGCATCAAGGTCAACATGACCGCGCTGCACGACTGTTTCAGCGTGCACTGGAAGTTGATCCCAATCATTTGCCCTCGTGCCTGGGCATGGCGCAACACCATATCCACGCTGGTGAAACCGATAAGGCGGAAGCGCTTCTGCAACATGCGACAGAAATCGAGCCGGAAAACTTAGATGCAGTCTTGATGTGGGCGTCCATGTTGATTGCGGAGTCGCGCACGGAAACAGCAGAAATCCGGCTCCGCCGCGTACTTGAGATCGATCCAGAGAACCGAGTGGCTCTCTTGCATTTGGCGGAAATCGAAAGATCGCGAGGTCACGTTCACGACGCGGTCGCTTTGCTGGATCAAGCCCTGGCCCAAGATCAATGCGATGCGGCATCACGGTGGGGGCGTGGGATGCTTGCTCTTCAACAGGGAGAGTGGAGCTACGGCTGGCAGCAATACGAATGGCGTTGGAGGACGTCCGAAATTGCGAAGAGGAGTCCTTCGGAGTGCGCGTTGTGGGACGGCAGCCCATTGCAGGGAAAGTCTCTCTTCGTTCGCGGAGAAAACCTACTGATTGACAACTTGATGTTCGCGTCATGCCTGCACGACTTGGCGTTATGCCAAGGTCAGATGAATACCCGAAAGTGTGTCCTTGAGATCGATCAATCTTTGCTTGATCTCTTCCAGCGTTCCTTGGAGCACATTGAATGTGTCCCATCAGGAACGGTCTCGCAAGAGTTAACCTCATCCTTTGATTTCTGGACGCCTCTTGCCAGCATGCCCCGCCACTTGAGAGGCAACTCAGCGAGATTCCCCGAAAACATGCCTCCCTTAGTCGCCAATGAGAGTTGGCGGGAAATGCACCGTAGCAATCTGTTTGATCTTGGACCAGGCTTGAAAGTTGGCATCTCTTGGGACGGTCTGCGCCAGCAGCAAGACGGATCGGCAAACGCTCGCGAAACAATCATTCCGAACTGGAAACCGATTCTGGACGTTGAAGGTGTACACTTGATCAACCTGCAAGGCCCAGGTTCAGATCAACAATGGCAATCGGCCTTGGATCTTCACCCACGGGCAGAGCTAGTCCATTGGGACTTCGTGCAACCTGCTGGAGATGTCGATGACATTGCCAGCCTGATCTCCGCTTTGGATCTGGTCATCACAGTCCCCAATCGTGTGGCGCACGTTGCCGGGGCACTCGATGTTCCCACTTGGACGGTCTTGGCGGATTGGCCGAGCTGGCGTTGGGGGCTCACAGGAGAGCGCACTCCCTGGTATCCCACGATGCGACTGTTTCGATCGCAACGGCCCGCAAGCTGGTCTGAATGCTTCAAGCAGATGGCCAAAGAGTTGACACAAATGGCCCGGAAGAAAACCAACTGGACGCGTTGACGCGAGTTGGTAGGTGAGAAAGTGGATGTTTTGCCAATCGGTATTTATCAAAGCGCTTTCTTTGATATTCTGCCACAAAACTTGACGAAGCTGGACATCGCGGGATGACGTGACAGCGTCCGGCTGGGCAAGCGGAACAGCAGTCGGACAGGCGTTCTAGTCGCCGCGAATCTCGTCCAGCGCGGCCGTCGCCAAGCGCACCAATCGAGCGTCATCTGACTCCAAAGCCGATTCCAAAACGCTGATTGCGGCTCTCGCGGCCGGCCCGATCTTTCCCAATGCCCAAGCGCACCGCTGCCGGACGGTGGCGGAAGGATGGTCAGCCACAGCTTGGGCGATTAACGCCGTCTGGCCGGCTGCGGCATCACCCAATCGTCCCAGCAAAGTGGCAGCCCAATACGCGACCTCGGAATTGTCCGTCGGTAGGAGGTCGGCGAGACGCTGGCAATCACCGATGTCGGGAGGACCGAGTTCCTCGAGTGCAGCCACAGAAGACTCACGCACAACCTCGTCCGAATCACCAGCGGCTTTACAGAGCGCGATCGTAGCGAGCTGACCGTCGGGCCCCAACGACATCAAACACTCGGCCGCTTCCTGTCGCGAAACGACGTCCGATGAATTCAGCTTCGCGATTAGTTCTTCAAGACCTTGCTCTGCCATGTCTGAACTCCTGCAAACGGGGGGATTCGCTTCGCCGGTTACTTCCTAACGGACGAGTGTGATGCACAAGACGACGCCTGGAGCATCCTCCAAACGTCGTCTTGTGTAATTTCAAACAACGCGAGATGACTTAATCGTTTCGCTCGACTCGCTATGACTATTTGTCCGCCGTTGTCCGCCCAGAACCGGCTTGTTGAATGCGCGTGTAGCTGACGACCATCATGACAGCCCATTCGCCGTCTCTGCCCTGCTGGTGAAACGTTACTGTCCGTTTGTCGCTTCCATCGTACGAATGGACGTGCTTCTCTTTGGCTTTTTCTCCTTCCATGTTGTATCCCTCTGTGTGCATCGTCAACGTATCCGATTCCTTGTCGTATTCGCCCAGCATCAAAGCGAGCCGCCTGGGAGTGCCTTCCTGTGGCATACTATCTACCCAAGTGGCGACGAATTTCTCTTTCTCCTGGTCAAAACCGTACACGGCGTGACCGGAAAACTGCTGGCCTTCGACTTCCCCCACAAAATCAGAGATGACCCAGTCGCCCAACATCCGGTTTGTCTCTGTTCCGTTCATGACCGATTCACTCCCGTCTGGCATGACGAACTTCAGCTCCGCTTTCCAGGTACCTTCATCTCGTCGCAGTATTTCTTCCGGCGATTGCGCAGCAGCGGAGGAAACGAGAACAGTGCTGGAGAGGATGGCAGCGCCAAGTGTCGCAACAACCACGTAACAGAGAGGACGTTTCATCGTGAGATACCCTTCGAACGAGTGAAGGTTGGCGCAGGCGAACGCCTGTATTGATGCCAACCGCGGTGACTGAATCGCCAATCAGAGACTGCGCGAAGCAGCGAATCAAGCGTATGCCCACCCCCACAGCACAGAAACCTCAATCCTGAAAATATTCTATTTCTTGAAACTCGCAATAAAAGAGGCTTCTGGCAAATGCCCTGCCGCTCTTCACATCAAGCTGTTTAAATTTGGGCCTGTCTGGGGAAGCCGAGGTACCACGCTCTCACGCGTACCAATGAAGTTGTCATCGGTCAAGTTTGTCCCGTTCGCGCCGCGCGCGGGCACGCCCAAGTAACTCATCACGCGGCCACCCACAGGCCCAAAGAAGGCCGCTCAACCGTCGATACCTGGCGGTGGTTCAAAGCAGCTATCTGGAATGCTCTCGTTGGCTTTCACCTCTGTGAACCGGTAAACCGTTTCCACTTTCTGTTCACCTGCGTCCTGCACTTGCTTGATCTCGCAAGCCGTCTTGATTCCTGAGGTTTCACGGTAGTCGGAGAGATACGTTTCCACGCTCACCTCTCCAGTTTCCGTCGCGCTGACCATGCTGATCTTGGTCAACAACCCCGAGTCTTTCTCAAAATAACGGTCCACTGCGTTACCGGAACTCGGCTCAAACAACAGATGCCAGCATGGCTTTCCGTTGATCACGACGTGTCCTTTTGTACTGACCTGGCCATCGTAGCCAATCCAACTCAGCTGTTCATGCAACTGGGAGTCACGCAAGAACTGCTCCTTCTCCTTGCCTTCCAGTTTTCCGAACGAGCCATCCTTCCGAGGGCCCCACGCCAGATCACCATTTCTCCCTTTGACGATGTCACCGAAGCCGGGCATGGCAACGGTCAACAAGAATGCATCACCCCTTTGATAGATGGTCAAGTCTGCTGTGACAGGACCGATTTGCGTGTTTCCCTGCATCGTTCCTCGCATCTGCAACGTCTTGACTTTCTCCAATGCTTCTTTGCCGCCGGTCGCGACAATGTATTTTTGAATGACCTCATCTGCGGACGGGTTTTGCGCAACGGCCGGGCGTGCCGCTGGACTTGCCATGCTCACAGAAACACTCACGAGAGTAAGGACTGCAAGCCGCCTTACAAAAGGAACCTGTGGCTTCATGATGGACGCCTTCCAAACATTGAGAAGTGGTAAGCGGTTGGCGCGATTGCACGTCTGAGAACATTAGCCGCGCGATCATTGACGATCGCCATGATGCGAGGCACAGTATCATTATGTGAACTCACCACAAGACTGACGAGCCGGATTCACCAGAAACCGCACGTGCAGGAATTCCAGAGCGTCAGCCTGGCGCACAAGCAAGGAGGCTGAGTGCCGGAAATCAGCCACAAACATGAGTACTGTTTCGACCAGCACTTTCCTGGAGGCGCTCCAACGAAGCCGGCTGCTCTCCGAGCAGCACATGGATCGCGTGCGCGATTTCGCCGCGCGCCGCAAGACGATCGATGCTGACGAATTAGCTGAGTCACTCGTCGAACAGAAAGGACTTACTCGCTGGCAGGCACAACGGCTGCTGGTTGGCAACAGCGCGTTTTTCCTGGGGCAATACAAATTCATCAAGCCTGCCGGCGAAGGCGCGCACGGCGTCGTCTTTCGTGCTGTTCATTCAGTCATGCAGCGCACAGTGGCTGTCAAGATCTTGTCACGTGCCCGACTCACCCATCGCAACGCGCGGGCTCGGTTTCGCCGCGAAGTTCAGGCCATGGCCAGGCTCAATCATCCCAACATTGTCGCCGCGTTCGACGCTGGGCAAGTTGGCGAGACCCAGTTTCTCGTGATGGAATATATTGATGGCTTTGATTTGCGCTCATGGAGTGAGTACCACCGCCAGCTCGATATCGATTGGGCGTGCGAGTTCATCCGCCAAGGAGCGTTGGGCTTGCACCATGCTCACGAGCAGGGAATGGTCCATCGTGACGTCAAGCCGGCTAACATCCTGGTCACATGGGATGCGAGGAGTCGCCGTCCGGTGGCCAAAGTTCTCGACCTCGGGCTTGCGCGCATTTTGGAGCAGGATGAAGAGGAAACAAACGATGGCCGCGGTGAGCAGTTTTCCGAATCCGATTCCATCGATGCGGAGTTGACGCAAGTGGGGGCGGTTGTCGGTACGCCCGATTACATCGCCCCCGAGCAAATCCTTCGCGATACACCAGTCGACGAACGCACTGACGTGTACGGACTGGGCTGCACCCTGTTCCGAATGCTCACCGGTCGCATGCCGTTTGAAGGAAAGTCGGTCAAGGAGAAGATTCTGGCGAGGCTTGCCACGGACGCAACACCGCCACCGTTGCGGAGCTTGGTCTCTCAGGCGGATGCACGGCTGGAAGCGATTCTCTCCAAGATGCTAAGCCGGCAGCCACACGATCGGTTTACTTCTGCTGAAGAAGTCGCGCAGCATCTAGCACCATATGCGCGCAGTTTTCAGCGGCCATGGAGTGAAGTTCACCCTGCGCACATCGATGCACTTCCCGAATTGATCTCCGAAAGCCGGGATTTTTCTTCCGACGAACGACTGAAAGACTTTCTCAACGAGATGGGTCTCGAAGCGCAATGGAGTTTGCCACCCAAAGAAGAGCAAGCCACGGGGCGTGCAGATGATTCTGGCAACGTTGATGAGCAGGTCGTTCCAGCTGCCTTGGCGGACCTTCCGCCGTTGCGTCCCGTCTCCAAAACCTTGTCCGAACCCACCTCCATCAGTGGTGAGATCTTGTATCCGCCTCAAACGTCAGGTATCACCGTCCCGATCTGGGTTGCCGTCTTGGTGGCGATCGCACTACTCTCCCTGATCGGAGTCAGTCTTTGGGCTGTTCTGCTATGAGCACTGCAAGTATTCAACTATTTGGCATCCCGTTTGACGCGAAATCAACACACCTTCGCGGGCCGGCGCAAGCACCGCAGAAGATACGTGAAACACTCAATAATGGGTCCGGCAATTGGTTTTCCGAGTGCGGTCGAGACCTGCAAGAGCCGGGACTATGGAATGACACTGGCGATCTACCGTTGACCGATGACTGGGATGACGCGTCGTCACAGATTCGGCAGCGAGCTGCGGACGTAGTCCAGGCAGGCGCCAAGTTCCTGGCGTTGGGGGGTGACCACTCCGTCAGTTTCCCGTTGATTGAAGCCGTGGCAACTCATTGTGAATCATCAAGGCAAGAACCCTTGACGATCGTACATTTGGACGCCCACCCAGATCTGTACGACAATTTCGAGGGAGACAAATTCGCGCATGCGTGTCCGTTCGCACGCGTGATGGAGAGCTTTCCTCGGACACGGCTCATTCAAATCGGCATACGCACGGCCACGCAACACCAGCGCGAACAAATGGAACGCTTTGGAGTCGAGTGTTTTCCGGCCGCTCAATGGAATATTGATCAACTCCCCCAACCCTCGGGAGCCGTCTATTTGTCGCTGGACATGGACGTGTTCGATCCAGCCTACGCTCCTGGCGTTTCTCACCATGAACCTGGCGGACTCTCCACGCGCGATGCCTTGCAAATCATCGCTCGATTGCAAGGGCAACTCATCTCTGCGGACTTGGTCGAATTCAATCCCAGTCGTGATCCGGTGGAGATCACGGCAGCAGCAGCAGCAAAGCTGACCAAGGAAATGCTGGTGGCCCTGCTCGCTTGATTTCGCGAGCAGTCCCTCTCTGGCCGAAGTGTTCAAGAGATTGCTGGCGTGGAGCGTCGAAACTTCAATCGCCAACAATCCCCCGAGCAGCCGCAGCAGTGACGAGAAATGAAACAATTAATACCAGCATGACGCCTATGAATGTGTGCATAGCGTTTGAGCGGCGAGACGGTCAGTCTTCGCGTTGGAAATGCGAGTCAACTCATGAGAACAGGATGTGATGCCGGGGGTTTTCTCCCGACAGTCGGTATGGTACGAACGATTGCCCAAAGCATCAATCCGCGTTGCCGCTGCATCCGAGATCAGTTCAAACTGCCGAACAACACCTTGTGCACGCGGATTGGTGGTCAATCCACGTCTGGGGCACTCGTTCTTCCATGAGTCCGCGTAACCGACGTCGCTGATGTACCCCCTCCCAGACGAAGCTGATTTCTGCCACCTGTATCTCTTGCGGCACGGCGCGACGCCCAACAACGAACTCATACCACCCCGCATTCAAGGGCAGACCTCCAACGATGGGCTTTCCGCACGAGGTATCCAGCAGGCGACAGTCACTTCAAAGTTGCTTGCCAGCTTTCCGATTTCCGCGGTCTATGCAAGTCCACTGCGAAGGGCACACGAAACCGCCGCGACGATTGCGGACGTCCATCAACTAGAGGTCATTGACGTTGATGCATTAACCGAGTGTGACGTTGGCGATTGGGGGGGAATGACGTGGCCGGAGATTGCAGCCAATCAACCGGAACGCTACCGCCAGTTCCAGGAAGATCCCGCCACGCACGGATACGCCGGCGGAGAAAACTTGCGGCAGCTTGTCGACCGTGTTGCGCCGGCATTTCAAAGAATCATGCAGGAGAACCTCGGGCGAACAGTCGTCGCCGTCGCCCACAATGTTGTCAACCGTGCGTTTTTGGCGTCATTGTTAGGAGTTCCGCCAGCAAGAGGTCGGAGTATTTATCAGGACAACTGTGGGATCAATGTGATTCGCTACAAAAAGGATGGGCCGGCAAAGGTCCTCATCGTCAACTCAGCGCTGCATTTGCGCTCTGAGGTTTTGCATGGCTGACAGGAATTCTGGCGCCAAGCGACAATTCTCCGTAACCAAGTGCAAGGAATATCAAGTCCCGGATACGTATCCATAGCAGCATTGACTCAACGATCCGGACCTCACCGAGAGAGCTTGCTAGCTAAGATTGACGGCATGGAAGATGCTCATGACGACTGTGGGATGTCTTACAGCCAATAGGATTCCGCAACGGGTGCAATGAGTGTTCCTCTCCCTGAGCAATCAGGCAATGTAGTTTCTCTACCGCTTCGTTTATCTGACTTTGGTTCTAACGAGAACTCGTCCACCCAGGCTTCTACAAGACTTGCGTTTCGGAGTGCTCATTCATGCCACGCCCCGCAGTCCCAAATGCCCAAGAGCCGGGTTCCGCTGAGGCAGATTCCCTTGTGCCCGTTGCAACAGCGCAAACGCACGAGCCTCTCAGCAATCGGGCAGTCCAAGAGAGTAGGCGTCTGCTCCAAACGAGAAAGAAGCAGACCACTCAAGAGGCTGCCGACCAATTGGTGCAGATCATTGAGGATCACCAATTGGCCATCTTCGCGTTCTTTCGAGCTCGGGTGTTGCAAAATTCGGATGCGGAAGATTTGACGCAGGAAGTCTTTCTTCGCTATCACACAGGCCGAGCTCGATTCGATGAATCCCGCGAGATGCGGCCCTATTTGATGGGGATTGCCCGTAACTTGCTCCGGGAACGCGCAAGGAAACTTAAGAACCGAAAGGAAGTTTCCTGGACGGAAATGTGCCTGGAGTTGGAGAATGAGCCTCCCGAAGGATTGGGCGTCTATGAAGATGTCGTCGATTTCCTCCCTGAATGCTTGAACAAGCTGGGCGAATCCGCCCAGCAAGCACTCGACCTGCACTACCGCAAACGAATGCAGGTCCGCGATATCAGCACCCGGTTGGAGCGAACCGTAGGAGCGGTCAAACTCCTGATGTTTCGCGCGCGGAAATCCTTGAAACGATGCCTTGAGCGGAAAGTCAAGTCTCAGCGTCATGACTGACGAACAACTCATCACGATGCTCTACGAGTCGTCGCCGGAGGATCTCTCCGCCGCACAACTCAAAGAGCTGCGCACACGAATGCTGGCTTCGGCGCGGGTCAAGCAGGCGGTCGCACATCGAGTTCGATTGGAACAGGCGTTGACGGAGACGCTGGCACCGCCTCATCTGCAATCAGCGGCAATTGCGGCCGCATGCACGGCCGCTGTTGTAACGGTGCCGATCGCAGGTGGATTGTTGGGATGGTTTAAGGGGTGGAGCGTGACGGTTTGGAGCGGGCTGGCCGCGATGACCGTCTGTGTGCCCGTTGCCGTCATGGTATTGATGAATGACCAGCCACCCAAGAGCACCACTGAACAACCTCCCCCTATCGAGAGCATGATTGCCGATGCCCCTGGTTTGCCGCCGGGAGAAGACCTGGCACCGCTTGAGGAGAGCCCCTCGGACAGATTGCCAACCGGCTGGGTCCCGATGCAATCCTTGGGAGACCCTCCCGAGCCGTCAGCGGATGTCGACAACGAGGACCAAGGGCCTTGATGCACTGGGGAACAACGCATTTGACTAACGGTTGATCTCGGCTGAAGATTGCTCTCCGTATCCACTCTCATCCGCACGTCGTACGCGCAGACCGTTTCAACATTCCTCTCCATTTGCTTTGATGACAGCCCTCCTGCTAACCAATAACCTGCTCTTCTCTTCGCAGGTCTCTGGAGCAGCGTCCCGCGTGGGAATGACGTTGCGCACCATCGCCAGCGTTGACAATTTCAGCGATGCGGTCAACAACGCTTCGGTCGTACTGATCGACCTGAGCTTGCCTGGGATAAGCATCGTTGATCTTATGGCCGAAGCCCGTAGCTCAACATGCCCTCCAACGGAGATCGTGGCGTTTGGTCCGCACGTGCATGAAGCTCGCTTGCAGGCTGCCCGTGACGCAGGCTGTGACATGGTGATGTCTCAGGGCGCATTCACAACCGCGATGAACGATATCCTTGCCCGCGCTGCAGAATGGTCCGCCTGAGCAAGGGCAGGCTCGAACGACACCCGACTTACGCGCAGAACAGGAATCAACAGAGCGTTCGAGACCATCTCCTCGATGGGTGGTTCTGTTCGTCGGCAGTTCCATCGCTTCTCGGACGTGTGTTGAATTGTCGCGGGCGTTTCCCGCGCGCTCTGCTCTCACGCGTACGGCCGAAATTGTCATTGGTCAAATGTGGGGGTGTTTTGGGCCGTCAGGCGTGCTGCCGAGCACCATAGGAGGTTGACGGTTAACATGCTACTGAACTTAACGTCAGGATTGTCGGTGATGTTTGCGGTGCCGTTGCTGGTTAATTGCTGGGCATGAAGCGTTTGCGCCACCCCCTGGAGGCGGGAAAAATTTGACCAATGTCAATTTCGCCCGTACGCCTGAGAGCAGGGCACATGGCCTCCCATCTCGTGACGACTTAACACATCCGTCCGGGCGAGAGGAATGGTAATCGGACGGACGTGCTAGCTCATTGTCTCCGGCCCCGCCATCTTCCCTTCCGTCTGTTCACCAGCGCCGGTTGTCATCAATTCCGCCAACTCGCTTTCTGGCTTCCAGTCGACAACTTCCAGTTCCACGGAACGGCGGCCACGGAAATGGTTGACCATGGGGTGATAGGCCACAGCCAAGGCGTCACCGTTGGACGCGATCTCCTCTGCCCATTCGCCACCACCAAAGGCAATGCCAGCCAAGTTGACGCCGTACTGAGAGAGTTGCAGCTTGAGATGTCGCTCCCCACCGCCAATCTTTCGTGGCGTACCAATCAGCCGCACTCCCGTTGTGCAGAGCAAAGGGCGGGCGTTTCCCTGACCAAAAGGCTCCAACTGATCCAGTTGACCGAGCGCTTTAAGCGTTAGCACGGAGAGTGGCGTCTCCGCGTCAATGTGCAGTTCCGGCACACGGCTTTCCGCTCGAATCCGGTCCGCAGCAACTTCAAGGAACTCTGCACGGAAGGCGTCGATCTTCTTCTCTTCGATGGTGACGCCCGCCGCGGCCGCATGGCCGCCAAAGCCAACGAGATGATGTGCGCACTCGCCCAAGGCCTGATGCAGGTTGAAGCCGGGCACGCTGCGGCAAGAGCCAACTGCCGGCTTGACGCCCAACTCATCCAAAGACAGCAGAACAACGGGGCGATGGTATTTCTCGGCCAGTCGTCCCGCAACAATCCCAATCACGCCCGCATGCCAACCTCGTCCAGCCAGCACCAGCGCGGGATCCGCTTCGGGATCAAACTCTTCAGCAGCTTGTTTGTTGGCCGCCAGCAAGATGGACCGTTCCAAGCTCTGTCGAGTGCCGTTGAGCTCGTCCAAGTATTGTGCAAGTTCGTCAGCACGGGCCTGTTCTCGCGTGGTAAGCAATTCCACGGCCAGCCGGGCTTGTCCCAGTCGCCCCGCTGCGTTGATTCGAGGCCCAATGCCGAAGCCGATGTCCGTGCCCTTGAGAGTGCGACCGTTATCCAACTTCATCACTCGCATCAAGCTTGCCAAGCCCATGCTAGGCCGCTCCTTCAATCCGACCAGCCCATGCCGGACAAGAATGCGGTTTTCGTCAAGCAACGGAACAACGTCCGCGATGGTGCCCAACGTGGCAAACACCAACGCTTGTAGCAGGAATTCGCGCATGTCACTGCGAACTCGCTCCGAACCACAGACCACTTGGCACAACGACCAAGCCAGCTTGAAGGCGACGCCCGCGCCGCACAAGCTAGCAAACGGATAGTCTGTGCCAGGCAAACGCGGGTGGACCAACGCAGCTGCCTCAGGCAAGTCAGTGGAGAATTCGTGATGATCTGTCACGATTAACTGCACGCCCAACTCGTGCGCCGTACGAGCCTCTTCCACATTGGCAATTCCGCAATCAACTGTGACGATCAGCTGTGTTCCGCCCGCAGCTAACTTGCGAAGAGCTTCGTCATTAAGGCCGTAACCTTCACTCAAGCGGTTGGGAATGTAGTAGTTGACCTGCGCACCCAACAGCTTGAGCAGTTGCAGCAGAATGCTGGTTCCTGAAATTCCATCCACGTCATAATCGCCATATATGGTGATTTGGCGATCTTCTTTAACAGCTTGCCAAATGGCTTCCGCAGCAGCCCTGGCACCGGGCAAGTCATTGGGATCTCTCAGCGAAGTTAACTTGGCGGAAAGGAATTCTCGCGCAGCATTCGGACAATCAATGCCGCGGCAAAGCAGCATCTGAGCGACAACCGGCGAAACACCGGTCGCACGCTCCAGTTGAGAAATCCGTTCCGAATCGTGTGGGCGAATCCGCCATCGTTTGCGCGTCATTTCGCATGCCAGGTCGAGGAATTGGAGTCGCCATTGAATCAGAGACGACGCTACGCTGCAACTGGATGCAGGATGGGAAAGAGCCCAGAGATTGCACAAGAAGAGAGAAATGCGCTACGAGGAAGTGAATTGGCTGATCAACACTCACAACATAACCAGCAGTCACAACGTGATTGAGCTATAACGTAGAAGAAGGAAACCATCGCGTAGACGATGAACCAAGAGAATTCCTCAAGCACGACGCTCCACAACGATATCACCGCCAGCCTCGCAAGAAGCCCGAACCCGGCCTCTCAACTCAAGACCGAGAACGTTGCCCTATGCGAACTTTCATTACGCTGCTGATTCCTTGCTTCTGCCTGTTGCACTGGAAGGAGAGCGTTGCTCTCGAGCAAGAGCTCACAGCCGTTCAAGAATCTCAAGCTCAAGATCCTCCCCGTGGAGACTTGCGCACACGAAAGAAAGGCGAGGACTGGAAGACATTCCTCGGCCCAACACAGGATAGCAAATCTGTCGAGACCGGCGTCATCTCGCCGTGGCCGCAAGACGGATTGAATGTTCGCTGGACGGTGGATTCCGGTGAAGGGTATGGTGCCCCGGCGACGAGCCTGGGCCGGCTCTATCACTTTGATCGCATTCGCAATAGCGCACGGCTGCGGTGCCTTCGCGCTGAGACGGGTGAATTGCTATGGGAGTTTACCTATGCCTGTGACTATGCTGATCGGTTCGGATACAGTGGCGGTCCCCGTTGCTCTCCACTGATTGATGAAGATCGGGTCTACCTCTTTGGCCCTGCCGGCATGCTGCATTGCCTGAATGCGATCAACGGTGAATTGATTTGGAAGCGTGACACGTCCGGTGACTTTCACGTCATCCAAAACTTCTTTGGCGTCGGCAGCACGCCGGTCGTTGAAGACGACTTACTGCTGTGCGTTGTCGGCGGAAGCCCAGCCGAACAACAGGATATGCCACCGCAACTGTTCAATGAAATTGCCGGTGCCGGTTCTGGGATTGTCGCTTTCGACAAGCTCACCGGGGAGACGCGCTATCAGTCGTCCGATGAACTCGCCTGTTACGCCAGTCCCGTAGTGCGTGAGATGGGAAGCCGCCGTGTTGGCCTGGCGTTTTTGCGCGGCGGACTGCTGGGCTTTGAACCGAAATCCGGCAAATCAATCTTCCATTTCCCCTGGAGGGCGAAAGTTTGGGAATGCGTCAATGCCAGCAACCCCGTCATCGTTGACGATCAAATCTTTATCTCCGAAAGCTACGGACCGGGGAGCGCTCTGTTGAAGTTGAACGTTGCCGGCAATGAAAATTCACTCGAAGTGGTTTGGAGCGACGAAAACAAAGGTCGCAACAAGAGCTTGCAGACGCATTGGAATACGCCCATCCACCTGGACGGTTACCTCTACGCTTGCAGTGGGCGAGACGCAAATCCGGCTGAGTTGCGCTGCGTGGAAATGACCACAGGTCAAGTCATCTGGAAACACGACCCGGAAATCGGGCGGTCGTCGTTGCTCTACGCGGACGGGCACTTTGTCTGTCTGGGCGAATACGGAGACCTGCTGTTGGTCAAAGCTCAGCCGGACGAATGCGAGATTATCTCCCAGTGGCAACCACAAGCTGCCGATGGCAGCCCGTTGCTCCGCAATCCCGCCTGGGCAGCCCCCATTCCCTCCCATGGCTTGCTCTATCTCCGCGGCGCAAACAAGCTCATCTGCGTGGAATTGATCCCGGAATAGACCTTCTAGCCAAGCCGAGAATCTTCTCCACGGTTGCCAAAGCGGCCGGGCTCCTCGCTATAGTGGAAGATGGACGGGTAATACATACCGCCCGTTCCGCATGTGCCTTTCGCCGAGACCGTTCGTCTCGGACAATCTGTAAGCGAGGGAGAATGGTGTGTCCAAGCTTCTCGTCGTGGATGACGAACAGAGCATCTGTTGGGGACTGAGCCGGCTGGGTACCAGCATCGGCCATGATGTCTACACGGCATCTTCCGCTGAGCACGCGTTGGAACTCGCCCGTGACACGCCCCCAGACTTGATCGTGCTCGATGTTCGCTTGCCCGGCATGGACGGGATTTCCGCCATTGAGCGTTTTCGCGAATCTGTTGGCAACGTTCCGATCATCGTGATGACCGCCTACGGCGATTTGAACACAGCCATCCGCGCGGTTCGTCAGGGCGCGTTCGAGTACATCCTCAAACCGTTCGATCTGGAAACCGTCGAGCGCGCGGTTAAACGGGCGCTGGTCGGTGAGACGAACGAAGTAGCAGGGCAGCAGACGCAGCAACACGTTGGGGGCATCGTAGGAACGTCGCACGCGCTGCAACAGGTCTTCAAGCAAATTGCGCTGGCCGCGACGTCCGAAGCTGCCGTTCTCTTATGCGGGGAAAGCGGCACAGGCAAGGAGCTGGCTGCCCGGGCCATTCACCAGTTCAGTGATCGCGCCCAAAGGCCGTTTGTGGCCGTGAATGTCGCATCCTTGAGCGCATCACTGGCGGAAAGTGAACTGTTCGGACACCGTCAGGGAAGCTTTACCGGAGCGGACCAGGATCGCCAAGGATTACTTGTACAAGCAGACGGAGGAACGCTCTTTCTCGACGAGATTGCGGACATTCCGCTCCCGACTCAGGTCAAGTTGCTGCGCGCTTTGGAACACGGTGAAGTAACACCTGTGGGCGCCAATGCGCCCGTGAAGACGGATTTCCGCATCCTTTCTGCGACGCATCAGGACCTGCTGACGATGAGCAAGGAGGGCGTCTTCCGGCACGATCTCTACTTCCGCTTGGCCGCATTTCGGATTGAGATACCACCGTTGCGCGAGCGGCGGGAAGATATTGAGGCTCTCGCGAAGTACTTTCTGCTTGCCGCCGCTGAACGGGGCGCACCACAGCTTTCGCTTTCGGAAGCGGCAATCACTGAACTAAGACAACGTCCTTGGTATGGAAACGTCCGCGAGCTGCGCAACGTGATGGAACACGCCATGATTGTCGCTCGCGGCGGAGTGATCGAGCCTGAACATCTCCCGCAGCCGATTGCGGCGAGTCAGATCATGCCGGCAACCGCGGACTCTTCGCTGGAGGAATCCATTGCCGCGCTTATCTCGCGCTGGGCCAAAATGAGATTGGAAGACTCGCCCGCAGAAGCGGAACTGCAACTTGAACTGTCGCAGTTGGTCGAGCCGCCGCTCTACAAAGAAGCGTTGGAAAAGCATCGCGGGCAATGCGCTGCCGCGGCCAGACGGCTGGGACTTCACCGCACAACTCTCAAGAAAAAATTGGACGACTACGGCATCTCCGATGAATAAAGCGTAGAAGTGACCGTGTTGGGGCAAGCAGTCTATAGCAAGCGTTGTTGCGCCACACTGTGCCTTGGCGGCCACATGACCAAGCCACAAAAGTCGAGCGACCGAGGAGCAGGCTCTGTCCAACCGACAGCCATCCTATCGGAAATGATTATTCCACCGATTTCACCGCGTGACTGTAGATGTCTGGAGTGCTGTGGATGTAATCGATCACAGCAGCCGGCGTCCGGTAGCGGATGCTCTGACCCCCAACCACTCGCCGCCGAATCTCTGTGCTGCTGATGTCCATTCTGGGCATCGCAACCGAGACGAACTCGCGCCGCCGCGCGGATGAGGCAACGCTGTCCAGCACGCTCCAATCAAGCTTCGTCATGCCATCGCGGAAAACGACCGCCAGCTTAGCCAATTCGCAAATGCGTTGCGGTTGTCGCCAATTCGGAAAATCTTGCAACATATCCGCACCCAGCAGCAAGAACATCTCCGCTGATGGCAGGTCTCGGGCGAGTTGTTCAAGAGTATCAACCGAGTAACTGGGTCCGGCGCGGTTGAGTTCAACCTCTGAGATGGCGAAACCTGGATGATCGGCAATCGCGAGTTTGAGCATGGTCAGCCGATGCGCCCCAGCAGTCAAACGATTGCTCTTATGCGGTGGCTGCCCCGCAGGCACAAACAGAATCTGGTCGAGTTCGCACGCTTCAAGGCAATATTCAGCCAGAAACAAATGACCAAAATGGACCGGATCAAACGACCCTCCGAAAATTCCCACACGCATATTGCCGCTCGCTCTCTTGTCGATGGCATGCTCGACCGCAAAGATGACGGGAATGGTTGTCGCGCCGCCTTCTCGGTTACGATCAATCCGCGTCGCCGTGGTTATCGTACTCTCGCCCGGTAGGAGTGACTACTCTCCGCCCGCGTGCGATTGCCACTCCTCCCGATGGCGAACTCTTTCCGTAACTTCCCACATTCATCATGTCGGCCGAGCAACAAAGCCTATTTAAGCACGAGCCGGACCCTTGGCGGGAAGACGACGACCGTCAGCAATTCGTCGCGCAAGTGGTTTTTCCGTCCGGACCCAAAGTCATCCTCGACTACCTCGTGCCCCCACAGTTGGCCGAACATAATCTGGCCGGTGCGAGAGTTCGCGTTCCGATGGGACGCGGAAACCGGCGAATGTTGGGATATTGCGTGGCGGCCGGATATCGCCGTGACCATCGTGGTAACCTCAAGCCCATTGGTGAGGTCATCGATGATGAGCCTTTGCTCACGCCGCAGATGCTGCGTTTGACGCAGTGGATTTCTGAACATTATCTCTGTCCTTGGGGGCAGGTGTTGGACGCCGTGATTCCCGCAGCGGTGCGGGCGTCGGCAGGGACGCGGATGGTGACGCACTACTTTCCTTCCGCTCAAGCGCAGGTTGGACAACCGGGCAAAGACTTGCCCAAAAAACAAGCTGCCGCGTTGCACTATCTACTCCAAGCCACAGACGCTGTCCCAGCAAGCGAAATTACGCAAGCGGTGGGATGTACACTGGCCCCCGTGACGGCTCTACGGAAACGCGGCCTGGTCGAGATCGAGCGACGTCGTTTGCGAACAAGTATTGAACAGCCCACAACGGCGCGATTGCAAAGTTCCGGGCCGACGCTCAATGCCGAACAACAAGCTGCTGTGGACGCGGTCACTCAAGCGCTTGATGAAAGACGGCAGGAAACTTTCCTGCTCCGGGGAGTTACCGGCAGCGGTAAAACGGAAGTCTATCTGCACACAATCGAGCACGTCATTCGCTTCGGCCATCAAGCGATTGTGCTGGTGCCGGAGATCAGCCTCACCCCACAGACAACGCAGCGGTTTGCTGCGCGATTTGGCGAGGTGGCCGTCTTACATAGCCATTTAACGGACGTGGAACGCGCCAGGCATTGGGAAGCGATTGCCTCGGGCGACATCAACGTGGTGGTTGGCGCGAGGAGTGCCATCTTCGCGCCAACGCCGCACCTTGGCTTGATCGTGATCGATGAAGAACACGAGCCATCGTTCAAACAGAGTACGGCTCCGCGGTATCATGCCCGCACGGTGGCGTTGCAACGTGCCCGAGAAGAGCGCATACCGCTCATTTTGGGCACCGCGACCCCTTCTCTGGAAACCTGGAGAGCCGCAAAGGGCGGTGACTGCAAGCTGATCGAGCTGCATGGCCGCGTCCTTGATCGGCCAATGCCTCCGGTGGGAACAATCGATCTGCGTAACGAGGATCTGCGTCGTGATTCCCGCGGCGCCATCAGTCGCCCGTTGCATGCGGCCATGGATCAGGCGTTAAAGGCTGGAGGGCAGGTGATGCTGCTGCTCAATCGTCGCGGCTATAGCACACACATTCAATGTCCGGCCTGCGGGTTTGTGGCCGTTTGTCCGCATTGCGAGATCGCATTAACTCACCATCGACTCGAGCGGATTGCTTTGTGCCATCTATGTGATTATCAGATTCCAGCTCCGGGTCAGTGCCCCGAATGCTCGTTTGAGGGAATCCGCTATTCCGGTCGTGGCACGCAACGGTTGGAGGCCGAAGTCGCGGCACGCTTTCCTGAAGCTCGCGTATTGCGAATGGACACAGACGCGATGACGCGGCCGGGCAGTCACGAGCGTGCGTTTGAAGCGTTCCGCCGCCGCGAGATCGACGTGATGGTTGGCACGCAGATGATCGCCAAAGGACTCGACTTTCCGGATGTCACGCTGGTGGGCGTGGTCAATGCGGACACGGCCTTGCACTTGCCTGATTTTCGCGCGGCCGAACGCACTTTCCAACTGTTGGTGCAAGTCGCCGGGCGGACCGGTCGCAGCGACCGGGGTGGACGAGTGTTAGTGCAAACCAAGTCTCCGGACCATCCGGCCATCGCCAAAGCTCGACGGCATGATTTCGCTGGGTTCGCGGAGATTGAACTCGATGTCCGAAAGCAACTTTCCTATCCGCCCTTTGGATCCATGATCCGCATTGTCGTTCGTGGGCCGAAGGAACAACTGATCCAAGCCAGCGCGGAGCGAATCGGCGAGATGGTCTGCGCCAACCTGCTGGCGGCAGAACAGGCTGAAGCCGAGAATTCTGCCGACGCCGTCTCCGCGGCGCGGAAGCTCAGGCCAAGCCGCGTGTTGGGGCCGGCGCCCGCTCCTTACCGCAAGCTGCGGGGTGACTATCGCTTTCAACTTCAGGTCCAAGGGACCAACGGCGAAAGGCTGCGAAACGCCGTCCGCCAGGTTCAGGAAAGCTTGGAACTGCCCGAAGGCGTTCAGTGGATGGCGGATGTGGACCCGTACGATATGCTGTAACTTCGTACTCTCCGCTGCTGTGATCCCATTGTCTTCGCCATGCAGGATATCGTTCTCGACATCCCCTATAAGTTTGTGCCGCCTGCCCGAGGCCGGTTCTGGCAGCGGATTCTGCAACCGTTCAACGCGACTTATCTGCGGCGGATGTGGGGGATCGAATCGATAGACTATCGGCGGCTTTCCGTCTTGATGGAAGCTCTGGACGCGGGCGACGCCGTGATGCTGGTACCCAACCACCCACGCCCCAGCGACCCCGCGCTGGTGGCCAATCTTCCCAGTCAGATTGGCCGCCCACTACACTTCATGGCTTCCTGGCATCTATTCAAGCAAGGTTGGCTGCAAAGGCAGGTCATCCGCCAGATTGGCACGTTCAGCGTTTATCGCGAGGGGACGGACCGCAAGTCGCTCAACATGGCCGTGGAGCTGTTGGCGGAAGGTAAACGCCCGTTGGCCGTCTTTGGTGAAGGAGCGGTCACTCGCACCAACGACGTGCTGCACGAGCTCGCCGACGGCGTGGCATTTATTGCCAGAGCGGCTGCCAAACGCCGGGAACAAGCGGGCAAGGGTCGAGTTGTCGTATTGCCGATGGCGATCAAGTACCGCTTTCACGGCGATATCAACAAAGCCGCGGATGCCGTGCTGAGTGCCATCGAGAAGCGCATCTCCTGGCAACCGCAATCAAACATGCCGGTGGTCGAGCGCGTGCTCAAGCTGGGGGATGGACTGCTCACGCTCAAGGAGTTGGAATACGGTTGTCAGCCTCGGACAGGCGAATACGAACAACGACTCGACCGTTTGACCGCGCGAATCCTTGACCCGCTGGAAAAAGAATGGGTGGGCGGAACCAGCGAGCGGAGTGTCATTGCCCGCGCTCGCCGCTTACGCTCGGCCATTTTGCCGGACATGGTGGAAAACAAAGTCACTGTCGAAGAGAGAGCTCGCCGTTGGCGGTGCCTGGCCGATATCTATCTGGCTCAGCAGCTCTCGCTCTATCCACCGCAGTACGTTCGTGACTTACCAACCCCGGAACGCGTCCTTGAGACAATCGAACGTTTTGAAGAAGACGTAACGGACGTCGCGCGCGTCCATCGTCCCATGCAGGCAATCATTCAATTTGGCGAATTGATCCCCGTGCAGGCAAAACGCGACCGCAATGAGAAGTCACGGAAGTCTGCTGACAAGTTGATGCAGGACATCCATGACCAGATGGCCGGCATGTTGCGCGAATTGCAAGGAGAAGCCGGCGAACTGTTGCCGTTGCCGGAGGTTAATGCGGTCAGTAGCCTGTCTCCCAACGCTCCCGAGGAAACACAATCTTGAAGAAATCGAGCGCAGAACCTTCCCCGGGATCGAGTTCCCAAAGCTCAACTGTGTCGGGCAAGCTAGTTCTGTTGCGCGCCGGCTTTGTGATTGTTGGGCTGGCCGCCTGGTTCGGCACTCAACAGTTGATTGGCGCCCGCTCGGCACCGGCTTCGCCTGCGGAGATGGAGATGGCCGGGCGGGTGATTGTCCAGGGCGACAAACTGCTACAAACGACGGCGCCTGCGTACGAGTGGTTTGCCGCGAAGGAAACGCGTTGGCAAGCGCTGCTCATCGCCAGTTCGGCCATGATTGACATCTTGGGATTTTCGCTCTTGGGCATGGCCATCTTCGGCCGGAGCATTCGCCCGTTCCTGGGGTTGTTGATGTTGTTTGCGCTACGGCAAACCTGCCAGGCGTTCTCCGCACTTCCGCCACCGGAGGGGATGATTTGGGAAAACCCTGGGTTTCCATCGCTCTTAGTAACGTATGGCGTTTCCAATGACCTGTTCTTTTCCGGACATACGGCAATTGCCGTGTTCGGAGCCGTGGAGATTGGACGGGGCGGAAGGCGATGGCAGCGAGTCTCGGCTGTTGCCCTGGCGTTGTTCTTGGTTGCTAGTGTAGTGCTCGTTCGAGCGCACTACATGATGGACATCTTCGCCGGAACCGTCACAGCGTTGCTTACGGCCCACTGGGCAACATGGCTGGCGCCGAAAGTAGATCGGCAGCTCGCGCGGTTTGTCGGAATCGACTAGTACCTCACTGGTCCCTGGCATTTCATTAAAAAAGTCCAGATGCGAACATCTGCGGCAAGCTATCACGCTGCTCCAATTGCCAGCATCGCACGACTTTTGTACCATGCGAGGTTCTGTGTCGGCGGATCGTCTCCGCTGGCGGCGACCTTCATTCCTCTATTACTTTCGTGGCGGAGATCAGGGCGGTCCTGGCCCCGCTTCGTTTCTGGGAACTCTTACTTCATGGTTAATCGCAATCTTCTTCGTCAATTTGACGTTTCGGACGATGAGTGGGCAGTAACGCTGGAAGCCTCGCTAGCTGGACTGGAAGAAGCTCAAACGCCTGAAGGCTTTGACGAGGTGTTAGTCAGTCACGAGGAGGAAGAGGTCCTCCCGAATAAAATCGTGGACGGCAAAGTCGTCCGGACTGACGGCGAATTTGTCGTCATTGACGTCGGCTATAAGAGCGAGGGGATGATCCCCCGCAACGAATGGGAAGAAGATGAAGAACCGCCCCAAGTCGGTGACATCCTCAAGGTCCTGGTCGAGGATATTGAAGACACCCACGGGCGCTATGACGATACACAGGACATGCTGCTGCTTTCCAAGAAGAAGGCACAGAAGTTCCTGGATTGGGAAGCCCTGATCCAAACCACACACGAAGGCGATGTGGTCACCGGCAAGGTCATCAAGAAGATTAAAGGTGGCTTGCTGGTTGACATTAAAGTCAACGTCTTTTTGCCGGCCAGCCAGGTTGATATCCGCCGCCCACACGATATCGGCGAGTACATCGGCCGGTTTGTGCAGTGCAAGGTGCTGAAGATTGACGAGATCCGGCGGAACATCGTTGTCAGCCGCCGTGCACTGATTGAAGAAGAGCGCGATGTCAACAAGAAGCTCTTGCTAGAGACGTTGCAAGTTGGCCAACTGCGCAAGGGAACCGTCAAGAACATCGCCGACTTTGGCGCGTTTGTTGACCTAGGCGGAATTGACGGTCTGCTCCACATCACAGACATGACCTGGGGACGCGTCAATCATCCCACGGAAGTTGTCTCGCTGGATGAAGAGCTGGAGGTCAAAATCCTCCACATCGATTACGAGAAGGAAAAGATCGCCCTGGGACTCAAGCAGAAGTTCCCCAGTCCCTGGGAACAGGTCGAAGAGAAGTACCCTGTTGAAAGCCGCGTGAACGGCGAAGTGGTCAACGTGATGAGCTATGGTGCCTTCGTCAAATTGGAAGAAGGCATCGAAGGACTCGTCCATATCTCGGAGATGTCGTGGGTCAAGCGAATCTCGCACCCCAGCGAAATGGTCAAGATTGGCGACAAGATCGATGTCGTCATCCTCGGCATCAATAAGGAGAAGGAAGAAATCTCCTTGGGTATGAAGCAAACCCAGGAAAATCCCTGGGACAAGGTTATGGAGAAGTACCCGCCAGGCACGGTGGTCAAGGGAACTGTCCGCAACCTGACCAACTACGGCGCCTTCATCGAAATCGAAGAAGGCATCGATGGCCTGTTGCACGTGTCAGACATGTCCTGGACGCGGAAGATCAGCCATCCCAGTGAAATGGTTGAGAAGGGCCAGGAGCTGGAATGCAAGATTCTCTCCGTTGATCCGGACCGCCGCCGAATTGCGTTGGGCTTCAAGCAACTGGATGAAGATCCATGGGCGACGGACATCCCCTCCAAATACCAGCCAGGGCAAATCGTCAATGGCGCCGTGACCAAGATCACAAATTTCGGCGTCTTTGTCGGCCTGGAGGATGGCTTGGAAGGCTTGCTCCACATCTCGGAATTGGCCGAGCACAAGGTAGAGAACCCGGAAGATGTCGTCAACGTGGGCGACGAAATCGAAGTCAAGATTCTCCGTGTCGACACGGACGAGCGCAAAATCGGATTGTCCCGTAAGCGTGTCGAATGGAGTGACGAAATGGAGCAAGAAGCCGAAGCGGCGGCAGATTCTGCCGCACCTGGAAAAAGTTCTCAGGAGCTCAAGGGCGGAGTTGGTGGAGGCGGACTGCTGATTGACACCGGCGCTGCCGAAGAACAAGCCGAAAAGGCGGAGCCACCTGCCGCCGAATCGTCCGAAGAGGATGAATCCGCATAACCGGTCGATTGTCCGAATGCGGTGCTTTACAGACCATCCTTGTCACAACCAACTTGAAAACCCACGGCCTCGCTCGGTTCTTTCCGGCGAGGCCGTTTTTTCGTCAACGTCCCACCCGCAGGCGCATTCGCTATGGCGAGTCGCAACGCTATCCCCATGGAGCCATCAGCGTCCAAGCGTCGATACGTTTTGTGTTCCATCTTCCTCCCCGGACGCCCGCGTGTCGATCTCCGCCGATGCCCACTCAACGACGAAAACCGTCCCTTGACGCCGTCCAATCTCCGCTGGAGACATACCTCCGCGAGATCAACGAAACGGCCCTCCTCACCGCCAGGGACGAGAAGGACCTTGCCATTCGCATTGGCGAAGGTGACGTCCAGGCTCGCGACCGTATGGTTCGCGCCAACCTACGGCTGGTCGTCAACATCGCCCGCGGCTATACCGGCAAAGGGCTCGGCCTGCAGGACTTGATCGAAGAAGGCAATCTCGGACTTCTCCGCGCCGTTGAAGGTTTTGATCCGGCGGTGGGAACGCGGTTCTCAACCTACGCCAGCTATTGGATCAAACAATCCATCAAGCGGGCGTTGATCAACTCAGCAAAGACCATCCGCATTCCCGCGTACATGGTTGAGTTGCTTTCCAAATGGCGCCGTGCCAGCGGTCGATTGTCTGATGAACTTGGTCGCACGCCGACGCCAGAGGAAATTGCCCGCGTGCTGGGACTGCCGCGTAAAAAGCTGCCGATCATCAAGAAAGCCATCCGCATCTACAATTCAACCCCACAAACCGATCAGGCGGACAACGGCTGGTCATTGGGTGAGATGGTGATGGACGAAGGTGCCCGCGACCCGGAATCCATGCTACTGGAGAACGATGACCTCACGCATGTGATGGCGCTCTTAAAGACGATGGAAGCCCGAGAAGCGACCGTGCTCAAACTCCGCTTCGGCCTGGAGGGACACAACTCTCATACACTCAAAGAAATCGGCGAACATCTCGGCCTCACCCGCGAACGCGTCCGCCAGATTGAAACCGAGGCGCTAGGAAAGTTGGCCGAAGCTCTGGATCGGTAGATGAGCGCCGCTCACGCGTCATCGCTTTGCGGCAAATCGTCCAGGCTTTCCAGGCCCAGTAGGTTGAGCATTCTTCGCGTGGTGAAGTATCTCTTGATGCGCTGATCCTTTTCGTCCAGTTCAAAACGGATTAGCCGACGACGGACAAGTTGCCTCACCGTTCCGCCGCTAGCAATGCCACGGAGCTTATTGATCTCGTCCAACAAGATCGGCTGCCGGTACGCCACCAACGCTAATACATCAACCGCGGCCTGAGAGAGAGTAATCTCCCGTGTGCGTCCGTAGAACACGTCCCGCAGACGGGCGAACTCCTCCCGCAGACGCATCTGATAGCCGCCGCCGTCTTCCACGATCTCGTAGGCGTTTTCCTGCTCGGCGTATTTGTCATTCAACGTCGCAACGAGCTCCGGGATCTCCTCCGCTTCAACATCGCGCATGACGGACGCGGCGTCTTCTGCAGACAGCGGCGAATTATCTGGCTGGCCGACAAACAACATGGCCTCCAAGATGGCCATTGGCGTGGGTGGGACATCACCGGTTTCGCTGGAATCAGCGTCCGTTTCAGCGGTTTCTTCTGTAGCCGTTTCCGCCAAGTCGGCACGAGTCGCCTTTCGCGACCGACGGGGACGGCCAGGCTCCATCGCTTTGGCATACGCCTGCGAGAGTCGCTCCAAAGAAAACTCTTCGCCTTCGGGATACTCAGGAGATGCCGATGACATGGTTCGATCCGTCGGAAATCAATTGCGCTCCTGCATACGGTGATCTACGTTACTTTCTGCTTCATGAACCGCAGCGCGTCCTTGGCAAGTTGCATCTCACTGAGATACATCTTTCGCCAGATCTTGGTTGCGGCAGCCAGCGCGGGAAGCGCCAAACCGAACGCTTCGACCATCAACCAGCCATCATAATTGATTTGCCTCAAACCGTCGAAGACATCATCCCAGGCAATCTGTCCGGTGCCGGGTGTGGCGCGATCATTGGCTGAGAAATGCACGTGCGAGATCCGGTTGCCCAGAGTGTGGATCGCTTCTTTCTGACTCTTTTCTTCAATGTGGGCGTGAAACGTATCGTGCATTGACTGACAAGCGGGGTTGTTGACTTCATCCACAAACCGTGCGGCGTCCGCAGCGCAGGTGAGGAAGTAACACTCAAACCGATTAAGATATTCCACACAAAGCGTGATGTTGTGCTGAGCGGCATCTTCAGCCATCGATTGCATCGCCGCGACGCCGCACTTCCATTCATCCGCCGTGGGCCCGGCACCTGTGAACTCACCGAGCGCGGAATGAAACGGACCCACCAGGTGTGTGCAGCCGGCCGCAGCAGCGCACTCCAACGCAAGCTTGTTGTTGGCAATGCCCGTGGCGCGAATGCGTTCGTCCGGGCTGATGGGATTATCGTTCGCCGTGCGAAGGGTTACGCCGGTTCGTGCCAGCCCCAGGTCATCCAACCGTTTTCCCCAGGCGGCGAAATGATCAGGATTAAGGTCAAGGATCGGCAGTTCCACTCCGTCATAGCCCAATTCCTTCAATTGCTCTAACACCGGCAGTAATTGATCGGTTAGCCCGTCTGACCACAAGAGGAGGTTGATGCCAAACTTCATGGTGCCGTTTCTCTATGCACGAATGGGAAGTGGGAGGTCCTCAACCGTTGTGAGTGGCGTTCTCGGACGACGCCGTTTTTTTGAGGGGATACATCAGTCAGGCGTGAACAACGCATGCCGCTGGTCTACAACGGTGGAACGCATGCGAGGGATCAATCCCACAAAAGAACCCGGAAGTTCCGGTAACCCTACGCGTCGCATCACCTGATTCAAGCGATAGCACAGTTTGACATCGTCAAGATAGTCATACAAGAACCGCAAACATTGAAAGGTCCGCAGGCATTCAGAGAACCGCTCGACCGGATGAGTGGCCATGCCGGAGACGGCCGCCTGAACGAGATCAGCATCAACGTCCGCGAGCGCCTGGTAGTAGCTATCCAGTTGTGATTTGTTCTCCGCGATCAACGCAGAATCCAGTAGCAACTCCACCAAGATATGCCCCAAGAAACTGGGCCGGAAACCTTCATCATCCGGCAATGCGTTCCGGGCAAGCACAGTGAATTCCAACGAGAGTTGCGCGAAAACGCTTGTCTTGTGAAACCAGGCATCATCCACGTGATGCTGCGCAATCCCTGCGGCAATCGCCGCAACGGCTGGATTCTCATCCGCCAGAAACTCCTGCGCGTGCTTCTCGCGAACGCGCGATTTCCGCGCCGCCACGCGAATCAAATCCGGTACCGCTGTTCCCACGAGAAAGTACGGGGCAGCAAGAAAGGAACGCCCATGGGCAAAGTAATTCATCTGGATGCTGGCGGTGCGACAAGAGTCAATGTCACGTTCTCGCAAAAGCCGTCTGATCATGAAGCAGGTTGACTGGATCGGCTCAACGCTTTCACCATTGTAGGCTTTACACGCTCCATGTCATTGCTGCGGGACAGGGACCTCCTTAACACGAGAAGCCGTCGAACTTTCGTTCGACGGCTTCCGTTGCGTGGCGAAGCGAGCTGGGGACTTCGCCAGGGTGGGTGTCATTCATGGCCGTTGTTTACCAATAGTAACCGCCGTAGACCGGGTACACGGGGTAGAACGGCCTATAGACCTTGTAAACCGGCTTGTAGTAGTACTGCTTGTAGATGTAAGGGTTGTAGTACGAGTGGCAACCGTAGTTGAACTTGTAGCCACCCCAATACTGATGTCCGCCGGCTTCCGCAGTACTGTTCGTCGCGTTCACAGCGAACATGCTGGTCAGGGCAATCGCGGCCACAAGAGCCATTTTCTTGAGCGTGGTCATGTTGTCTTCTCCACATGGGAAAGGGTGTGTCGCATTTTTCTGGTTGGCACTGACGGCCAACTCTCACTGAGCATCCAAGCGTTGGAGGCGTCGGGGCGTTACAGAAAAAGCGAAAACTGTGTTTCACCACAAGAGAAACACAAAGCCCCTCCGAATGAACACAAGCGAGAGTCTTGATCTGTCAGCGGTGCTCATGCAAGAGATCACCAGAGAACTCTGCCCTGTTTGCGCACTTTGAGGCATTGTTCAGCAGCTGTGCTCGAATTTATTTTCTCGCCGCACGATTCCTGCAATGATAAAGGGTGAACAGCACCTTACCGAAGACAGGTCACCAGCCGTAAAAAGGAACGCTATGACCAAAACTGCCAATACGGATCACCCAATCTTGGATCTACACGCGCGTCGCTACAGCCCCTATGCGTATTCAGATCAACCTGTCACCGATGTTGAGCTGCAATCCCTGTTCGAGGCCGCCCGGTGGGCTCCGTCTTCTTACAATGAGCAACCTTGGTTCTATATCGCGGCGAGAAAGGAAGATGCCCAGCAGCACGAACAAGTCCTTTCCTGCTTGGTTGACGGCAATCAAGCCTGGGCAAGCCACGTTCCCGTCTTAGTGCTGGGGTGCTATTGCCGCCACTTCACGCGCAATGGCAATCCCAACAAGTGTGCCCAGCATGATCTTGGGCTGGCCTCGATGGCATTAACGGTGGAAGCTACTCATCGCAATTTGTTCGTCCACCAGATGGCTGGAATTTTGCCCGACAAAGCGCGCGAGATCTTCCAGATTCCGGATGATTACGAGGCCCTAACAGGCTTGGCGATTGGCCATCTGGGTGACGGAACAGACCTTCCGGAAGCAATTCGTTCCCGCGATTCCGGTGAACGTGGACGCAAGCCGCAGTCAGAGTTCGTCTTCGGCGGCACGTGGGGACAGGCTGCCCCCTGGTTGTCATAGCATAGGTTGGAGTAATCCACCTCACCTCTTTGAGCGAGTTGCAATTGTAGCGTATACGCGGCTACCGCTGGGCGCCGCGCCGTATGCGCGATGGCCAACCGCAAAGCAATTATTCACCCACACCGAACCCGCCGGCGGTGAAGGTGTCAACGTTGGTACAGGCAATCCACGACAGATTTTCGCAAAGTGTGCGGATGGGACATGCCGGTGGATTCTCAAAGACACGCGGCGACGCCATCTCAGATCGATGGTAAAATAGGAATAGAAGCGAGTGGGGCGTCGCTGCTGGCGTGTGGTTAAGTTGAGACAACCAGGGAGAACGCACTCAGTGATAGAATTGGAACGCGCGGATTCTGTAGCGCGCGAAGCGGCGATTCTGGTTGGTGTCCTGCTACCCAAGCAAGACTCCCGCCCCAACCATGGCAGCAACCATCCGCTCGATGAGCTTGAAGGCCTAGCGCGAACGGCTGGAGCTCGTGTTGTCGGGCGGCTGACGCAAAAGCGAGAAACGCCCTCGGTGGCCACTTATCTGGGCAAGGGTAAAGTGCAGGAACTCAAACTGCTGGCCGCCGCGCATGACGCAGACATTGTCATCTTTGACAATGACCTTTCTCCCAGCCAAACGCGTAACCTGGAAAGAGAACTGGAACTCAAAGTCCTGGACCGGACCGAGTTAATCCTGGATATCTTTGCCAGCCGCGCCCAGACCTATGAAGCTCGTCTGGCGGTTGAGCTGGCACAGCTGGAATATTCCCTGCCGCGGCTGAAGCGGATGTGGACGCACTTGTCGCGGTTGAAGATGGGCATCGGCATGCGCGGCCCGGGTGAAAAACAACTGGAAGTTGACCGCCGGCTGGTGGAGAAACGCATTCACGACCTGCGGAGCGAACTGGATGGCGTGCACCGTCGCAAAGAACGCCAAGTTGCTGCGCGGCGCAGCCACCGCACTGTATCGCTGGTCGGCTATACCAACGCTGGCAAAAGCACGCTACTCAACCGTTTGACCGGCGCTGCTGAGAAGGCTGAAGACAAGCTCTTCGCCACGCTTGACACGCGGACGCGCCGTTGGTTTCTGCCTGGCTGGGGACCCGTGCTGATTTCCGATACGGTTGGTTTCATTCGCGATTTGCCTCACTCTTTGATCGCCAGTTTCAAAGCCACCCTGGAGGAAGCGCGGCAGGCCAATCTACTGCTGCACGTGGCGGATGCTTCTGATTTGGAAGCCTATCAGCAGATCAGTGCTGTTTACGATGTGCTCAAGGAAATCGGCATCGAGGAGAAGGACACGCTCCTGTTGCTCAATAAGGTCGATCAGTTGGGCTCACCAGGGGTCGCTGGTCGCGCTCAGTTGGACGGTCTGCTGAATCGCTATCCCAGCGCCATTCCAATCAGCGCACACAAAGGGCATGGGCTGGACCAACTTGCACATGCCGTCAGCGATGCGCTCAGCAGGTCGTTCCTGGAATTGGACGTTGAGACCGGCGTTGACAATGGCAAGCTGCAAGCGTTCCTGGCCGCCAACGGAGAGATCTTCTCAACCAATTACGATACGGCTGACCGCGTGGTCATCCATTGCCGGTTGCCGGAGCACCTGGTCGCCAAGGTGCGCGAGCAGAGCGGGCTGGTGCGCGAGCACACGCCACCGTTGACCACAACTGCGGAAAATTGCAGCCCTAACAATGCCACAGAAAACGGCGCCACGCATCACGGAAACGGGACTCCGGCGTCCACTCAGGGCCAGCAGGAACCCCACAACGAACGCGAAGATGTGGCGTAAAGCCCTTCTCTTGTTGATGTTCCGTCGCCAACATTGATGAGTGCGGATATTGCTGAGGCGCTGGCCGACACCCTCTCCCTTGATGGCGCTCTGTTCGTCGGCATTTCCAGTCGCTTTGCGGGGCGCGTGATTGAATTGCCGCGCCGTTCCCCGCTGCCCTGCTCTCACGCGTACGGGCCAAATTGACATTGGTCAAATTTTTCCCGCCTCCAGGGGAGTGGCGCAAACGCTTCATGCCCAGCAATTAACCAGCAACGGCACCGACAACATCACCGACAACCTTGACGTTACGTTCAGTAGCATGGCTACCATCAACCTCCTATGGCGCTCGGCAGCGCGCATGTCGGCCAAAAACACCTGCAAACTTGACCAATGTCAATTTCGGCCGTACGCCTGAGGGCAGGGTGCGTGACCTCCTTTGGAGGATGGCTTGAAAGCGTCCGTTCGGGCGAGCGGAGCAGCAATCGGAGAGCCACAACAGTGCATGTTGGCAAGCATGTGCACTAGCTCAACGGGCAAGATGCGCCCGTCCGAATCACGCTTCAGCGCTGAGCGCGCGCTCGGCGGCGCCGCGGATCTCCGATTCGATACGACCTTTGAACATCATCAGAGTGAACGGCAAGTCCAGGTTGACTTGTACTTTGTCGTCTTCAATCTCCACACCACCGGAGACCTTAAAGCCCTTGGCTTTGACGGCAAACGTCCCTGATGTTTCGCCGAGGTTTTCTTCCAGAATCTCTGTGTCCGGATTCTTGGCTTTGGCTCGTTCCAGCAGGCTTTTCAACCGAGCGGATGCTTCCTCACGAGTCAGACTATGGGGCACAGCGAAGGAAAGTTTGGGCATGGCAAGTTTGGCGTCGGCTGAAGGTAAAGACGAGCGACAAGATAAGTGTAACAGCATTCGATGATGATGGGATGGGAAACGCTTCCACTTTGGCATGCCTGCCGTTCCAGCAAGAAAGCGTCTGGGAAGTTCATCCCTCGGATTCGCGCAGTCCGTCGATAAATCAACGCCTGTTAATCCCAAAAGCCGCGTTGGTTGATCGACTTCTCACCGGTTTCCACCGTCGCGGCACTCTTCACTTGGCTGGCTTTTTTGCGACGACGCGAACGCGGCACAGTGTTAGGCGCGGAATCACTGTTCTCCGTTGCCTGAGCAGGATGTTTCTCTGGTGACGATTGAAACTGCCCCTGCGTCAACAGGTCGATCGTCCGTACATCGGCGAGAGAAGCGAAACGTTCCGGATGGCAGGTCAAAATCATCAACTGCAACGGGCCAGATGCAGGCTCACCGCTTACGTTTCCGCCGCTAGCCGCTTGCATCACAGCAAGCATCTGCTCCTGGCGCCGTGCGTCAGTATGGACCAACGGATCATCAAGGAGCATCACGCGCGGTTCATTGACGGATAAGATTCCTCCCATCGCCAGGCGGACCAGTAGGCTGAGCTGCTCAACAGCTCCATGGCTCTCTTGCGCCAAGTCCAGCTGGTGTTCAGCGCCTGCGTGGGAGACCTGCACGTGCGGTACACGGAATTCACTGGAAATGGGAACGTGGCTGATCCCGGCCATTCCCACATCTACTGCCCAGCGACTGACAAGTTTGCTCACCGGTTCGAGCATCTCAGCGACATCGCCTTGACGGCATTCCTGAAACAGCTGCAACAGGTAACGGTGCGCTTCCACCTGCGTCTGCTCGCGAGAAACCCGCCCTTGCAGATACTCCAACGTATGTTCCGCTTCCGCCAACTGCGTATGCGTCCCTTCGCTGGCGGCAATGCGGCCGCGCATCTCACTCAACTCTTCCCGCGCCTGCTGGTGTTGGCGGCGAAGCTCCTCTCGGGCAACCTTGGCAGCCGATTCCTGCTCGACCAAACCCTGAGTATCGGCCGGTTGGTGCAGAACGCTGACCTGCTCCCGTAGCCGGTTGACCTGTTCTTGAGCCGCGGCAAGCTGAGCTTGCAAGGTGGATTCCACGGTGTCGAGAGCCTCCGTGGACGCTGATTCTGGGGCGGAAACAACTTCACGAGACTCGCCCGGGATAGAGAACTGCTCCTGCTGCAGGCGGCCGTGGCGCAAGTCATTCTCAGCCACGGCAAGCTGACGCCGGAGTTGGTGGACATCATGTTCAGAGGAACGCCATGCCTGTTCTGCTTGTGATTGCTCGCTCATCGCGGTCGACACCGCGTTTTCCTGGGCGGCCAATTCGCGGTCAATTTCCGCTACCTCCGCAATGATTTGATCTAGCTTGACAGGCGCTTCGCTTCCTTCTTCCGCATGCAAGTCGGACGGTGTTTCATGGTGAAACTGTTCTGCTTGAGTGAGTGCTGCTTCCTGCGCTGCAAGGTCTCGCTCGAGCTTGTGTAAATCGCGCTTGAGTTGTCCGATATTTCTCTCTCTCGCCTGACGTTGCATGGCACGATCAGAGAGTCGGCCCAACCAATCCTCATTGGCGAGCGATTCTGAGTACTGAGCAATGCTCTCCTCCAAGCGTTGGCGTTCGTCAGCGATTCGCTGCGGTTCTCGTTCCACATCGGCGGTCACTTGCCGGGACAAGCGGATGATCCCCCAACCAGGCAAGTGCAACTCCGCGCTGCCTTGGAAACTCCGTTTGGTGTCTTGCTGCGAAGAAAGCTCGAAATCCGTCGACGTCCCATCGATCTCCGCGCGGATATCACATGGAGCGTCTGGGACCAGCTCCATGTTTACCGCCGTCGCAGACAGCCGTGCTTCGGCAGTTTGCAACTCTCGCCACCGCGCGGCCAACCGCTTCAATTCATCTTCTGAAGGAGCATCACTCTTGTCGGATTCCAGCGAGGTCAACTCCTGCTCCAAAGTGGTACGTTGCGATACCAGTTTGGCGTTATCCTGTCGCAGCTCCTCGGTTTGAGCGCGTTGCTTGCAGGCCTCCAGTTGAGCGCGACGATCGCGCAGAGCTTGCAAGTCAGTTGTCGCCCGTTGGTGGAGTTTCTTGGCTGCTTCGAATTCGGTCTGTTGCGTGTCATGCCGCTTGAGCGCAGCGGCCAACTGCGCTTTGGCTTTCTCCACCAACAGCTTGGCGTCGTTCGTATGCTGGCCAAGTTCGCGCCAGTGATTCAACCTTTGACTCAGTGAGTTTGCTTTCTCCACCGCTGCGGCAAGCTGGCGTTCCAATGCCGCGCGTTTCTCTTCTTGCGGCGCGAAGTCTCGCAGCTTTGCGGCAAGCGCAGCGCAGCGATCCTCCGCTTCGGCAATCTGCTGTTGGAGTTGATCGATCCTGCGGCGCAATCCGTCCACTTGAGCAATCGATCCGTCTAACCGCCGACGCTGCTCGCGGAGTTCTTGCACGCGGCGCTCGGCCTCGGGCAGCTTGACTTTTTGCAGTTCAGACAACGCCGACTTGGACCGCAGCTTGCCGGTTGGAGTCAGCCAGCGACGAGCGGCCGCTTGGAGCGCCTTTTCAATCGCGCGATCGCGGGCCGTCACCAGGCCACCCAAGGCATTGATGATGGAAGTCCGCAAGTCACCATCGGCAAATGCGTCAGGCTTGAGCTCAGCCTCGCCTTGGTTCAGCCACAAGAGCCCAAACCAGTTTGCCGCCGAACTTTGCGTTCCCAAAATACTGCGAACTCGGCGTCCGGCTTCTTTGGATTCATCGATTTCCGTCTTCCATCCAAAGCCGGTTGAACGCTCCAGCAAAGCAAAGCCGTCTTTGCGAGCGGAAAACCGTTTGGTAATCCGATAAACATTCCCGGAGGATTCAAACTCAACGGCCACCTCTGGGACGTCGGACGTTCCGTGTGGAACCGCTGAACGAATTTCCGCGGAAGAGCTATCGTGATCGATATCCAGCAGGCAAGCACGGATGGCCGCCACCAGTGACGACTTGCCGGTGCCGTTGGGGCCATGCAAGACGTTCAAACCGTCAGCAAGGTCATTCAGTTCCAGCCGGCGGATGCTCCGCCAGTTTTCCACGCGGAGTGCTTGGATTTTCATGCCTGACCCTCCGTCGCAATTTGATAGAGCGCCGCCAGCGCGGCTTCCGCAGGCTTGCGTACTTCTCGCCGCGCGTCGCGAGTTTCTTCCCGTAGGCGACTAAAGACGCGAGCAGTTACACCTGCTCCCGCGATGTCACGGAGTTCGCTCTCCTCAGCAGTCAATTGCAAATCTTCATCAATCAGTTCTCCATACGCGTAGCGAGCTTCCAACACATCGCGAAGCTCCTGCAATCTCGCGAAGGCTCCCGCTGGCAATCTGCCTGTGACCTTGAGTCGGAGCACGCGCTGTTCTCGCGCGGGATCGGCAGCTACCTCGGCAATCAGGTGCGAGAGATCTTCCTCGACTTGCAGTTCTCGTAGATGTTGCTCCCAGCGCAGCCGTCCCACTTCCACGGCTTCTACATGTGGCGGCGCGCCAGGCGAATCAATGGTGACGTGCAGGATCTCTCCACGACCGTCATCACGAAACTCTTGGCGCTGCGGATCATCCGAGTACGGCGTCCAGCCCGTGCGAATGTCTTCGCTGGTTTGGTAACGCATCGGTTCGTGCACGCCGGGATAGGCAACGCGCGTCACACCGGCTTGATCCGGGAAAACCTGCCGGGAATGCCAGTGCCCCAGCGCCAAATAGTCGAGCTTCCGCGACTGCGGCGCATTCTCGGAGATCAGATGATCGTTTTCGGGAAGGCCAGGACGGCAGTTGTAGCTTCCATGCGCAATCCCGATCCGAACGCAGTCCGCGTCGATCTCTTCGGTGGGAATCCAGGCAGTAGGATCTTCCCGTGAAGTCTTGCACATCACGGGACAAGGGTAGAGCACAACGCCGCTTTGTACTTCGTATGGCTTGCGGTCGCGGAGAAAGCGGACTTGGCCGCTGTCCGCAGTGATCCACGGCTCCCGATCCCAAATGCCGCCGGGAATCAGTGGATCATGGTTGCCGGAAATCACAAACACAGGCGCCGGCGAGGACGCGAGAATCTCAAAAGCGCGCCGAGCCAAGCGAGCATCAATCGAGTGATCATCAAAGAGATCACCAGCAATCAGTAGGAAGTCAACGTGCCGCTGAGTGGCTGTGTGCAGAATCCGTTCGATCGCCTGAAAGCGGGCGTCTTGGAGTTTCTTGACGATATGCTCTGGAAACCGCGTCAAACGCAGCCCCAAGTGCAAATCGGCCGTGTGGAGAAAGGAAACCATCAGCGATCCTTCGCGGCGAAATCCGTCAATTTCGACAGCAAGCTCTCGTGCTCGCCGCCGACAGTGCAAGTTGGAAGCCCGTGACTTCCACCTAAGTGTAATATAGCGAGTTGCCATGCGCAGGAAAGCAACCCATGCAATGCCTCAACCCCACCGATGAGCACACGAACCGTTCAGCCTCTGCTGATCTGCCCCTCGCTTTGATACTCGTTGGTTGCGACGTCCGAGTGAACGTCAACAACGCCATTGAGGGAGCTGAAAAGGCTGGAACCGGTGGCTGAAGAACGGGCCGCTGTCATCCGTGACTTGGCCAAGCCTAGCCAATGATGACGCTCACGTGCTTCTGCATAATCTGCGGACAGCGCCCAAACGCAGCAAGAGCCTGGCTCGACATCCTTGTCGAGAATTCAGGCCATGCGACCGTGAAAAGCTGCTACTCGCCCGATGCGGGCGCTGGCCGATGCGGCCGGTCTAAGATTCACGGCAAAGAATCGCGGTCTTCCGCGATCGCCCCGTCTGGGTCACAGCGGGAAATGGCCCCGAGAGGGCGAACGACCCTGTCGGGGCCACCTGGGTCAATTGCGTTCAGGTAAAGCAGATGGCGCGCCGTTCTCGGAAATCATTCCGAGAAGATCAGTTCAGCCGCGACGTAACGTTGCTTGGAGTAGCAGTTTGTGACTTAAGCCAAAATCGACGGAATCTCGAAATCGCCACAGCAGATTGTAAGACTTGCAAAAACACTCGCGCGAGCAAAGAACGCGCTGGCTCGCTTTGTTGCTGGTTTACAAAATGGCGACCGATCACGTCACCTGCAAACGTTCAACAAGTTGGCCGTACCAGGCTGTTGAAAACACCCTGGGATCACACAGGCTATTGATTAATCAACAGCCTGCTACTTCTGCCCATGCAAAAACTCGCAACCGATCAAATAGGCCGTATGGCCATCTTGATCGACGACTTGGCGATGGCACACTCGGGTGAAGAGCTGCGTATGCTCCCCAAACCGGAGTACGACTTTCTCGCAGACCGGTGGCTGAGGGCTCAGGAACGAGATTCCTGTCGGTGAGATGTTGTTGCCCCAAACATTGACGAACCGCAATGGCGATTCTTCTGGCGAGAAGGCCGCTTGAAACATGACGTCATACGGCACGCGAGGCGCTTGTCGCCGCTCTGCGATCTGGGTTTGTGGTGGCGTCGCTGACGCGGTGGGATTGTCCAAGATGGGTTCTGCGTTCATCGTCTGCCGGACTCAAGAGTGCAATCAAATGAAGTTGCGTTCCACAAAGGGTATTCCAAACGTACTTCATTTTTCGCCTCGCGGCAGCGTGCCCCTTGTTCCAACCTGTCAAGATGCCGATACTGCCACGCGCGGACCAACTTAGGGACCACCGGCAAAGATCAGCAAAACTTTCTACCCGGGTTTGACTTTTCGCGTTTCATCAGAGCGACATGTTGCCATCGGCAGCCATCGCCTGCACGCTCAAGCTCCGGATAGCTTCGCTGACGTTTCGCCGGAGAGGAGGAACTCGATGACGGCCATCATTCTGGACGGCAAACAGCTCGCCCAAGACATGCGCGGTGAACTTGCTGAAGAAGTCACAGACTTTTTCGAGAACAACAGCATCACGCCCAAGCTTGCCGCCGTGCTGGTAGGGGAAGACCCTGCCAGCGAAGTTTACGTTCGCAACAAGCAGATCGCTTGCCAGAAAGCAGGCATTGAAAGCGAGTTACATCGACTCGATGCCGATACGGCGGAGGACGATCTCTTAGCGCTTATCACGCGGCTGAACAAAGACAATGATGTGCATGGCATCCTGGTGCAATTGCCCTTGCCAGGCCACATCAGCACGGAGCGGATCTTACGGGCCGTCAATCCGATGAAGGACGTGGACGCGTTCCATCCGGAGAATGTCGGTTTATTGGTGCAAGGTCGCCCACGTTACTTGCCCTGCACACCTTCGGGCGTGCGCGAGATACTGCGACGTTATGAAGTCCCAACAGTAGGGAAGCACATCGTCATTGCCGGCCGTAGCGATATTGTGGGCAAACCCCTGGCCAATATGTTGCTGACTCGCGGTGCAGACGGAGACGCCACGGTGACTGTCTGCCACAGCAAAACGTCTGACCTGGCGGAAATAACCCGGACCGCAGACATCCTGGTGGCGGCCATCGGTCGTCCACGAATGCTCACCGCGGAGATGATCAAGCCAGGTGCGGTGGTCGTGGATGTTGGCATCAATCGCACGGAAGACGGCCTGGTGGGCGATGTCGATTTCGACGGGGCGAAAGAGATTGCCTCTCACATCACGCCTGTTCCACGCGGCGTGGGACCGATGACTGTGACCATGCTGCTATTCAATACGTTGCAGGCAGCGCGGCTACAGGCATTTTAAGCGACTCTTGGTCAATAGTTCATCGTGCACTATAGAATCTGGGTTGAGGCAAACAACTGAGAACGCGAGGTCACTCCTCGACCTTGGTCTCAAGCTCCACCACTGAGATTTCTGCGTTTTCGTCAATCTTCAACGGCACCCTCCAAGCGGCAATGCCCGCCTTGCACAGCCCTTCGTTTCCTGGCTGGCAATAGTAGAAATTAACGGCCAGCCGAACGACATCGCTTAGGGAAACGGAAGGGTCAACCGCCAGCTTAATCTCAAATTGCTGGCTTGGGTTTTCGATAGTCTTCACTTCGCCAAAACCGGACCGGTCGATGGCGCCTTGCGCTGCTTCGGCACCCATTTGCCAGACCAAGGGCGCTTGCGGGTTGATCTTCCAGCTAGGCGGCAACTGGATCTTCACGCGGACGGTGATATGACCATCGCCTGGCTTTACGACCACCTCGGGAACGTCCTGCACCTGCGCATTGGCAAACAGATTGACGGGTACCGGCCTTTTCGCAGGCGGTTCAAGCCCAGAAATCTGCAGCGTGGACACAGCCTCGCTTGCGTCCAAGTCAATCATGCGAATCAAGTGATTGTTGGTGTCAGCAACAAACAGTTGGTCCCCTGCGAGGCTGATGCCGGCAGGTTCGTCGAATTGTGCCGGAGCATCGCTGGTGCCCGGCTGTCCGTCGCCAGCCAACGTGCGCATTGTCTGAGACTCCAGGTTGAACTCCTTCACTTTGTTGTTGTAGGTATCCGCCACATAGAGCTTACCTTCGCGGTGCGCGACCCCCAGGCAATGCTGCATGCGAATGGCCTTCCCCTTCCCGTCGACATCGCCAAACTCGAACAAGCGACCGAAAGGCAGATGCGCCGTGCCGACAACCGTGCGCACCGGAAGTTGGGGGTCCAAGGGGACAGCTCGCACGGAACTTCCTTCGCTGTCCGCCACGTAGATCCATGTTCCGTCCGTGGCCAGACCGCTGGGTTGTGCGAACGCAGAGACTGCAATCCGCTCCGGCGCGTCATCCCGCGTGTTGTACTCTGCGTAAGGGATCTCCGGCAGCCGCGCGCCGTCGATAATGTCCTCTCGCCCGTTGCCGGCATAGGGTCCGATCTCCCGCTCATCGAGCGTCATCTTCCAGATCTGGTGCGGACCTGCCATCGCGATGTAGAGCGCATTGTCATGCAAAACCAAATCCCATGGGCTTGCGATGGCGGTCGTCTTGGGATCACCGATAAATCTTTCCGGAAGCGCTCCGCCGCGAACATAGCCTGGCCAGGGTGAACGGCCCTGTTCACCGGTTCCGGCAATTGTGCTGACTGTTTTCGCGTCTAGATCCACTTTGCGAATGGTGTGGTTCTCGGTATCGGCCACGTAGAGTGTGTCGCCGTGCAGCGCCATGCCTTGAGGATGATCAAATTGGGCGTTGGCAAAGTCGCCGTCATCGGCGCCGATTTCGCCACTGCCGATGGTGGCCAGCAACTCACCGGCGAGCGTCGTCATCACAATCCGGTTGTGGTTGCTATCAGCAATGAACAGTCGCCCCGATGCTTCGTCCGCCAACACTTTGCCGGGAAAGCGAAGCGGTGTGCGATCTGCCGCATATTCTTCCAGTTCAAACCGCAACGGCGTTTTGTCCAGTAGTCCACGTGATTCGTAGTACGGCATGGCCTTCTGCATGAACGCGTTCAGCATCTCAAAGGGAACCTCCCCGCTTTCTCCCGCGACCAGGTTGCCCTCGGGGTCGATGACTCGCAAACTGGGCCAGCTGGCGATGCCGTAACGATCCCAAATGCGATGCGCGGCATCATTCACCACCGGGTGTTTGATCTCGTAGCGGAGGATGGCCTCTTTGATATTCTCCGTATTCTGCTCGGTATCGAACTTGGCCGAATGCACGCCGATGACGACAAGCTCATTCGGATACGCTTCTTCAAGCTGTTTAAGCTGCGGCAACTCATGGATGCAGTTGATGCAGCAATAGGTCCAAAAGTCGAGAATGACAAACTTCCCTCGTAACATCCGCAGATCAAGCGGACCGGCCGTGTTCAGCCAAGCGACGCCCCCTTCCAGGTTTGGCGCCGACTCTGCATTGGGAAACGGATGTTGAGGCTCAGAGTCTTGTTTGACGACCTCCTGCACCTCTCTGTCGGGGCGCGAAACAACCACTTGTGATACATCCGCAAGTGCCGAGGAACCTTGCCTTCCAGCAATGAATCCCGCCAGTGCCAGGTAGGTCAGGAGTAAGACGGCGCGAGATGAACATCGCAGCTGCATTAGAGTTCCAGGGAGGCTGTTGGGTTTGTGCATCGGAACCTCGCGAGATGACGCGCACAAGCGTACGCTGGCTTTGACAACCTTCGTGCAGCAAAGAAGGAGCAAGAATACGCCTTATTTCTGGAGCATGTTCGCTTTAGCATATCGAGCCTAGACCTAGCGCTAAAGCAGTTCGGCAGCTGCCGCTGGCGGATGCAAGTTTTGCCGAATATTTCCCACAAAGAAATCTGACGTTCATGCCCCGCATTCTGATTCTGGGAACTCGTAATCTCAAAAAACGCCGCGAGCTGGAACAATTACTCGCAGGCTTGAAGATTGAACTTCGCACGCTGGCTGACTATCCCCAGGCGATTGATGTTGTTGAAGACGGGGAGACATTTGCAGAAAACGCGGCCAAAAAAGCCATCCAGCAAGCCCAACACTTGGGTGAGTGGGTGTTGGGCGAAGATAGCGGCATCTGTGTCGACGCGCTCGACGGCCGTCCAGGCATTTACTCTGCTCGGTATTCTGGCGCTGACGCGACAGACAAGAGCAACAATTTGCTCCTCTTGGAAGAGCTGCAAAGTGCTGCGTCTGCTGAGCGTAACGCTCATTACGTTTGCCATGTGACGTTGGCCAATGAACGAGGCGAGATCCTCATTGACCTGGAAGAAATCTGTCGGGGAGAGATTCTCTCGACCCCTCGCGGAACGGAAGGTTTTGGGTACGATCCATTGTTTGAAATCCCCGAATACCGTAAGACGTTTGCGGAATTGGGCGCTGCCGTCAAGTCAGCGCTCAGCCATCGTGGCAGAGCGATGCGCAAACTTTCCGCGAAGCTCGCAACTCTTGTTAAGAGCGAAACTCGCTAAAGATTTTTTTTGAGTACAGCGCGCTTGCCGGAAGGTGACACAGATTTTCAGAATCTGGACTCCGCGACTTCCCTGCCGTGCATGCGCGCCATACGATCTAGGCAGACGGAATGCTCCACGAACCCACACCAGGGAAGCTGTTGTGCCACAGATTGATAGCAAGCAAGAAGGCGATGTGCTGGTCCTGAAGTTCACAGATGCGCAAATTCTCGATGAAGGCAAGATCGAGGAGATGGGCGATGAACTCATGAAAATCGTGGAACATTGCGAGGAGAAGAAACTGCTGTTGAACTTCGCCGAAGTTCAATTCATGTCCTCGGCCGTCTTGGGGAAACTGATCAAGATCAACAAAATCTGTGGCGATCGCGAGGTTCATCTCAAATTCTGCGACATCGCCAAAGACCTGTTGCAAGTGTTCAAGATCACGCGATTGGACAAGGTTTTCGACATCCAGGCGTCGGAAGCGAAAGCCCTGGCGGCTTTTGCCAAGCTCTAAAAACGGCCTGCGACAAGTTGCTGAGGCGCTTGTTCAGACTTCAGCAAGCTGTGAGCTGCGGCAGGGATCGAACCTCAGTAAGGGATCTGCGTGGCTGCACGAAAGTGCCGTGCTTTGTGGCCTGAACAGTAAATCTTGGCCTACAGCAATGGCTCCAGCATAAAAAGTACCCACCGAGGACCGATGGTGGGGCATCGATGAGACTCGGCGGGTACTGTTGGCTGTGCGTAGCTCAACGTTGGGACACTTGGTGCTGCCCTCCAGCGTAGGGCTTGTTGCGGGGATTTCCCGTGATCTCAAGCGGCCCTAAGAAAACAGTTCATTGACCGGCTCACCGCCGTCAACAACAGTAATCGGCCGGCCAACCGAGCTCATGTTCTCTGCGTCCGCGTCAATCTTCAGGCTCTTGCAGAAAGATTGAAAGAGATCCGTGACACCGACAGGGCGATCAGTCACTTCGTCGCCGGCGGCGTTGGTGGCGCCAATAACTTGCCCACCGCGGACACCACCACCTGCCAGCGCCACATTAAAAGCGCGCGGGAAATGATCTCGGCCGGTGCGAGCGTTGATCTTGGGCGTCCGACCGAATTCCCCCATCCAGATGATCAGCGTGGAATCAAGCATGCCACGTTCTTTAAGATCACGAATCAATTGCGCCATCGGTTGATCGATTTGCCCGCCCAACTCCTTGACGCGGGTGAAGTTATCTTGATGAGTATCCCAACCATTCAAGACGACCTCTACAAAGGTCACGCCCGATTCAACCAATCGGCGAGCCAACAAGCAGCCGCTGGCAAAGTTCCCCTCGCCGTACGACTCCCGCACCTGCTGGGACTCTTTACTGATATCAAACGCTTCCATTTGCGGACTAAGAATCATCTTGGAAGCTTTGCGATAGAGTGCCAGGTGATCTTGCACGTAGCCGTCGGACTGTCCATCAGTGCCTGACGTCTGTAATTGATCGAGCAAATTCAAACGTCGACGAAAACGATTTTCCCCCACGCCAAGGCGCGAGTTGGCCGGCGGTTGGCCGCTGCGCGTCACCGCAAAGGCGTCATAATCAACGCCCAAGAAACCCGCGCTCGTACGGTTCCGCCCTGGATTGCCCACTCGCACAAAGGAAGGCAGCTCGCAGGCTTCATTGGTAATCTGCTGCGTCACCAGCGAACCGAAAGTGGGATACTTGATACTGGCGGTGGGAAGATAGCCCGTGTGCAACAGTGACGTGGCCCTGGGGTGACTCCCTTCTCGACTTGTCATGGAACGGATAATGGCGACATCGTCCATCACCTCGGCCAGATTGGGCAGATGCTCGGCAATCTGAATGCCTGGCACGGACGTGGAAATGGCTTTGGTCTCTCCACCGTTGGCGTGCCTCGGTTTGGGGCTGAAGGTTTCAAACTGGCTAGGTCCTCCTTGCATCCACAACAAAATACACGCCATACCGCGATTCTGCAGATCGGCGGCTTGCGATGTCAGCAAATCATGCCAACCCAATGTGCCTGCGGCCAGCGAAGCCGCGGAAATGCCACGGAGGAAATCCCTGCGCCCTACCACCGACCCCCGACGCAAGCGAACGTGTGTTTGGCGATGAAGTTTCATGGTTGACTCCATTGGACATCGACGAGCGGTGAAAATGTCTTGGGGCGTGTGCCGCGAGCGACGCTTGCCTGGAACGAGACTGTTCAACAACACGCCACCTAGCGACGGTGGAGAAACTCGGCCGTGTTGACTAACACCCAGAAGATGTCTTCCATTCCTTCCCGGCGATTGCTGATTCCGGCCAAATAGTCACGACAAGTTTGCGCCTCATCTTTGGAGGGAACTCGCGCCAGGCAGCGCAAGTATAACTCCGTGACGGCATCATCATTCTCGGGAAACTCCTGGAGGATCTTTGCCAGGGCTGAATCAGCACGGTTGCCACGCACGTTCTGCGTAACCGTTGACGCGTTCATCATATACAGCGCCTGCGGGATACTGCCGGTAAGCTCGTCACGCGGCATACTTGGATCATAGCCAAAAACCGCGGTGAAAGCGTTGCGTGCGTTTCGCCGCGCGCGTGGATTGCCAGCTCGCCGATTGCTGGTGTTCAATGCCAACACATCCGTGAGCACGTCGTAGAGCTGATCGCCACGCAGGCGTTGGGCGCAATTCGCAGCGAACGCAGCTTCGGTATATCTGCGCCGCTCACGGCTAGCCCGCTGGTAGGCATCCGTGTTGGCAATGGTCTCGTACAACCATTTCACGTCGTAGTCAGCCGCGATGAACTGTTCGGACAGATAGTCCATGGTCTCCGGCGCGGAGCATTGCCGGTCCGGACCCAAGTCATCGATGGGTTCGTAGAAGCCTTCACCCACCATTTCCGCCCAAATACGGTTTACGAACGCCTTGGCGAACCAGGGATTGGATTGGGCAGTGATCATCACCGCTAGCGAGTTACGGCGGCGCTTGTCTGTTTCACCCTTTGGGATCGACCTATTGCTCACAAAGAACTTCGGATGCGTCAAGGTGCCGCGCGAAGACGGATCTTCAAGGTCGGACATGTAATGTTCACGACCGGTGGGACGACGGCGATTCGCCTGGGCCCTCCGTCGGCGTGCGTTGTTTTCTCGGGAGATCACCTGGAAGCTGCGCGGCCCCTCGTCGTTTTGCACAGCGCGAACCTGAACACGCGGCAGAAACGCGGCTAGCTCGTGGAACTGCTCGCGCTTCCAGCGGTCCGTGGGGTGATCATGGCATTGAGCACATTGGATCTGGATGCCCAAGAAAAGACGGGAGAACTCCGCGGCGACCTCTTCTCCGTTGCCAAAGTGGGCCATGTAAATGGCGGTGTTGCCGTTCTCGCGCACGTCTCCTTCAGCCGTGATGAACTCCGTCGCGATCTCCTTCCAACTCGTTCCAGCGTTGAACTTGTCTTCCAGGTAGCGCAACAGAGACGGAGCGGCCACAGTTCCCCGTGGGTCACTTTGGCGATACATGATCACGTCGCGCCAATACCGGGCCCAGTTCTGACCAAATTTCGCACTGGACAGTAAGTCCTGGATGGCATCTTTTCGCTTACCAGGATCAGTATCGAGAACGAAATCCATCACCTCATCCGGCGTGGGCGACTCGCCAACCAAGTCCAGTTTGACCCGTCTCAGGAACGTAGCGTCATCTGTTCGGGCTGCTTCATCCGCGTCAACCAATGCTTCTTTACGGAGGTAGTTATCAACCACCCGCGCTGCGTCAGCCGGCTTGACCGATGTGCTGGGCGCTGTGTTTGACGCCACTTCGAGGCTTGGTCGAGCACTCGCATCGGGCGAATCTGCCAACGTCCCGTTCCAGGAAAGACCCAAGCCGCAACTCGCGGCAGCAAAGATCGAAACGAAGACCAGAATTCGAAAGGAACGGAACATAAGGCTCACTTTCATTCCGGAGTGAAGGGGCGAATTCTCGTTTTTGCCCAAATCCAACGATGGATTCGATTCACGCTTTCATTTTTCTTGACTTGTGAGATTCAACCCCAGCCTTGGCGGCCAAGTTTCGAGGGCAATCTCGATTGCGACAAATCCCCTCAAGTCTCTATGTGGAAAGAGTTTATCAGACCCAAGCCTAGCTGGCACGCGATTCGTAGAGACTACCCCAAATCACAGATCGTTTAGCGACGTCCCTCTGTCTCCTCAAATCTTAGCGAAATCGTTTTTTTTGGCTTGATGATTTCGACCTCCAATTGCGGCTGGCTGTTGATAGATGGCGAAACCCCTTGTCGGTGGGGGAACTTCACATATGCGGCTGGGAGGAGTTAGTCCGATGGGACGATCTGCTACGTTCGCCAGTTCCTCAAACCTGTCGTTTGCGGCAATCGTCAGGCACGGAATTCGATTGCCTAAGAGTACGATATTAGGTAGCAATTCCCGCTGACTCCCTTTGTCGCATGATTCAGATCCAGGAAATCAACGACTGGAATGACCTGGACGCCTTGCGCCTGCCGTGGAGCCTGCTGTTGGCCGATACGCGCGGCGCGTCATTCTTCCACACTTGGGATTGGCTGCGAACTTACGCCCAGCACTACGGACAGGCCAATGAGCCGCGGATTCTCGTCGCCCGTCATGAGCGAGACATCATTGGCATTCTGCCTTTGGTGCTGAAGTCAGAACGCAATCGGCTGGGAACATTCAAAACGTTGACGTATCCGCTCGATGACTGGGGCAATTTCTATTCACCCATCGGCCGAGATCAAACGGTGATTTTGCACGCCGGTATGCAACACATCGCCAGCATGCGACGTGATTTTGACGTGATCAATTTGCACTGGGTGCCCAGCCGAAGGTTCGACCGGGGACGCACTCCCAGGGCAATGCAAGCGGCCGGTTTTCAAGCCAACGAACGCAAGGACGCGCCTTCCGCCGTAGTTGAACTCCAGGCGACTTGGGAAGACTACTGGGCGAGCCGCTCCAGCAAATGGCGCAACAATGTGCGCCGCAACGAACGCAAACTCGCTGAGGCTGGCGAAGTCGCCTACGTGCACTACCGGCCGCGCGGCGCGGCTTCCGGCGATGCCGATCCGCGTTGGGATCTCTATGACGCCTGCGAACACATTGCGCAAGCCAGCTGGCAGGGCAACTCGCAGACGGGTACCACCATCTCGCACACAGAAGTTCGAGCGTTCCTACGTGACATGCATTCAACCGCAGTGGACGCCGGCGGATTGGACTTGCATCTCTTGTATCTCAATGGCTGTCCGGCTGCCTTTGCTTATAATTACCATTATCGTGGAATGGTTACAGGACTGCGGACAGGGTTTGACGCCAATGTCAGCCGCGATGGCACGGGGACCACGTTGATCTGCCGTTCAATCCGAACCGCCTATCAACATGGCGATCACACTCTTGATCTGGGCGCGGACTTCCTGCACTGCAAGCGAAACTGGATCACGTCACGGATCTTCGCCTACTCCTACAGCCACTATCCGCTTTTCGCCCCTCGTTCGCAGCTCGCGCGGTTGAAGCGACTCTGGGAAGCCCGGCGACAGCGAAAGCACAACACTCCCACGGCACATCGCGTTCTGGACAACACAATCGACGCCCGAGCTCGCGAGTTGGTTTGACGGTCATTGAAAACCGTTGTCTTGACGTTTGCCCCCAAGTTCGGTCCACTTGGAATGTGATTTTTCTCTTTTGTCAGGGCTCTTTCCGAGCCCCTTTCGCCTTCGCTGTCGCCTCGGCCTGCACCCCGCCATGAGGCCGAGCGACAGCGGAAGACGGAATGGGGCGGCCCCCTTTTGTCGAGCTGGAGCCGAGGCGGTTGCACCGCGCGAATTGCGACGGCGTTTGATTGTCTAACGAGCTGTGTGGTCTCATCTCGTTGTAATCTGTTCTCCAAGCGTCAAGGAGTCGTTGTGCGTCGCCCAACGACAAGAGTCCGCTGCTTCGCAGGCCTCAGAGCTTTTTTGAGAGCACATCCTGCAGGATCTGCTTATCGAGCGCCAGGTCGGCCACCAGTTGCTTGAGCTTCTTGTTCTCGTCCTGGAGTTGTTTCAACTGCCGCACCTCCGCGGCGCCCAGACCGGCGTATTTCTTCTTTCATCGATAGAAAGACACTGCTCGGTGACACCGAGCTTACGCACGATCTCCGCCACCGGTGTTCCCGACTCATGTTGACGAAGAGCAAACGCAATCTGCTCCTCCGAAAATCGCTTCCGCTTCATGATCCAAACTCCCTTGGCAAGAAACCAACTTACGTGATTTTTCGCATCTTGGGTGAACCAAGAATCGGGGAGCAGGTCACCTTGGCATCGCGCGCCAAATATCGCAATAAGATGCCTTGGGCTTGTGGCCCGACGTAGACTTCTCGTTGCCGGTCGCGGTATTCCGTCTTGTGCGTTGCAGGCGTGTAAACCCATACATCGTCATTTGATCGATCGATGTCACATGGGCGCACCTGACAGGCTTCTGCGGGCCGCATTCCGGTGTACCGTTGCAGCCGGACCATGTCAGCCACAACCTGCGGAAGTTTGGCCAACGTCTGATCGACAATCGCATCGTCAACCGGCAATACGGGCGCATTCTCGCGCGCCGTCGTCTTCCCTTTGCGCAATCCGGCAACCATCGCCAAAGCTTGCGGCACCGATGGCGGGACAAGTTCCTCGGCTGCGGCCCACTTAAAACACCGTTTAATCCGCGCAACGTGCTGATTCACGTAGCTGCGGGCATAGTTTGCTTCGTCGTCCAGTATCTTCTGCCGCACTGATTTGAGCGCCAGCGGGCCAAAGTCCGCGGCGAGTGTGTCACCGTAGAGTCGCTTAACAAAACGCAGGGCGCGACGGATCAAGTCCTGAGTCTTGGCATCGTACGTCTTCAGCACGTAGCGCCAGTACGCCGCTACAACTTCTACGATGGTAGTGCCAGCTGGCGTTTCGCAAACCGGCCTTCGGTCGCGCTGCAGCCACTCACCGATCAGGCGATCGTATTCGCGCCGCGACGCCGCGGATCCGTAGCGGCCTAGATAGATATCTTTGCCTGCGATCGTGACTACAGCTTGGCCACTGGCCTTGTGGCGGGAATACTTGGGAACGCGATTCTTAAGCTTCGGCATGTGCGGTTCTCCCTTCGTGAAACGCCAAACCGGTATGTACCTGTTTGGCTCTCGGGATTACGCCGCACTGCCGACCATCGACAGGTATTCTATCTACTGAATTCGGCTGACTTTATAACTAGAGCCAGCGGGGGGAGTCGAACCCCCAACCCCCGCATTACGAATGCGGTGCTCTGCCGATTGAAGCTACGCTGGCACAAGGACTTACGACAAGGCTGGCATTGGACGACCCCGATCCGACACCCCAGTTTGCCTTGACGAGGGTGGCGGCAGACTGTTGTCCGAATTTCTCGCACATGTGAGGGCGCCTTTTCGCATGCCTCAGACAAAGAAATATACTGAGGGCAAGCTCCCGAGCAAACCCTATCTGGTTTCGGGTGGACTCAGTTCTGTGCGTCAGGCGTCGGAAGCCCAGGCATGGCCCCATCCATTGTCGTAGAGCGGGTGGCGAGAGTTGCCGTGCGTTGGCCCAACGAAGTTGCCGGTGTGCTATCTATTCGCGTCCGGCGAAGTTCTTTTTAGGCCCTTTTGCTCAGCGGCCCGCAAACTCTCTCTCGATCCCCTCTTCGGAGTTGCCGGCCTTCACTCCCCAGCATCCTTGATGTCCGGCCACGCCGCGCGGTATTCTCAAGCGATTTTACCTGCCACGCCATCTGCTGGCCGCGTGTCGCCACTTGGAAGCTCACCGGTGGTGGTGCGCGCATTGGAATGAAGTCTGCTTTGGACGGCGGACTCAAACGTCACTTTATCTGGACTCTCTCACCGTGCCACGCCGCGAAGACATCCACAAAATCCTGCTGATCGGCTCTGGACCTATCGTCATCGGTCAAGCTTGCGAATTTGACTATTCTGGCACGCAGGCTTGCAAGGCTCTGCGCGAAGAAGGTTATGAGGTCGTCCTGATCAACTCCAACCCAGCCACGATCATGACCGATCCTGGCATGGCGGATCGAACATATATTGAGCCTTTGACCTGGCAGCTTGTGGAAAAGGTAATCGAGCGGGAACGTCCAGATGCGGTGCTACCAACTTTGGGTGGACAAACCGGCTTGAACCTGGCGATGGACTTACACCGCCAAGGCGTGCTGGAGAAGTATGGTGTCGAGATGATCGGCGCCTGTCCGGCAGCCATTGATAAGGCCGAAGATCGCCGCAAATTTCAGGAAGCAATGCGGCACATTCACCTTGATGTGTGTCGCGGCGAGATCGTCAACACGCTGACCGATGCTCGTGAAGCTGTGAAGGAGATCGGGCTGCCTTGCGTGGTTCGTCCCAGTTTCACGCTGGGCGGAAGCGGTTCGGCCATCGCCTACAACCGGGATGAGTTTGACAGCCTAGTGCAGCGGGGGCTGGATCAATCGCCGATCACGGAAGTGCTGGTCGAGGAATCGATCATCGGTTGGAAAGAATATGAAATGGAGGTTATGCGCGACGCCGATGACAACGCCGTGATCATCTGCTCCATCGAAAATTTCGACCCAATGGGAGTGCACACAGGCGATTCCATCACGGTGGCGCCGGCACAAACGCTGACAGACAAGGAATACCAGAGAATGCGCGACGCTTCGCTGGCGGTCATTCGCGAGATTGGCGTCGAGACGGGTGGATCCAACATTCAGTTCGCCACCCATCCGGACACCGGTCGGATGATCGTGATTGAGATGAATCCCCGTGTGAGCCGGTCTTCAGCATTGGCCAGCAAAGCAACCGGCTTTCCCATCGCCAAGATCGCCGCCAAGCTCGCCGTTGGGTATCGGCTGCATGAACTGCCCAATGACATCACGCGCGAGACCAAGGCCTGTTTCGAACCCACGATTGACTACGTTGTCACCAAGATCCCGCGGTTCGCGTTTGAGAAGTTTCCGGAAGCCGATTCCACGCTGACGACACAGATGAAGAGCGTCGGCGAAACAATGGCGATTGGTCGTACATTCAAGGAATCATTTCAAAAGGCGCTTCGCGGATTAGAGGTCGGAAGATTCGGCTTTGGCTGTGATGAGAAAGATCTGTGGGGTACGCCAGAGCAGCCGACTCTCGATGAGATTCGTCCCAAGCTGGCGACGCCCGGACCGGTACGCCCCTGGTACCTGCGGTACGCCATTAAGTCTGGCATGAGTCAGGCGGAGATCTTTGAACTGACCCACATTGATCCGTGGTTTCTGGACAATCTCTGCGAGATCGTTGAGCTGGAAGATGAACTTCGTGCCCTTGGCGGGCTCAAACATGTCGATGCGGACTTGGTGAGAAAAGCCAAACGTTTCGGTTTCTCGGATCGGCAGCTCTCGCATCTGTTGGAAGCCACGGAAACGGAGATTCGCAGCTACCGAAAATCGCTGGGAGTTGTCGCCACGTTCAAGTCTGTGGATACGTGCGCCGCCGAGTTTGAAGCTTACACGCCGTATTACTACTCCACGTATGAAGACGAGGACGAGACGCCAGTCAAGGATCCAGAGCGTCAGCGAATCATCATCTTGGGCGGCGGGCCTAACCGCATTGGGCAAGGCATTGAGTTTGACTATTGCTGTTGCCACGCCAGTTTCGCCCTTCGGGAGTTGGGCATTGAGAGCGTGATGGTCAACTCCAATCCGGAGACAGTGAGCACAGATTATGACACCAGCGACCTGCTCTTTTTTGAACCGCTGACGACCGAAGATGTGCTCAACATTTGCGATCGCGTCCAGCCTGACGGGGTGATCGTCCAGTTTGGCGGGCAGACGCCACTCAATCTCGCCCGGGCGTTGGCAACTCACGGCGTGCCGATCATTGGCACCAGTGTCGATACGATCGAGGACGCGGAGGACCGGGAAAAGTTTCAGCAGTTACTCAAGCGATTGGGCTTGCGACAACCAGCCAACGGCATCGCCCGAACCAAAGCACAAGCCGTGGCGGAAGCAGAGAAGATTGGGTTCCCTGCGCTGGTCCGTCCCAGCTTTGTCCTAGGCGGACGCGCGATGGAGATCTGCTATGATCGGGCCCAACTGGAAGGCTTTGTGGCAGAAGCTTTTGCGGCAGCCAACGGACAAGGCGTGCTAATTGACAGGTTTCTGGAAGACGCCACGGAGGTCGATGTCGACGCGATCTGCGACGGCGAGAACACGCTCATCGCAGGTGTGATGGAGCATATCGAGGAAGCCGGCGTACACTCCGGGGATTCAGCTTGTGTCATCCCTCCTTACAGCCTGCCAGGGCCTGTTGTGCAGGAGATCCGCGATGCGACCGTGGCAATGGCCCACGCGCTCAATGTTCACGGGCTGATGAACGTACAGTACGCCGTCAAGAAGGAAGATGGTCGCCCCGTGGTCTATGTGCTGGAAGTCAATCCGCGGGCCAGCCGTACAGTCCCGTTTGTGGCCAAGGCCACCGGCTTGTCCGTCGCGAATGTGGCCATCAAGGTCATGACCGGCAAATCGCTGGAGGAGTTAGGAGCGCTGGAAGCACCCGTCAGTGGCTATGTCTCCATCAAGGAAAGCGTCTTCCCCTTCAACAAGTTCACTGGTGTGGATATTGTGCTAGGCCCTGAGATGCGTAGCACCGGTGAAGTGATGGGAATCAGCGACCGGTTCTCGATGGCCTTTGCCAAATGCCAATTGGCGGCTGGCATTCTCCTGCCGGAATCAGGGCTGATCTTTATCTCTGTGGCGGATCGCGCTAAGGCGCCCGCGGTTGATCTGGCCACCCGGCTGGCCAAGATGGGCTATGAGTTGATCGCCACCGCCGGCACCGCACAGACTCTTCGTGAAGCAGGCATCGAAGTCGCAACCGTCAAGAAAATTCAAGAGGGGCATCCCAACCTGATCGATCATCTGATTGATGGTCGCATCGGCCTGATCATCAACACACCTCGCGGAAAAGGGGCACGGACCGATGAAGGTCGCATTCGCGCCGCCAGCGTGATCTACGGCACGCCGTGCATTACCACCATCCAGGCAGCTCAAGCAGCTGTGAAGGCGATGGAAGCCCTCAAGGAAGAAGAGCTGAACGTGCTGGCGCTACAGGAACGATTTGCCGAAGCGGGTGTTTAGAGCATCCCTCCGGTTGCTCCGCTTGCCGAACGGACGCTGCTAAGTCCATCATCCGTGGAGCTCATGCGCCACGCCTTCACGCGTACGGGCGAAATTGACATTGGTCAAATTTTGGCATGTTTTCGGCCTCCCTGCGCGCTGCCGAGCGCCATAGGAGGTTGACGGTTAACATGCTACTGAACGTAACGTCAAGGTTGTCGGTGATGTTTGCGGTCCCGTTGCTGGTTAATTGCTGGGCATGAAGCATTTGCGCAACGCCCCTGGGGGCGAGAAAAACTTGACCAATGACAATTTCGCCCGTACGCATGAGAGCAGGGTGTGCGTAGACGCCGGTAAACGGACTGTGCCAATCCTCAGTGCGGTTCAGTCAGTGCCTCATCCAACGCCTGTCGGCTTGCCACAACACCACCGGAAATAATCTGGCGTGCGAGGTCTTGCAGCGTTCTTACAACTTGTGGACACAATTCCGCTACGTTGTTCTTTTCCCGTATGTCATCCGGTTTGGCGAATAGCAACGGTTCCTCGCTGGTATTGCACTGGCGTTGAACGAGGTGCCAGGCGGCGGAGCGAATGGCGTAATCTCGCTGCTGCCTATCCGGAGAAATCGCCATGGCGAGCTGTCGGCACCCGCTTGCCTCTCCACGTATCGCCCTGGCTAAGCTCACGGCGTCATACGGCCATGAATTCCCTTGCCCGCTTGCCATCTTCAATATATCCACGACTGTAGCCGTCAGATCGGCTGGCTGAACAAGTGCCTGAACATGCTCGGCCGCATGACGATCGTCCCCACCAAGCTCATCAGGAAACCGCCAGAGAAATGGTACGTGCAGATACTCTTCATGCAGTTCGAATTCGCCGCCCGGATAACCAATCAGGTGGTGTTCCCCGAGGCCAAAGCCTCGCGGCGCGAGGAGCAGAAAGTGCGCATTGGTGAGCTTTCCGGTTGAATGCAGGAAGCTAAGGAAAGTCTCCAGCATTTCATCCAGCAAAGCCACTTGACCGGCATAAGCTCGGCGCAATCCCAACAGGTCGTCAGGATCGATGCTCTGATCCCTGGCGATCCGCTGATGCGGCGGTGCGGCAAGCTCCATCGGCGAGGGATCGCCTTCTTCCTGGTAGCGATGGCGATATTCAAGCGGGGCATCCCAGCAAGTCGCCAAAGACCCTGCATGGAGCCACATGCAGGCATTTTCCGCGTCAGTTTCGCCATTGAAGCTGTCTATCGTCTCGGCGGCGTTGGCAAAAAAAGCGGCCAAGTGTGTTGCGCCTGCTTCGCCGGCAGTTTGAGGAACGGCAGGCGCATTCATCGAGACTTGCTCGTCGAACGCGGCCGCCTCCGGAAACTGCAGGATCGAGCGATCATCCGTGAATAGAAGTGAGGCCCATCTGCGCGATTTGAGCGTGACAGGTAAGGCCGAGTAGCCACCGTCGGCTTCACTTGAGCTTGTTGCTGCGCGTTCATCCGCCAGATGACGATCAACAGCAGACCGTCCGCTCCAGAACGAGCGCAAGGCCTTGAGCGACGGTGTATCAGTTAGCGCGAAGTCAAAGAGCACGCTCTCTGCCGCCAGGGCGTCAATTGCCGGCGTACCCACCCAGTCATTTCCATAGCACCCCAATGTCGTCGCGGAAAGACCATCGATGGAGAGAACAATCAACATCAGGAACCGAATGAATGTACTACATGAGCCAAAGCTTAAGAGGCGATTCCGTCCGGTAGGTTCGCTTCTTTAAGCAAGCGGAGTCAGGACGAATCTTCAGCAGACTATTCCAGCTCGTATACAATTCGACCGTGGCGCTGCGCGCGGGAGATGCGGTCCGTAGCGTACATACCTGCCAGCACGAATTCCACGCATGACGCTCGAACGGCTTCATCCTCAGCCGCGTTGACTTCAAAGGCGACGTTCCAAGCCGGTGGCACGCGCTGCAGCCGGTTGGCATATTCGCTGGAGGGAAGCATGTCGCCAACTTCAATCCGGACTCCTTTGGAGAAGATTTCGGCAATCTCCGCTAGTCCATGTTGCTCGACATATTCCTCGAAGATGACCTTTACGGCTTCCGCCACCACAGCGTCCAGCACCTGCCGCTCAGTCATTTGATGGCTGCCCATCATGTCGAGTTCGAGTTTCCCCAGTGATGAAGAATAGAGATGTCCTAAGTCGCTGATGCGGGGGACGGCCGGCTTTTCTCCCAAGACGGCTGCTCTCTGCCGGGCGCTGGCAACCATGGTGCGAAAGTTCGCCAAGCTTAACCGAGCACTAACCCCGGAATCATGGTCGATATACTTCGAGCGCCGCGCGGCGATGGAGATCTCCTCAATGACTTGTCGCATGAAGTAAGGAACGACAACGGGAAACTCCCCGTCCAAGCGAACACCAGATTCCTGTTGGGTGATTTCAATCGCCATATCACGCTCGCGCGGATAGTGCGTGTGAATGACGGAACCGATCCGATCCTTGAGCTGCGGAATGACTTTGCCGCTGCGGTTGTAAGTGGCTGGGTTGGCGGAAAACAGGATCATGACATCAATATCAAACTGGATGGGATAGCCACGGATTTGGACGTCCCGCTCTTCTAAGATATTGAACAGGCCCACCTGGACCAGTTCATCCAGTTCCGGCAACTCGTTCATGGCAAAGATGCCACGGTGCATGCGCGGGATCAGCCCAAAGTGCAGAGCTTCTTCCGTAGACAGGCTAGCTCCGCTGGCTAATTTCGCCGGATCAATCTCGCCGATGATGTCCGCGAACTTGGTGCCTGGCGCCAGACGTTCCGCATAGCGATCTTCCCGCTGCCACCACGCGATTGGGATATCGTCTTCTGGATGTGTGGCAATGAACTCCTTACCGGCACGCGAGATTGGGCGGTACGGGTCTTCATGCACCGGAGCGTCCGGCAGATCGAGATATGGCGTGGCCTTGTCAAGGAACCGCACTAGCGCGCGCATTAGCCGGCTTTTGGCTTGGCCTTTCTCGCCGAGAAACAACATGTCATGGCCGGAAAGCAAAGCAATGTTGATCTCCGGGATGACCGTCTCGTCATAGCCGATGATGCCGGGAAACAGCTGTTCGCCAGCAGCCAGTGCGCGCAAGAAATTGTCGTGGATTTCCTGCTTAACCGATCTGGATTTCCAGCCCGACTTGCGCAGTTCATGCAACGTGGCAGGACGAGTTTGCGTGGTGGTATCCATGCGAGCGCGCAATCAGCGAGGGTTCTCAGCGGAAGTCTCGCTGGATTATAGCGCCAAGGGAGCCGGAGCCAAGCGGATGGATTCGCCTCAATATCGATAATTCCAACAACGCTTCTAATCGAAGTTGCTGCCGTACGCGAGCAAGACTTTATATGAGGAAATGCAAAATGCTAGGAATAAAAGCGTTACCAAAAGAGTGACTAGCATTGGAATCCACACGAGCTCAATGATGACAGAAAGCTCTACGACTTCCGTTGCCTTAACGATTGCGTAGACATTGCGACCCAACGACACTAACCCCAGCAATCCTTCGATGCCGGACAAGCCCGCGTAGATGAGGATGACGATCCGTCCCCATCCTTTCCGCATGAAGACTCCAATGCTGCCAGTGATACACCCAGCACCATAGAGCATACCGAGAATACCAATCACAAGCAGAACTCCCGAAGCAATCGTAGCGATGTCTTCCGCAGCTTGACCGGATACTGTCGCCTGACCATCGGGACCTTGCTGTGAGACGGTTGCTTGTGCTGACGCGAGTGCGCTCACAATCATTCCGCCGAAAAGGAAGAACGTGCAAACTCCCATGTGAAGTAAGCCGTACAGGACGCCTAGGACGCCAACCTTGATAATTGACGGCGCGCCATCATCAGGACGTTTGCTCCCAGGGCTGCCTGGGCGCGCCATGTTCTGCGCATAGCCTGCTTGACCGGTCGACTGAACTTGACCACTGGGATCGTAGGGAACTTCACTCATCGCGTACCTAAACTGCCTCATTCTCAAGAATGGTGATCGCACGCCGTATCACGACCGATCATCCTAGGATGACTCACGTCATATCGTTTCGCAAGAGTGCACGCCGCAAGGACCAACGACCAGAGACGTAAATGGGAAAGTCGTCTTATCCGAGCACAGCCGCATTGCTCATTGTCCACGCAAGTTGACAGTTCCTGAGGGTATCGGCAGTTGCATTTTTCCGACGGCTTGCCATCTTCCTTTCGATAACAACCATCGATCGCTCACGTGCAGCAAGTCTTGGTGGTGAACTTCCACAGAGGGGGTGTCGAGAGATAAGCCTGTGCCATCGAATTACGGTCCTTGCGGTCGGCTTGACCTCAACCCCCTAAGACTTCTATACTTCCGTCAAACTGAGCACTTTACAGATCGTCCGTCTCTCAGGATACCGCGCCGGCGAGCGGATGCTGCATGCCCCAGAGACTCTCGGCCGAACGAACTAGTTCTTGGGCTCAGCGTCTGTGGCTCACATTAAGGCTTTGATGATGAAAGCTGACCGCAAGCAACATTTGCAGGAAAACGAACTCGCCAAATGGGCCGCCCCCAAAATCAAGGCAGCCAAGCCATATGGCCTCTTGATCTTGGGTATTTCTGTGGCTCTTGTTGCCATTATCGTAACGATTGCATTGATCCAAAGATCGCGAGCGGCGGCCATTGAAGAGCAATGGGCCAAGGTCATGCAATTGACGTCTGATGAGTACTTTTTTCAGCGAGTCGAGCGCGAGAGTCAAGAAATCACCGGACAATTGACACCACAGGATTATGAGACCATCGGTGATGAGATCGCCAACGAACTGCGGACCGTAATCGCCACGGACGAGACCTCATTGGCGGCCATTCGCGGAAAGCTGTACCTGGCTGATCGTGCGCGGTCGCAAGGGATTTCTGCCATCTTCAAGGACCGCATTGCTGCGAAGGGGCAACTTGATGAAGCGATCGACCTTTACAAAGAGATTTCCGGTGTTTCAGAAGATGTCTTCGTTCGCGAACGAGCTGATTTCTACCGAGCAGAATCCTTAATCGCTCGTTCTGGGCTTGTCTCGGAAGAGGAGTTCCCGAACGACCTCGAAGCGGCAAAAGAAATCTACAAGAACCTCGCACAGCAGACCTTGTTCAAGCAGGCAGCGCAGAAACAGTTGGAAATCCTTGAGCGCCCTTCAACGCACGACCATGGCTACTTCGCCTGGTTCAATGACGAGTTGCAGCGGATGGAAAGAAACTCAGGTTCTTCGTCAGGCGGGCCGGACCTTGGTCCGACTTCAACGCCGGGTACAGACTTGCCTGGAATGGGGTCAGGCATCTTGGATAGCTTAGATAACCTTCCCTCCGGAATACCATCAACAAGCAATTCTCCAGTAAGTGGCGGATTGTAGGCTGACTCCCTTGTCGCGTCTCTAGAATCGGGGCGGGCCTCCATGGAGATCGGTGTTCCGCAAGAGTTCGTGGTTTCCGCAGAGGAGACTGGCCAGCGATTGGACCGATTCCTCGCGCTGCGAATTCCCGGCTACAGCCGCACACTACTGCGCAAGGCCGTGGGCGCGGGAGCAGGGCGGATCAATGGCCGAGGCGCCAAGCCAGCCACCATCGTAAATACCGGTGACACGGTGACGTTCATCTTGCCCGAGATGCCGCGCACCGGCCCCGAACCTGAAGCGATCCCACTGGACATCATTTTTGAGGACGATCATGTCATCGTCGTCAACAAGCCAGCGGGGATGGTCGTTCATCCTGCTCGCGGTCATTGGTCGGGAACATTGGCCTCAGCATTGGCGCATCATTGCGAGCAACTCAGTTCCGTGGGCGGACTGACAAGGCCCGGCATTGTCCATCGGCTGGACCGGGACACCACGGGAGTCATCGTTGTCGCCAAGACGGACGCAGTCCATGGGAAATTGGCCGAGCAGTTTGCTGAGCGTTCCGTGGAGAAAGAGTATCTCGCATTGGTCAACGGAGCGGCCAAGCTGGATTCTGACCACATTGATCAGCCGATTGCGCCGCACAAGACGCATCGTGAAAAGATGGCGATATCGCGAGAAGGTCACCCACAAGCACGGTCGGCAAAAACCTTTTTTCAGGTCGAGGAACGGCTGGGACGCTACACATTGTTACAGGCCAAACCTGTAACCGGCCGCACACATCAAATTCGCGTGCATCTCAAATCGATTGGCTGCCCGGTACTGTGCGATAAACTCTATGGCGGTCGTGCAGAGCTGCTAGCGTCCGAGATCGCGACACTGTCCGCAAGTGAAGAAGATCGCGTCATTCTGGCTCGTCAGGCATTGCATGCGGCCAAACTATCTTTGACGCACCCACTTTCTGGGGAACGATTGAGCTTCGAAGCGCCTATCCCGAATGACATGGTGGAAGCGTTGAAGTTGCTGCGGCGCGAAGTGAACTAGGAGTCAATTGATGTATCAACAGTCGCGCTACAATGCTCCATCCTTATGGTTGTTGATCCGCCAGTTGTCCCAATCACCCCGCGCTTTCTGACGAACGGGCGAAGGCAGGGCTCGCCATTCTTCCGGCGTGCATCCATGCGTCTTTCCGGTCAACCTTTGCAGAGCTGTGGCCGCTGCATAGCGAATATCTCCGTCATGATCACTGAGCAACTCAATCAACTGAGGGATGGATCCCGGGCCCGCCAAGTCCGAAAGTAGCTTGGCTGCCCGAACGCGTTTGCTTGGCGCGGAAAGTGAAGCGGGCGATTGCACCCAATTGCAAAGCGGAATGACCGAACTCGATCCCAACGCACGGATCTCGCTCTCATACATTTCTGCTTGTGCCGGACCTTTGGCCGCGACTTGATTCCACAGCCATTCGATACGGTCAGCCAACTCCTGATCTTCGCGACCCTTTTCCACCAATATGTCATTGACCCAGCTTGTTTGCAGTACGGGATCACCCGCAGGGGTGGATTCCATCGCCCCTCCTGTCAAGCGAACGGACTGACCAGCTTTGACTTGCGTGGCATCGCCGGTCGCATTGGTAATTTCAACTTCCCCCTGGTAAACGTTGAGGATCGATCCGCTGTTGTCCGCCGCACAGCAGAACTCAAAGACCGCGTTTTCTGCGGCGATATTCGCCGACGCAGACTCGATGCAAACTCGATCCTTGGCTGCGCTCCACAGCTTGCCTTTCTCAAGTCGCATCGTGTTGTTGAACACGTGCGTCAACTCCGAGTTTTGATCAAGCCGAATCGGTTGATCGGGCGACGCGGTGGTCAGTTCACAACGGCTATTCTCACCGGTTATGAGTTTCCAACCTGGTGGTAGTTCCGTCTGCGGAGCGCAGGAAATTAACCGTTGCTGCGCCGGCGTGCTCATTTGAACTTCACCTTTAGCCACCACTAATCGCGCTGCCGGTTTAACGGTGACGAGATTTGCTTTGTCGCCAGGACCGTTGTCATCCACTCCCTTCCAACTGAAGACCAAAATCAGGACAGTCGCCGCCGCCGCGCAGACCCAAGAGACAACTGATGAACGCGTGACAGAAGAACTTCGCGGCGTGCGCAGCTTCGTATCAGCCTCCTCAGAAAAGGCCTCCAGTGACGCCTGTGTAACCGCAGAACTCTCGGCACGTCCAATCGGCAACATGGCGGTCTGTAATTGGGCGGTTTGACTTCCAATCAGATTGGTCAGTTCCGCGTCCAGTGCCCGCGTTTCCTCAGCGACCGCCGCGCAATGAGAGCAAACAGTAAGGTGCTCGCGCACTTCCGGCTCCTGCTCGGTCGGCAACTCGCCGTCGATCCAGGCATTTATCAAAGGCTGAAGTTCTTCGCAGTTCATTGTCTGCTCCGCGTGATCTTCCGTTCTGCCCTCATGACGTGTTTTCGTTGGTTCTCGACGACTGGCCGCCAGTGGTTTCTTCTCACTAGCGACCACTTTTTACCGCGGCCATGTCCGCCCGCAACATGGCCCTCGCCTTCGTGAGTCGCAAGTTGATGGTGGCGGCGGATACCCCCAACATCTCCGCAACGGCTGCGTATGTTTTCGATTCGCCTTGGTAATAGTAGATCATGATGACTTCTCGATACGGCTCCGGCAGCCGGTTGATGGATTTCCACAGCCGTGCATGTTCCTCATTTTGCTCTGCGATCCGTTCGGCATCGTTATCTCCACGTTCGCTAGCTTAGTCGCACAAGCGAGAGATGCTAATAGCCGGAAAAATCAGTTATTGGAACACCCGGGGAACACGACTGCATTTCAGGACGACTTGATCCTGTCCGTTGTGTTCCCGAGGTACTGAGTCCCTATTTCGCTAGCCAGACACGCCCCTATCAACTTCCAAAGGAGTGAATGATGCAGCCCCAAAATCCACTTGCGTGCGGACTTATGGCCGCGTGCCTGCTTGCCGGAATGAGTACTCTAACTTCCGCTCAACAGCAGCCTGCGGGCAAGCTGGACTCCATCGCCCGTCCGGCTGCCGAGAGCCGGCCTATTGACATGGTCATCGTGCTGGATACTTCTGGCAGTATGGAGAACCTGATCGATTCTGCCCGCAGCCGGATTTGGAGCATTGTGCTGAAACTCGCCGATGCCAAGCCCGTCCCCAAGCTACGGATTGGTCTGTTGACCTACGGGTCGCCTGGTAACTCACTGGAAGAGGACGGGTGGGTCAAAAAGCAGATCGACCTGACGGACGAATTGGACGAAGCTTTTACCAAGATGATGGCCATGAGCACCGAAGGCGGCGATGAATTCGTCGGCTGGGCACTCAACAAGGCGCTCCGCAACATGGCCTGGAGTACGGACCCCGATGCGCTGCGGTTGATCTACATCGCCGGCAATGAATCGGCCGATCAAGCCGCTGAGGTACACAACTTCCGCGACGTCGCCAAGGCTGCCGAAGGTCGAGACATCATCATCAATGCTCTCTACGGTGGAGCGCCAGTTGGGGGTGTCGCCGAAGCCTGGGACAAGATCCCCTCTTTAAACGGCGGCGAATACTTCGCCATTGACATGGCCGCCGGGACCGTGCAGATCGCCACGCCATTTGACGTCAAACTGGAACAGCTCAATCTGGAACTCAACGCTACGCTGATTCCGTACGGCAAGGAAGGCGAAGTGAAGCTCAACGCCGTGATCTGCAATGACGCAGGCGCAGCTCAATTGGGCGCTACGGCCAACGCATCACGCATCGCTGCCAAGGGGTGTGTCCTCTGGTGCAATACACGTTGGGATCTCGTGGACGCGTGTGCCCAAACTGATTTCAAGCTGGCTGATCTTGCCAAGGAGGATCTTCCGGAGTTCATGCGGGAGATGTCACCGGAAGAACGCGAAACCTATATCCAGGCGATGAAGGCCGCCAGAGAAGCGGTGAAAGTAAAAATTTCCGCAGCCAACGAGAAACGCCAAGAGTATATCCAACGCGTTCGCGCTTTGACCGATGGCAATGTTCAACAAAGCCTGGACGAAGCGATCATGTCCAGCCTCGCCCGACAGGCGCAGGGCAAGGGATTTGTCATTGAACTCAAGCAGAGCAGTTCCACCGATGCTCCCGCTGAAGAGCTCGCCTCGCAAGAGGAAATTGTCTTTAAGTCGGCCGTCGACCGGCTCGTTGCCAAACTGCCACGGATTCAATACGAAATCGGGGTGTTCCGCACCTTCGAGCAAGACATCGCCGAACAGTTTGCCACTGCCACGAAGATGCAGCGCCGCTATGTCATCGGCGGAGATTCATTCAAGCGGCTCGAGGACGCTCAAACGGCGCTGCGGGTGGCCATGATCCGTCACGCGGGCCAAATGATGCAAGTCGAAAAGATCGAGCACGAGATTGTGGGCGGCTTTGCGGGCGGAATAACGGTGACTGAGTATCACATCGCAGGGCAAGTATTATCGTCAAAAGAAGCCGCGGACGAAGTTGCTCAACGGGTGAATCACGCCATGAAAGACACGGCGGTGGCCGCGACCCCGGAGGACGTCATTACGCAGGCTCGCAAAATGTTCGCCGCCGGACTGCGCGCCGTGGCGGAGCTTGGCAGTTAACGAAAAGGCGCGAGAAGATCGCGACGCGGAATTCAATACAAGCAGCCCCGGGCGCATTGCCTGGGGTTGTGCTGTTTATCTTAGAAAGAGATTCTTGCGCTAGCGCAACCAGCGAACCGATGCCGTGTGAGCTGAACGAGCGGCCGGAAGAACTGTAACGTAAATTAGCCACGCAGCACCAAGACTGGGCACTTGGCCAAGCGTGTCACGCGTTCCGCCACAGAACCCAGCAACAGGTAATCTAGCCCAGTTCGCCCGCGCGAAGGAATCACAATCAGGTCCGCTCCCGCATCCTGTGCGTATTCAACAATCTCATTCCCGGGATCGCCGATTCTGACGACAGGTGTAAAACCTTGAAACTTTGCATCGCTGAACGCCTTCTCAAGCGACTCCTTGGCATTCTGTGTTCGCTTGGCGTCGTCGATCGTTCCCCAGATCACGCCAGGATCACGTTCAGACAACTCGGCCATGACGTAAATTGCATGGATTTCCCCGGGCGATGCGACCAACTCGAGCGCTGCCTCCATAGCAGGCAGTGAGTTGTCCGAGAAGTCAACAGGTACGACAACCGTCTTCTTGGGTAGCCACGGCATGACTTGATCCATAATTAAGGAGTTTGAGAACTTGCTTACGGATGTCGGAGGTCTGTCAGGTGACTGAGCTACTTCTTCCCATATTTCGTGGCAGGCTCAAGCTCACCGTTCTTGTAGCGTGTCCAATAGTCATCAAGTTTCCCTCGCAACTTCCCACTCATCAGGACTAATCCCACGATGTTGGGAATCGCAAGCGCCATGAGGGCGTTGTCGCTGAAATTCACGACGTTGGTTGCCGTGGCAACGGCTCCAAGGAACACAAATCCCAAGAAGATAATTCGGTAGACCAGTGACGTGCGTGCACCGAATAGATGGCTCCAACAACGCTCACCGTAGTACGACCAGGAAATCATGGTGCTAAAGGCAAAGAGCACAACCGCCAAACAAAGCAACCAGGGGAACCATGGTACTTGGGATCTCCAAGCGGCTGTTGTCAGGGCAGCGCCGTTTTGCGCGTCGATGTAAGTAGCCATTGCCGGATTGGTTTCCGTATCGAAGACGCCCGTGATGACGATGACCAATCCGGTCATTGTGCAGACGACAATGGTATCGATGAATGGCTCCAGCAGAGCGACGATCCCTTCACTGATCGGCTCATCTGTCTTTGCTGCCGAGTGCGCGATGGAAGCGGACCCTGTACCAGCCTCGTTAGAAAATACAGCACGTTTGATGCCAATGACCATCACTCCCACAAAACCGCCGTAGATGCTCTCCATTGTAAAGGCGCTGCGAAAGATGGTGCCAAACGCAGGGCCGATCTCATCGGAATTCGTCAACAAGATATAAAGCGAGACGAGAACATACATCCCGCACATGAACGGAACGATCACCGAGGCGGCTGTTGCGATGCGCTTGATTCCCCCGATGATCACAAGACCAACGGCGACAACCATGATGCCTCCGTAGATCAGATCCACGTACTTAGCCCCGGGGGCAACTTCGAGGATCTGCGCATTGATCGCATTCATGGATTGGTTGACCTGAAACATGCATCCACCAGCGAACGACGCGAACAAGCACACAAACGCGTAGATTGTTGCCAAGACAAATCCGATTGCTCCAAGCCGGTACTCAGCGAGGCCATCCTTCAGGTAACGCATGGGACCGCCAGAGACCGTCCCATCTGGAGCGATCTTGCGGTAGATTTGCCCCATGCTGCACTCAGCAAACTTAAGCGACATGCCGAAGATGCCAGCGATGATCATCCAGAAAACGGCACCCGGCCCGCCCAAACCGACGGCAATCGCAACACCGGCGATATTGCCCAAGCCCACAGTGGCTGATAGCGCCGAGGAGAGAGCCTGGAAGTGAGAGACCTCACCCTGCTCGGCGGGATCGTCGTAGTCACCTTTCGTCAAACGAATGGCGTGCCAAAACGCACGGACATTAATAAAGCCCATACGGAGAGTGAAGAACACGCCGCCAGCCAAGAGCCACGCCACGATGAACGGAACGGACGTATCCGATCGCTTTTTGCCGTTCTCGGTTGAGAACTTTCCTGTACCGAAGTCAAAACCCAAGAACGCATTGGATGGCTCGACAAGATAGGTCTTGAACCAATCATCAATGCGCTTGATCTGTTTCTCCCATGCTGAGAGCTTCTTGGGTTCCTCTGTTTCCTCGCCCCCTTGATTGGCATCATCTGTTTTGTTGTTTGCGTCCTTCTGCGCACCCCCATCTGGATCTGGACTTTCTTCCGCGGGCTGCTGATTGCCTGCGGTATCTTGTTCAGTCGTTTGTGCAATGGCCGCGTTGAGAGCAACGTAGAAGACGATGGCCAGCAATGTCGTGATCGAGAATGCCGTTAATGCCTTGCGAATCTTGGGCATGGGTAGTCCGCGCTATTCTGGATGAAGAAACAACGATGTGCGTTTGAGGACTGGATGAAGGCCTCTGGTTCACGCGACATTCTCATTGACGCCCACAGAGGAGGCAAGTATTCAATGAACACTTCTTAGTCCGCGTCTTGCGTGTCGCGCGTGTCGATTTCCAGGGGACCTTTCAGCGTTTCTTCTTCCACCGGCGGTAACGTAAGCACACGGTAAAGGCAAAAGCTTACAAGCGAGACAACCGCTCCGACGGAAATCCCCATGATCAAGATCGCTTCAATTGTCATGGACCATCTCCTCAGTCGTGTAGTTCTTGAATGTTCTCGAACTTACCTTGAGCATCCCAGCGACGACCTGCGATGTGAATCATCAACAGTAGGAAGGCAAAGACAGTTCCGATAAATGCGACCGACCCCATGACGACAGGGTTCTCTGTCATGGTCTTCACGTACCCAGGTCCTGTCGTCGCGCAAACACCGATGAAGATAACCAACAGGTAAATCGGTGACACATACTTGACAATCAACTGGACAAACCACGGGACCCTAATATGTGCACCCGTGTGAAGTTCCGCATGCCCTTTGTGGATCCCAAAGACCCAACCATAGATCAAGGTCTGAATGAGAGCTAACACAAAGATTAACATCGTGCCAACCCAGAAATCGAATGTATCCAGTGCTCCCAGTCCTTTGGAGAAATAAAGCACAAAGCCGCAGCCAAGCGCCGCAATCAAACCAAGCAGCGCCGCGGAAGCATGCCGTTTGAGGCCAAATCCTTCTTCCAAAAACGCGATCACTGGTTGGAGCATGGACAAGCTGCTGGTAATCGCGGCGATGAACAACATGAAGAACCACAAGAAACCAAAGAATTGACCGCCGGGCATAAGTGCAAATACGTTTGGCAACGCCTTGAATCCGAGATCAAATGTGCCCTGCTCTCCTGCAGCCATACCCATAAAGATGAATGCGGCAGGCAACGTGATCAGACCCCCCAAGCAAACTTCAAAGAACTCGTTCATGCTGTTGGACGTTAGTCCAGACAAAGCGACATCGTCCTTCTTCCGCAGGTAGCTGGAATAGTTGATGACAATGCCGAATCCAACGGACAAGCTGAAGAAGATCTGCCCGGACGCCGCCAACCATGTTTCCGGCTTCGCCAATGTGGCAAAGTCCGGATTCCACATGAAATTCAACCCGCCCGCGACCGATTGATCTGGCTTGGCAGGGTCTGGCGTGCCCAGCGTCAACACACGGACTAGCACCAAGATCGCCAAGATGGCCATCAAAGGCATCGCGATTCGACAGAACGCTTCAATGCCTTTAGTGATGCCTCGGTAGATTAAGACGAAGTTGCAAATGAACGTGATGATAACGAGCCAAACAAGCGGGCTGGAACCGGTAAGCAATGCACCATTTTCACCAGCGCCCACGAAATCACTAAAATGCGACGAAAAGCCATCCGCATCCTTCACCTGCATAAGGTTGCCATTGAGGTAATCAATCGCATAACCCAAACACCACGCTTCAATCACGACATAGTACATGTAAACCACGAGCGGAATCAGCAGTGCGAATGCGCCGCAATACTTCGCCAGTGGATTTTTCCAGATTGCTGCATAGACCGCGGGCGCGGAATTGAAACCCCGAATGCCCGCATACCTCCCCATCGTCCATTCCGCCCAGCAAAGCGGGATTCCGAGCACCAGTAACGAGATGAAGTACGGGATCATGAACGCACCGCCACCGTTGGCAGCCGCCTGGCCTGGAAATCTGAGGAAATTTCCCAAGCCCACGGCAGAACCGGCTACGGCCAGAATCACTCCGATGCGAGTTGCCCATTGTTCACGTGCCACTCGTTGGTCTCCGATGACTTTTGATGAAAGGGTGGGCCAGTGAGTCAGTTTGCAAAGCGCAATCCGCGCGGATCTGCAACACTCGGAGGACACAGAATTGCGTCATAAAAATGCCTGCTGGCACCGCTATCGAGCTGCCCTTCTAGCTGACAAATCTTGAGAAGTCAACATTTTACGGCGATTGGTTAACGTCAGTCATTTTTTCACATATTGTCTTGTCTTAAATGTCGAATTTGATAACATGCCTTTCGGTGGTCCTAAGGAAAGGTAGGGTCGCGCCGCAGATATTGCAGGCGACAAGGACCAGCTAAGCTTAAGGCTTCTTACGTAGCGCTTTCCCATGCCTACCATCAGCGAAACGACTGATGAATCCGTGTTGGCGATCCTTCGTCGGCATGGTTTATTGACAGTTGCGGGCTTGGCCGAAGCGATGCACGTCACGGCGACCGCCGTGCGACAACGACTGAGTCGGCTAATGGCGCAAGGCTTGGTGCAGCGAGATGTGCAGCGGCAGACGTCACCTGGGCGCGGCCGCCCAACGCACGCGTATTCGCTCACATCCAAGGCCAAGCGGTTCGCCGGCGACAACTACCACGATCTTGCGACGGTGTTGTGGGAAGAGATCCGCAGCATTAAGGACGCCGAAGTCCGTCGTGGACTTTTGCAACGGCTTTCTCAAGCTCTTGCCAACCGCTATCGCGGCCGAATCCATGGGGATTCGGTTGAAGAGCGGATGGAGTCTTTAAGAGAGCTCTTCGCAGACCGCAGGATCCCACTGTCAATTGTTGATGCTGAGCAAGCCGGTATCTCAAACGACATTGATGAAACGACTGGTCAAGAAGTCGGAGGCGTCTTACCCATCTTGCGGGTGGAAGACTGCCCTTACCCAGAGCTTGCAGAGCAAGATCGGGGGATCTGTGCGATGGAGAAGATGGTCTTTGCGGACCTGTTGGAAGATGACTTGCGACTAACCCAGTGCCGACTGGACGGGCATTCCTGCTGCGAGTTTTCGACGGGATGATGAACATTGAGGCATACAACTGGCGTTTGGCCGTGAGAACCGGCTACGCGTCTCACGAAAGGCAAGAAACGAGTTTGGCAGCGGTTTTCGCAGGTTGACGAGCCCGTTGCGGCAGCGGACGATGTGAGGTTCTCGGCCTTGTGGCGGTTTCCGCCATGGGTCGACAGGCCACATCACACCTGCAATCAAAGTGGAATATCACTCATGGACGCTCACCAAACAGCGATGACCTCGGCTGGCCCCGTAACGGTCCCCGGCGATGGCAGCGCCAATTCGTACTTTCAGCGACCGTGGGTGGAAGGACGGCTGGAAGAGAACGTCATCACAACCACGATTGAAGAGGCGATTAATTGGGCTCGGCAGTCTAGCATTTGGCCGATGACCTTCGGCTTGGCGTGCTGCGCGATTGAGATGATGGCCGCCGGTGCAAGCCGTTACGACATCGACCGTTTTGGCGCCGGCGCATTTCGCGCAACTCCGCGTCAAAGTGACTTGATGATCGTCGCTGGAACAGTGACCTACAAGATGGCCAGTCGCGTGCAGCGGCTCTATGACCAAATGCCCGATCCCAAGTTTGTGATTGCCATGGGCGCCTGCACGGTGGGCGGTGGACCGTACTTCAAGTGGGGTTACCACGTGTGCAAAGGTGTGGATTTGGTAGTTCCGGTTGACGTGTATGTGCCCGGATGCCCACCACGCCCGGAAGCGCTGCTGGAAGGTTTGATGCGAGTCCAAGACAAGATCAAAGGGCAACGCATCACCCGTCGCAAGGGCACTGCAACCGGCCTCCGCAAGGGAGCCAAAAACGTGGACGAGTTACCCGTACCACACCACTCAGGCTACGTGGCGGTTGAAGAGCGCGAACCCGTCTTTGCTCACCAAAAAGTCACTGACAAGTAGAAGCAAACGTTCGTCAACAAGAACACATTCAACATTCGATCGACCCTTGGCGAACACCAAGTATTTTTGAACGCTCCGAGATGATTTCACGAACTGGCGAAATGACTGACACGCTCAAAATCACGAACTTGCACGTCAACGTGGCGGACAAGCCCATCCTCAAGGGCGTGGACTTGGAAATTGTGCGCGGAGAAACGCACGCCTTGATGGGTCCCAACGGTTCCGGCAAGAGCACGCTGGGGCTGGCGATCATGGGCCACCCTGGCTACGAGATCACTTCCGGCTCGGTCGAACTCAACGGCGAGGACATTCTGGAGAAGGATGCCGATGAACGCGCTCGCTCTGGTGTGTTCATGGCGTTTCAGCGCCCTGTCGCTATCCCCGGTGTGAAGATGGCCGATTTTCTCCGTCACGCGGCGACCAACATCCGCCGCCCAGATCGCAAAGAAGGAGAAGACTTGATCCCCATGCGAGAGTTCCGCAAGGAACTTCGCGAGAAGATGGGGCAACTCAAGATGGATACAGAGTTCGCCCGGCGTTACGTCAATGATGGATTCTCCGGCGGCGAGATGAAGCGAGCGGAAATCCTGCAGATGGCCATGCTCAAACCCAAATTCGCGATCCTGGATGAGACGGATAGCGGACTCGATGTGGATGCTGTGAAACTGGCCAGTCAAAGCATTGCCGAGATTGGCCGCGAGAAGATGGGCATCTTGATCATCACCCACCATGACAAACTGCTGGAACACAACATTCCAGACAAAACGCACGTCATCCTTGGCGGGCGGATTGTCGAGACTGGCGGCCCTGAACTCGCTCAGGAACTGCATCAGCACGGCTACGACCGCATTCGAGCCGCACACCCGGAAGCCGCTGCTGAAGATGACAAAATGAAAGTTGAAGCCGCTGCGGCGGGTTAACCCTCACAGAACGTGGCATCACAGCTGGCTCTTCCAGCAGTAGAAACGGCTCACACAATCAACACAGGTCGCGCAACGCGGGCTTAATCCAAATCGCGCAACAGCGCGCGAAACCATAGATCGAAGGGCGTCATGATTACCGACACCAAAACAGATTCCAACTTTGACGTCAGCACTGCGGAAATCAACAAGTACGATTTTCGCAATGAAGAGAAGTATATCTTCAAGGCGCGCAAAGGTTTGGATGAGCAGATCGTCCATCAGATCTCGGACATGAAATCAGAGCCGGACTGGATGCGCGATTACCGCTTGAGCAGCCTGAAAATCTTCAATCAGAAGGCCATGCCCAAGTGGGGCGGTGCCATCGACCTGGATTTCCAAGATATCTACTACTACATCAAGCCTTCAGATCAGCAGGGCCGATCTTGGGAGGATGTCCCGGAAGACATCAAGCGAACGTTTGACCGACTTGGCATCCCAGAAGCCGAAAAGAAGTTTCTGGCCGGCGTGAAAGCTCAATACGAAAGTGAAGTTGTCTACGGTTCACTCCGTGAAGACCTGGCGAAAAAGGGGGTCATCTTCACCGATACAGATACCGCCGTCCGCGAGCATCCGGATTTGGTCCGGCAGTATTTCAGCACGGTCATTCCCAACACGGACAACAAATTCGCCGCGCTCAATTCCGCAGTCTGGTCCGGTGGATCGTTCATCTATGTTCCACCTGGTGTAAGCATTGAGTTTCCGCTTCAGGCGTATTTCCGCATCAATGCGGAAAACATGGGCCAGTTTGAACGGACGTTGATCGTGGTCGATGAAGGCGCCCAGATCCATTACGTGGAAGGCTGCACCGCCCCCATGTATTCCACGGAGAGCCTGCATTCGGCGGTGGTCGAGATCATCGTCAAGAAGCACGCTCGCTGCCGGTATACAACCATCCAGAACTGGGCCAACAACATCTATAACCTAGTCACCAAGCGTGCTGTGGCCTATGAAGACGCTACGATGGAATGGGTCGATGGCAACTTGGGAAGCAAGCTGACGATGAAGTACCCGGCCGTGTACATGATGGAACCGGGTGCTCGCGGTGAGATCCTCTCGATCGCGTTCTCGTCTGCCGGCCAGCATCAGGATGCCGGGGCCAAAGTCGTGCATGCGGCTCCCAACACCACGAGTCAGATTATCTCCAAGTCTATTTCCAAGAATGGTGGACGCAGTAGCTATCGCGGTCTGGTGAAGGTGGAAGACGGCGCGCGTAAGTCCAAATCCAATGTCGTCTGCGATGCGTTGATCCTGGACCCGCAGAGTCGCAGCGATACGTATCCGTACATCGAAATCGCCGAGCAGGATGTCACCATCGGTCATGAAGCGAGTGTCTCCCGCATCGGTGAAGAGCAACTCTTTTACCTAATGAGCCGAGGCATGTCAGAGGCCGAGGCCAGCACGATGATCGTCAATGGCTTTATCGAACCGCTCGTTAAAGAACTTCCGATGGAGTATGCGGTCGAGATGAACCGTCTGATTGAATTACAGATGGAAGGGTCCGTCGGCTGATGGACGCCTCTGCGTTTGGCCACCGCCTTTCATTACTGCCTACTCCGTGGCTTCCCAGCCTCTGCGATGACCGGCATTCCGCCGGAAACGATTGACAAACACTCAAATGCCCCAGACAGAAACAGCGACCGGCTTTACGCCCGAAACCTTTGAGGCCTTTCTTGCTTCACGCGATGAGCCGACGTGGCTGACTGAACAGCGCCGTGCCGCGTTTGCCGCCTTTGGCGAACTACCTCAACCTCATTCCGGCATGGAGGAATGGCGTCGCACGGACATACGTTTGCTGCGGTTGGACAAATACGCTCCGGCACTTGAACGGCCAGCGGTTGATTCGCTCCCTGCGGCACTCTTAACTTCCGGCGGCAGCACAAGCTCGATCGATGAAGATCTTTTGGATCAGACAGCTCCACTGGTTGAGCAGTTGACCGGTGTTGGCGATACACCGGCCGAGACGCGGCTTGCCTTGGCCGGTCAAACCGCCGCGCTCAACAGCCACAGCATCTCCAGCCAATTGATTGAAGAACACGCCAAACAAGGCGTGATTTTCGGCAGCCTGGATCAAGTCGTCACGCAGCATCCAGACCTGGTGCAAAAGTATCTCTTCACCCGAGCTGGCGACCTACGGTACGACCGCTTTGCCGCTTTGCATGCTGCATTCTGGTCTGGCGGAACAATTCTCTACGTCCCTCAAGGCGTTAGGATCGAACAGCCACTGTACATTCAATCCAGCATTACGCCAGGCAGCGCGGACTTTGGCCACACGCTGGTTGTACTGGAAGAGGGTGCGGAAGCGACGCTGCTGGCTGAACTCTCCGGCGGGGAAGAAGCCGGAGGACTACATTGCGGCGGCGTGGAGATTATCGTCGGCCGCGGCGCGTTTTTGCGTTACGTCAATTTGCAGAATTGGGACAACACCGTCTGGCATTTTGCCCACCACAAAGCGCTGGTGGAAGCTGATGCGCGATTGCAGTGGACCGTTGGCGCCTTGGGGAGCAAGGTCTCCAAGGTTAACCAACATGTAGCGCTAGTTGGCCCCGGCGCTAACGCTCAAGTTAACGGCGTGATGTTTGCCGAAGGTCGGCAACACCTGGACTATCACACATTGCAACATCACGAAGCAAAATCCTGCCGCAGCGATTTGCTGTATAAGGGCGGACTGCAAGATCAGTCGCGCATGGTCTGGCGTGGGATGATCAAGGTCGATCCCGGTGCGGACAAGACCGACGGCTATCAGAGAAATGACAATCTGATGCTCTCCGATGACGCCCGGGCGGATTCCATCCCCGGACTGGAGATTGAAGCCGACGACGTGATTTGCACACACGGCGCCACCACGGGGCGCGTTGATGATGAGCAGATTTTCTATCTGCAGGCGCGGGGATTGACTCGCAATGAAGCGACACGAGTCATTGTCGCCGGCTTTTTCCAGCAGGTCTTTGATCGCATTACAATCCCCAGCGTTCGCGAAGCGCTGGGCCACGCCATTCGTAGGCGAATTCGCGAATATGAATAGGGCTGGCTGGAGCTTCATTCAATTCCGCGTTGGGCAGTGGTTCCGCATCTTCGTCTGATCTGTTCTGCCCTCTTTGCTGGTCAACAACTTCATGTTTCATGCAGTCGCCCGAACGTCAGAGGTCTCTGATCCTGGGAAAATACTTGTCGAAGTGGAAGAGCAATTGGTGGCGCTATTCCACGTTGACGGTCAGTTTTATGCCCTGGATGACGTCTGCACCCATGATGGCGGCCCGCTGGCGGATGGCGAATTGGACGGCTGCCAGATCATTTGTCCCCGACATGGAGCCCGGTTTGACATCAAGACGGGCGCAGCATTGACCATGCCGGCCACGTTTCCGACCCAATCGCACGAAGTCAAAATCGAAGATGGCCAAGTGTATGTTAAGTTGAACAAAACTTAGCTGGCAAATGCGCCGGTCACGTTTTCGGCAATGGCAGTCATCGCGTCGTATCTCATAATTGACTAGAGGCACATCATGCCCCTCTCGGAAGACCGCATTCGTGAAGAACTGAAGCAAGTGATCGATCCGGAGTTGTTCGTCAACATCGTCGATCTCGGTTTGGTCTATGTGGTGACGACGTCGGACGTTGAGGACGACAAACAGGACATCACCATCGAAATGACGCTCACCAGCCCGGCTTGTCCTGCAGGTCCACAGTTGATTCAAAGCTGCAAGACCGTGCTCAGCCGATTGGAAGAGGTCAACAACGTGGAGGTCAAACTGGTGATGGACCCACCCTGGACACAGGAGCGGATGACCGAAGACGCCCGCGATCAGTTGGGAATCTTCTAGCACCGGTCACTACGGCACATCCCAACGCAATCCGTAGCGACTGTTTGCTGCAGGGACGGTGTGTTAGGATTCGCGGCGATGTTTCCTCTCTGTGACGTGTTATGCGTTCCGCGCGCAGGGGACCGCTCTTTCGCCACATGCGGCCGCGCTCTCGCGGCATAGTGTCAAGCCGCGATGAAAATCGGCCTGCTAGGAATCGATGAATGTGTGACGCGGCTGGCTCAGGCAGCCCTGGCGCGAGGGCATGAAATTGTTGCCTGCTGGCAAGAGCCGGGAGCCACGCATTTTTTGCCTGCTGAGCTGGCCTCTGTGCAGATATTTCGTGAGTGGGATCAGTTGCTGGCTCTCACAGATATGGACGCCGTGATTGTGCCGACCGGAAATGGCGCAGCCGACGACGAACCGCCGCATCTAGCGCCCCTTCGTTCGGCAGTGCAGACTGGCTTGTCGGCGTTGGTTTGCCATCCCGTCGCTCCCAGCACGATCGCACATTACGAACTCGATATGGCCTGCGAGGAATCCGGCGGCAAGCTCATTCCGTTCACAGTCAATCGGTGGGATCCTGCGGTCGCCGAGTTACAGCAACTGTTTGGAGCGGGGCCGCTGGGCTCGCTCAAGCAAATTGTCATCGAGCGTCAGGTGACCGATGATCGCCGGCAAACGCTGTCTCATCAATTCTCGGTGGATTTGGACCTCGCCCGGCTGATGATTGGCGATGCCGTCCGTTTACATGCGATGACCACCGTGCTGCCAGTAGGTGATGTGCTCTCCGCAGCCAACAACCCGGCCAAAGATTCTCATTGGCCGAACTTGGCAATCCAATTGGTTGGCTCAACGGGCGCTGCCGGGAGATGGTCTCCGCAACTCATCGCCAGCAGCGATCACTCATTGTTGCGAGTCCAAGCTTCCGGTGAAGCTGGCTTGGCAACATTAAGTGCCTGGCCACGTTCTGCATCAGGCACTAAGAGCGACGAGCTCTCATCAAGTTCACCATCGTCCGCTCTCGCCACACTCACTTGGAACGTGGAGGGCACCACTCACGAAAGGTCATTCTTCGACGACGGGCAGATCGAACAAGCGGCGATCGCAGATTTTGAAGCGGCTGTGGCCGGCCAGCCATCTGCCGTCAGTTGGGCTGACGTTTGCCACGCCATGCACGCGACCGAGTCCATCGGCAGAAGCTTGAAACGTGGCCGCGTGATTGATCTCAACTATGACGACTATTCCGAGGAAGGAACCTTCAAAGGATTGATGGCTGCCGGAGGTTGCCTGGTGTTGTTCACCGCACTGGTTATTCTGCTGGCTGGCGTGGCAATGGGTCAGATCGGCTGGAAGCGGTTCGACAAGATCGTTCCGGTTTTGCTGCTGATTCTGCTGGGGGGCTTTCTGGCGATGCAGTTACTAGGAAACGTTTTCCGCAGCGAGGCGGAATCCGAAGACGCACCAAGTTCCGATACAGATGCGCAGTCGCCTTCAAAGTCAGAGTCCTCCTCAACATAACGCGCCATGAAGCAGCGGATGCCGCAGCTTGTGTTGATCGTCAGCACCCTGGGCGTGTTTTGGCTGGGAATGCAGATCGTCCACGAGGCAGGCCATCTGCTGGCAGCTTGGTTCGTGGGCGCGGACGTCAAGCATGTGATCTTACATCCACTGAAGATCTCGCAAACGCAACTGGAGCAACGTCCCCCGCCAGTTTCCGTTGTTTGGTGCGGTTCACTCTTTGGCATGGCTGCGCCGCTGGTGTGTTATGCCACTTGGGAATTTCTGCGGCTGCCCGGCGGATATCTGTGGCGATGCTTCGCCGGATTTTGTCTCCTCGCCAATGGGACCTATCTCGCCGCTGGTGCTCTCGCGAATGTCGGCGATGCCCACGACTTGCTGCTAGCCGGGATTCCCACTTGGCGGGTCGTTGGGGTTGGGCTCCTGAGCGCCCCGCCTGGATTGTGGATGTTCCGCCGGCAAATACAGCACTTTGGATTGGGCCAAGCTGCTGGGCGGGTCAGCGTTGACGCTGCGTACGTCATGGCATTCTTGCTGCTGGCGATCGTCTCGTTGGAGCTGGCAAAAGGAGGGCGAATCGACTTCGCCGGTTAACAGGCTGCTTCGCACTGCGGATTATGACGATCATAGCACCCCCGCAGGAGTCTCAATCGGCATTGCCAGACTACGATGTGTCTGTCAGTGACGTACACTCGGAAGAAGCCAGGATCTCCTGGCGCAGATTCATTCTCGAACATTGAGATTGCTATGCGCGCGTTCTTCAACTTTGCCATAACGACAACCATTGTGTCTATGTTGGTGACTGTCGCATGGGGAGTTCAGTGGGAGCAAGATCTGCCCAGCTCTGGCGATAACAAGACGCCCCGGCAGACGCGCTCCGACGTGTTTACTGCCCTGGATGCAAACAAGGATGGAGTGCTGACGGAGGCCGAAGCGACGACCGAAAGTCGAGCCCAGTTCTTTCGGCAACTTCGCCAAGCTGCTGACCAGGACGGTGATGGCCGTGTGACGCGTGCGGAATACCTTTCAGTGCGGCGATTGAGCCTGACGGGCAATCCTGTCGAGCAAGAACAGAACCCAACCGCCGCGGCATTCCTGTTCGTGCTGGATATCGATCGAGACGGAGCGCTCTCCGCTGCGGAGATCGCAATCGCCTCGGAGAGGATCCTCACGCTGGATGCTGATGGTGATGGCGGCGTTTCTGCTGGAGAATTGCAAACTGCTGGGCAGTTGGCCGTGGAGGCGCTCGCTCATGAAGATCGGGCCGCGAGAGAAATCGCCGTGCTCTTTGCCGAGTTCGACAAGGATCACGACGGGCAGATCAGCCTTGCCGAGGCTCCTGACCAAATGCGCAAGGCTTTCAACCACCTCGACATCGACTCCGACGGGGCGATCTCGTTGGAAGAGTTCTCGCACGCGCTGCGTTCAGCAAATGAAGACTCCGTCGGCCAGGTGGATGACAGCCAGGACCGGGGTTGAGGTATGGCGGAAAGGGCGCCTGCCCGCTTTTCTCCTATCTCGCTCCTCTAGCCTCTTGTCGCTTCTCCCTTTGCCATCTCCTTCGCGCCTGCTACGTACTCCGCCGAGACCACGGTTCTACCGAACGACGTGCTGTGGATCTTCTTTCGTTTGGCAAAGGCTCCCCAATTGCTGCCGCCGCGGCGGATGGACGTGACGACCCACTGGGATGAAGTGCGGAGTCGGGCGATTATTGCCGGGTGGCTGGTGGTGATTCGCAGGCGGTCACCAGCATCCGCGTAGATCTCGCCGATCGCGTCCATGAAACGTCCACCAATGCCGACACCTTGATAATCAGGCAGGACCACCAGCCGCGAGATTCGCCGTAGCCCGACGTGCCCGATGCTGTTGAGTACGCCACAGAAGGCGACCGGCTCGCCGTGCCAAGTGGCCAGGTAGCAGACCGCTGCGGGGTTCAACTTCCCGCTGAGATAGTGATGACGCGCAAAGGCGGACCAAGCTGACTGCCGCGCGGAATGGATTGTGATTTCGATGTCAGGCCGCCGAAGACGTCCTCGCGTGAGCGTGCCGTCGGCCATGTCCAACACCCAGTCAGGCTGCAACCAGGGAAGCACGTCATAATGACACGTCACAGCGACAAACTTCTGGAAGTCGGTTCGCTTCTGCCGTTTGTTCGCTTCGCGAACTGCATGCGCCACCGCGGCGGAACCGATCTGTGCGGCGGTGCGATCGACGACACTGGTAAACTCGTCAAACACGATTAACATCTGGTCAGAAAGAACCGCAGCGGCCAAATCACAACGGAATTGCTCGCCGGTAGATAGCACGTGATAGGGCTTGAGCCAGCCAGGCGGACTGGAAAACCCGACAGATGACAACATGCCGGTCACGTGCTTGATGGGACCCTTCGGCAGCGCGTCAATCACCGCGCGATCCGTTGGCCACTCCTGCCGTGCAACGATACTTTCGCCATACGCAGTACGGGCGACCGTCGATTTGCCGCTGCCGGAGGGACCGACAATCGCGCCGATCTGCCAATCATCGCTTGTTTCCGGCAACTCAGCTTGAAACTCGACCTTCGCCGTTCTCTCCTCCGGCAAGTCGAATAGCCCTCGCGTTTGGCGAACGCGAAAACTCTCGATGATCGGTGTTTGTGCCGTGAAGCTAAGGTTCATGAAAGGTAATAGAACGAAAGATGAGAGGTATCGAATTAGAGACCAGGATGAAGTACCGGAGACGGGAAGTCGCCAAGAGATCCGAAGTTAGCTAAGGCGAGCGACTGTCGACCAGAGAATCCAAGTACACGACTTCTTCCAACGCCTGGCTGCCCCTTATCTCTTTCCTCTTCGCATTGTCACAACGTCAACACCCGACACTTGTATCCTTCCTCAGTGAGGCGGGCGTCCAGCTCGCGCTGATCATCCTCGTCGCGGCAGTCAACAAGCAGCTGGAATGATTCCGGCACCGGTACGATGCGCAAACTGGGCACGCTGTCCGATGAAGTCTGCCCCTGAGATTGAAGTCCAGCGATTGACGATTCACCCTGTCTAATCTGATCGAGTAACGCCTGCACCTGCCGATCTTCCGTTTCAACTCGTTCCAGCAAGGCGGCGAGCAGATCGTCGTCTCGCGTCGCCATACCGGCAATAGGATCAAGCACGGCAAGCAGCGTGTCCGCTTCGCTCTCGTTAAGGTCCAACACAAGGACTGGCAACACGTCATCCGGGGCAGCCGTCTCGGCACGGAGATGTCCGTCCACAAGCTCCAGCGCCCCGTGTTCCAACTCACGGGCAATCAGCGCCCCAGCAAAACCGATCTCGGACAAAATACCCTGCAAGGCTGACCGCTGTCCCGGCGGATGAGTCCGCCAGTTCCGCGGGTTGGCACGCAATTCGGCCGCTGGAACGCGACGAAGTTCAATCACACGATTGCGAAGAGACATGGTGGGAAGGTTGCTCGATTGGGCCTTAAGAAGCAGTGAAAGACTAGAGGAAGGATCCTTGGAATGAGACAAAGGAAAGAGATAGAACGATGGCGTGCACGCTCGCTCGCGACCACAGTTCCCACCTCTCATTCCCTGGCTTTGTCCTCTTGCCCTGAAACTAGACGGCAAGCTGTGCACCAGAGAAGATGTATTTTGAAAAATCAACAGTCGAGAACAGCCACCGCCTAAGAGAATCAATCCGGAATGGAGAAAGCTAACCGACCTGCCGTGCGGAATGTGTGTGTCTTCTGCGGATCGATGGCTGGAGATTGTCCGGAGTACGCCCGGAGCGCGCAGGAGTTGGGCCGGAGACTGGCGGAAAGCGGTCGCACGTTGATTTTCGGCGGAGGGCAGGTGGGACTAATGGGCCAACTGGCCGATGCGGCGCTGGCCGCCGACGGAGAGGTGATCGGCGTCATCCCACAAAGCCTGGCCACCAAAGAACTTCTGCACCCTGGCGCCACCAAATTGCATGTGGTCTCCGGCATGCACGAACGCAAAGCCATCATGGATCACCTGGCTGACGCTGTGATCGCCCTGCCAGGCGGCTTCGGCACGCTGGACGAACTGTTCGAGTCCATTACTTGGTCGCAACTCGGCTTTCACCGCAAGCCGATCGGCCTGCTAAACACGCTGGGCTACTTCAATCCACTGGTCGGCATGATCGAACACGCCATGGCCAAGGGTTTCGTCTCGCCAGGCCACGGAAGCTTGTTCTTCGTGGAAGACGTTGTGGAGAGGATGTTGCAGCGGTTAGAGGAGAACGGGCAGAGATGCCGATAACCCTTACTCCGCACCACAGAAAGAGTGCCGGATAGGCACGCCACGAGAAACGTCTGCAGCGGAGTTCCTATTAGTTTCGTTAGATTTATGTTTCCATGACCGAGCGTCGCGGCGGCGACGGATTTCGCATTCATGCTTGCGTGTGGACAGGTCGTTTGTGCCGACAGTTACCTTCCCGTACGAACCTTCCGGCAGCATGCATGTCTCTTGAATGAGCCATTAGCTAGAAAGACACCCAAGGGTCGAACCATGCCGGACCGACAGATGATCTGTTTCTACAGCGTAAGTGACGAGTACGGAGAATTCTCCAACTTTGCTGCATTCCCAATCATGCTCCAGGGGAAACGCTGGCCGACTTCGGAACACTATTTTCAGGCTCAAAAGTTCAAAGACCCAATTCACCAAGAGAAGATCCGCAAAGCGAAGTCGCCCATGATTGCTGCGCGACTCGGGCGGGATAGAAAGAAGAAGTTGCGTCGCGATTGGGAGTCTGCCAAGGTCAACGTGATGCGGGACGTAGTAGCGGCGAAGTTCAGCCAGCACAGCGAATTACGGTTGCTATTGCTTAACACCGGCGATGCGAAGTTAATCGAGAATACAGCCAACGATTCCTATTGGGGCGACGGCGGAGATGGCAGCGGCAAGAATATGCTCGGCCGTATCTTAATGGAAGTACGAGATTCTTTGCGTGATCGAGAGATCGAGCAAAGAGACTCCGGCAACCAGTGACGCTGCGCACAGAGTGGTGCCTGTGCCACCGAGTGCAACTATGCACTCATGCCGCGTTCTCAATCCAGCCAGTCACGGTCGGCCAGGCGGCTGGGGACGTACTCTTCCGAGACGTAGCTGATGTCCTTGGAAATCAGAGCTTCCACTTCCAGCTTGAAGTCATTGTCCAACATCTTGGCAATCTCCTTTTGCCAGGGCCGTTTGGGCTTGAACCAATCATAGTTGGCAATCTGCTTTGCCCTGCGGCGGTCGGTATCGTTGAGGCGGATAATCACGCTGTCCGATAGTTGGCAACGTTCAAAGTCCGTGCTACGGAGTCCCAAATAGCGAGCTTCAGGGATGGCCATCCGCCTCGACTCGTACGCCAAGTTGATGGAACCCTGCTTAATGACGGAATAGATGTAGTAGCCCCAGGGATCGTTATCCAACAAGCAATAGACAGGCAGCTTCAGTTCATTGTGCATTCGATGCAGCAGCCGGCGGACGCCCCGCGGGGGTTGCCCTCCTCCGTGAGTGAGAATGCAGTTGTGCTTCCGCCAGAACTTATCCTCATTGAACCGTTGCCAGACGGTATCTTTTTCGACATGCAAAATGAACTTGGCTTTGCACTTCTTGAAGCGGATGGCTTCAGGCTCAACGATGGACGGAATGCCATACCCGCCTGACCCCATGCGAGAGCAATCAATCTCATCCCCTTTGTCGACTAGCGTGATCTCGCCGACCATATCCCCTTTCTTTTGGGCATACAGGTGCAACTCCTCCCGGAGCGAACCCAGCAGTACTTCCATGTCTTCAATGATCGGGTCGCACTCGGATTGCTCACCGAAGGTTTCTTCCTTCGCGCCTTCGATAGTGTGTTTGAGCAGGTAGTACAAACCCCGGATGCTGGTCGTCTTTCCTTCATCCAGTAGCTGTGTGCAGCCGCTAGCAACCAGCATGGTCTGCATATACCCCCGCGCCTGGGAGAGGTTGAACAACTGCCGCCGATTGGTGTTGCGGCCCATCTCCAAAATCTTGCGCGACTTGTTGTACTTGACGTTGGAAAGTGAACGAGCCGGAACATCCACGTAGGGCTCGCGCTTGCGGTCCGCGAACTTGACGACTTCATCCGCCAGACCAACCAGCGCTTTGCGTGTCTTCTTGTCGGCGGCGCTGGTCAAGCGAGGGCGCTTTTTCTTGGCGCCGTTCTCGGTCGCGGTGCTGGACACCGCCGTTGCCTTCGTACGGGAATTCGAACGAGCAGAGCGGCTGGTCTTCTTCTTTGCCATGGAGAGCTTGTGCGTGTTCAGGATCAAACCGGATCGGCTGTCGCCGCCTGATCTCCTACGGAGAATTCTGGCGGCGCGCCAAGGGGAAGAATCCCCCATCGTTGGCACTTTGGCAAGATGGAGAGAGCGTTTTCATTCTGGCGGTCTTGATCCCGGTTGCTTCGCCTGACTCAGCCTCCAATCAACTGCGCACGTTGTACCAGCAGATAGCTCGCCCCGCCAAACTCCGTAACCTCCGCGTCAATCTCCCACCGCACGTCACCGGTTGTCTCCGCCATCGCCCTGGCGATACGTTCTAAGTTGAGGTTCTCCAATAAGACAAAGCGAAAAGCTCCTTCTTCTGGGAACAGCACGTACCGGGATTGCACCACTCGAATCGACCCTCGCAAGCCTTCAACACTCTTGCCTTCGCGATAGTTGGGGTTGTATCTGCCCCGGTTTTGGCCCGGTGGAGACTGCTGCATACCCTGCGGCGAGCCAGATAAAGAACCTGGCCAAAACATGGCACACGCGGTGAGACCGCTGATGAATGCAAATCCCAAGACACGAGCGGAGAGAAATCGCATAAGACACTCCCAAGGAATCAGAGATTCTGGACACCCACCACACCGCTGAAAAGCTTCGTGGCATTTCCAGTTCGAGCCATACACGGGCGTGAATCTCGCACAGCTCGCAAAATGCGACTATTCGTACCACGGTTTGGAAATCACCTTCGGAGTCACCAAGCCGGCTGCTATCGCTACACCCAAGGGTGGCCTGTTGATTGATCGGCAAATCACCATGAAAGGGCCAATTTCGCCCTTGGGCGCGTTAGCACCACTCATTTGTTCGAAGCATCACGCTTAGTAAGAGCGCCTTGTGTGGTTATTTGTGGCAAATCGGCAACAGCAGAGGGTGACGAAACTCGGCGCTCATTCAGTTGTCGCACCCAAAGCAAAGAGACGTAAGGTATTGAAATAAAACAACTTGCGAAAACCCGCTCGTTGGCCGTGCAGCTTTGGGCATGGGGCTTGCTTTACTGGACATCAAACCACTTGGCCCCGCCGGAGAATTGAGATGAACAGCCACGCCTCGCCCAAATCTAACCGACGATTGCTGGCCTTGCCGCTCATCCTTGTCAGTGCTTTCGTTTTCATTGGTCAAACCGCGTCAGCACAACCAACCGACGAAGAATTAACCGGATTTGCATCACCTCAAGGTCCTTCCGTTTTTATTCGTCTGGAAAGCGGCCGAGAGTTCACGGGCGTCGCGGATCCCCGCAGCGATGAACACCGGCTTTGGCTTCGATTCCAGGGTCGAAGCATGAAAGTGCTCCGCCCTGTCGATTGGAGTCGGGTGGCAGAAGCACGAGTGGATGGAGTGTCGGTGCCGGTAGAAGACTTTCAGGCGAACATCAGCGACTTTGCGGCTGCTGAATACAACATCTGGGAATTGAGTCCCGATCATGGCATGGCCGGCAAACCACAGGCCGCCAACGCTGGCCCTTCACATGCAGAGTTGGCAGAGCACGTGTTGGGCACGGCTCCGCGCGTGGCCTCCATCAGTACTGATGTTAGCCTCGGTCGTTGGGATGCAGACGTTGAACCGGATGGTTTGCTGGTGACTCTGTACCCAACTTCGGAACAAGGGTGGTTCATGCCGGCTTCTGGCACGCTGGAAGTGACGCTGTACGCTGCACAAAACTCCAAAGTGACATCCAACAGCACCGTCCGCCAACTGGGCCGCTGGACCGTTCCTGTTCATGCAGAGGAGTTTATTGGCGGTCCTCCGCGGTACAAGCTTCCTTTCCAAGCGATTCACCCGGAGTTTGATCTGGAGATTGCCCACCTGGGGCTGGTGAATGTGAAATTCTCGAGTCCCGGTGCAGGCGTCTTTGAAGATTCAGCGGCATCTGTTCGCATTCGCGAGCACAGTCCGATTCGCGATTTCTTGCAGCGAGACGGCCGCTCACGCTTTCTTCCCGGCGAGTCAGTCTCTCGGCCGGGTCATTAGATCGCTGGAGAAACACAGTCCCAAAGCGACATAAAGTAACGAGACAGCGAGCCAATTGGCCACTGTCTCGTTACTTGTTTACTCTCGGCGGTTAGTGGCCGAGCCTGCGGCGACACCGACACGAACTGCGAATTGGCTTACTTCTTGCTTTCCATTGCCTTGCGCAGAGCCGCGTTCTCCTTTTGCAGGCGTTCGATTTGTTCGTACAAGCGGAGTTGTGCCTGCAGCGAGTCAATCTGCTGGCGCAGGCGTTTTTTGGCGGCACTGACCTCACTCGCTGATTGTTGCCGCGCAGTCCACTCTTCAGAAATTCCGGGCCAACGCACCTCAAGTTTGCTCCAGGGTGTTTGCGGCATCCAAGTGCCTTTGTTTTGGTTGGGGGGCCATCTCCACCCAGCCATGGACCTGCTCATTCCACTGTTGGGCGTTCCGCCCCTTGAAGTGCAGCTCATTATTCCAACTGAGCTCGCCAGACTGTGTTTGCTCGCTGTTGACCGGAGCAAACTCCATCCAATCGGACAGCCAGTTAATCTTGAGATCACCGCTGGCGGCTTGTTGGGTCGAAACGCTGGCCGCGATCTCTCCAGTCGGTTGTGTCTCATCAGCGACGGCGAGGTCCGCCGTGATGATGGTGGGGTCTGGCGAGGAATCCGCCGTAGCCTCTTGAGCAATGGCTATGCTGGTCATGGCGATCAAGCCGGCCAGCGTGCCACTAAAGATAGCCAATGTCGTCTTGGTGAGGGTCGAGATCATCATGGTCTTGAGCACTCCTTGAGCAAGCGCCAACGAAGTTTTCTGGCCAGTGACCGCCATCAGCCCCTGGGACCAGGCGGCTCTGACCTGCGTGGCGATGGAAACAGTTGATTGCAGAAGGATCGTAGAAACGGAACGAGAACCGGTTGCGACCGCTAGTTTGCAAAGGCCAGCCACAGCCAACCCCGCGAAACCGAGCATCCCCATCCGGCGGCGCAACATCTCGCGGCCACGCTGCACGCGCTTTCGCGTTGCGGCTTCGCTTAACTTCATGCGTTGCGAAATTGCGCCGTAATCTTCCCCTTGTAGGTAGTACAAAATCAACGGAATCCGATACCCGTGCGGCAAACGATCGAGCTCTTCGTGCAGCGCCTGGATCATCGCTCGCGATGAGATCTTCTCCAGCTCGCCATCGCCAAAGATGTCCGGCGGCGGTAGCTCGACGGTTACTTGCTTCTTCCGGCGACGCCGCGCTGTCAAAGCACATCGCAACGCCACGCGATGCAACCAACCGACGAGGCTTTCCTTTCTGCTGATCTTGGAGGCCTTCCGGGCAAGCACAAAAAACGCCGCTTGAAAAGCATCTTCCGCATCAGCGCGATTCCCCAGTACCGCCGTGCAAACGGAGGACACCATCGGCGCGTGACGAGCCACGATCGCGCGAAACGCCGCTTCATTGCCGGACTCGCAAAAGTCCGTCAACAAAGCACGGTCTCCGAGATCAGCGACGACAGCATTCCGCGGATCTGCTTCCGTCAATTGATCGGTCACACGCAATAAAGGATCGGTCAGGTTCCAGTTGGCCCCGCATTACCTGACAGAATAGACGCGCAACAAGCCACAGTTGTGACCAGATTCCGAGGTTTTTTTAGAAACGTCATCCGAAAGCAGCCGTGAAGCACGGCCCGGCATGCGACGACTTGGCCGCATGTTTCCAACGGAAAAGATTACGTGCCAGGCTTGGGCATCGCCAAGCTGTGCAGCACAAGCACAACGCCAGCGGAAAGCATGATCCAGCCAACCCAATTGGGTGGCTCAATCACCTTTTGCGCTTGGGAGGAGCCACCGAAGAAAGTCGGCATGCTCACGGCCGTCTTTTGGGCCGGGTCGCCAAACTTTTGGGCCAAGAATTGCGTGGTTTTCTCATTGAGCACAACCGATTCCACCATGCGGAATTGGATGCCGAGGAACAGCAGCAAGGCCCCAATCATGAAGATGTGATTGCGGTTAAACATCATTTCACTTCCGCAGTCGCAGGAGGATCGCCGCGGAAAGGCGCGACGCAGACCGGGAGGACAGCGCATCGGAAGTTGCGCATAAGTAAGAATCGAACCCACCAGCTAGGCGACTGCACATTTGCCGCCAGGAGCCAATTGTGCCGATCGACCGGCTCGCTCGTTTTCTAAGGAAGGTTATGCCTGGCGCGAAGACACAGCGCCATGTGATGCGCATGCAAAACGAGAATTGACTGAATGGCCTCCGCACAGGTTACTGGTCAGCGTAGACCCGCGTGCTCTCTTCCTTGATCACTGGCGCTGTCATTTCATTGGCCAACAGCCGGACGGTCAGACGAAGGTCGCCGGCTTGCAGACCTTTCGCTTTGATGCGGTATTTGGTGTCCGCCCTTGGCGCCAGCTTGGCCAGCGGCTCAAACATGACTCGATTCCCTTCCACGAACGCGCGGGTGGGGCCTTCGCCATCGACAGGGCTCATCTGCGGTGGCATGACCGCCTCCAATTGAATGTTGGTGGCAACTTTCGAGCCCTGATTGAGAATGCGGATCTCATAAGTTGTCTCCGCACCAACCTCGATCGGATCGTTGACATCGACAACCTCAAACAGGATCGCGGCCACGCCTTCTACGCTGAGTGCCCGTTCGGAACGATCGAAGAGATCCTTTTGCGCGCTGGCTTCAGTCGTCAGGCGGTGCTCACCGGCTTCCGTCGGCAACAACTTGAGGTTCACGGCGCCTTCCTGGGCGGCGGGAAGTTCTTCCAAAGACCAACGAACGACACGGCTCGTCTGATCGTACTCGCCGTAGCTGTCCGCTTCGATAAACTCCATTCCCTGAGGAACATAAGCGACCAACTCAACATCCTTCGCCGCGGCGGTGCCTGGGTTGGCGATGGAGATTGTGTACGTGGCAGGACGCTCGAGGTATCTCTTGGTTGGACCCTGCATGTCCACTTGCAACGCTGGCGCAATAACCTCAATGCGTGACTCATCCACAGCCTGAAGCCCGGCTTCCCCAGACGCTTGCAAGCTATTGATGAACTTTCCTGCCTTGGCGGCGGTGAGAGTTAGCTCTAGCTCACGGGTGCCGCCCGGCTCGAGCTGTCCGACCTCATATTCGAGCAGGTCGCCGGCTTCGTGCCGTAACTCTTGCGGAACGCGTTCTGTAATGATGATCCCTTCGGCCATGCCCGTCCCGGGATTGCGAACTTTGATCTTCAAGGTGACATCCTCTCCGATCATCACTGTCGAGGGCGCACTAACTTCCAGCCGCAGGTCGGGACGAGTCGCGATGGTGCGCACGGAAGCCGCAGCCGCCACATGCACGGTGGCGACTGAGCCAATTTCTCCCTCGGCAACTGGCATCAACTCCACTTTGACGACCCGTTCCTCGCGAGGCGGGATGTTGCCAAGTTGCCAAACCAAGGATCCCCGGCCCGTTTCCTGCGCGACGGGAGATGTCCGCAAGAGTTGCGTGCCGCGCGGGATCTGATCATGAACCTCAACGTCATGAGCGACGTTGTCCCCGTCATTGCGGACAACGATTTCAAAGATGGCTGCCTTGCCGACCTGGATCTCGGCTGGCGCAAGTTTTTGAATGATCACTTGAGGGCTCTGCGGTCCTTCCAGCATCTCATCGCCAGGCTCTCCGATTCCATCGTCAACGTAGCCTGACGTGGAGTATCCGTTTTGTGCGTTGGCATATCCACCGGACTGATAGCCGCCGGCGGTCGCACCTTCAGCAAAGGGGTCAAAGCTCGATTTCGTTGAGACACCGCGCGTTGTCTCAGTCGTCCCCACTTGGCCAGCACCGGCGGCTGAGCCACCATAGTACTCTGGCCCAGGTTGTTGTCGTGGATCATAACCGCCTGCGTCACTGCGACGTGAAGGTCCATCGAGCAAATTGTGACTCTGATGGTTGGCGTTGCCATCGCCCTGTTGAGACGGGAATTGACCTTGCGAACCGGGAGTTCCGCTGGTCGCCAGGCCGGTATCACCAGCTAGGGAGCTTCCAGCTCCTTCGCCTGGCAAAGGCGTATCGCGATACTGCGAACCTGCGGCGCCCGTGCCACCCATTCCATAGCGGTTGAATTCGTCTTGCTGAGCTGAGTCAGTTGCGGCGCTTGTGCTGCTTAGAGTCCCTGGCGTTACTTCCGCATTCACGTCACTCCCAACACCAAAGTGGGCCGGCTCACGTCGCGAACTCCCAAAAGGGTCATGTGCTTGGTTTGTACTACCAGCTTGGGACGAGCCTGTGTCGCCTGCGGTGCTGGTGGCGTCACTTCCGTAAAAGTCTGTTGAGCGCGAGGACGATCCATATCGATCTCCACCAACATTGGCAAAGGGATCTGGGCGTGTACCCCCTGTATCGCTGGAAGTTCCATTTGTCCCGCGCAACGGGTTGCCGGAAGTGGTCGTCGAGGGGTCCTGAGAGCGCGAGCTGTCGCCTGTGTATGATTGCCCCGGTAGGGCCTCTGTATCGCCTGCCGTGGTGGACCCACTTAGCGAACCGTAGCGGTCGCCGCTGGCAGGTTGCGTTGCTGTGTAACTGTTGTTGGCTGCGTAGCGATCACCAGTTGATGGGAGGTTGACACCGGCGAAAGAGCCCAGACCGTCGCTGCCTGTGGGTTGGGCTGCGGTCCCGGGCGTGCTGGAGTAGCGGTCGCCACTACCGTAGTTGTTTTCATCTGCGGCAACATAGGATGCCGGAATCGTGGAGCTGGAGTTGAAGCGCTGCTTGGCTGCCTCAAATGGATCTGTATCTGCGGATTTCGCGCCTCCAGAACCTGCCGGTTTTTCGGTGGAAGACTTTGGCGATGCTTTGCGCGCACCTTTGCTGGCTGCGGGTTTGGTCTCCTCCGGAGCGATCGCTTTCCAAATAGCGAAAGTCCCGATTCCGACAACGACCGTGACAATGCCAATCCGTATCCAAGTCACCCGGTTCATGGGCTGCTCCGCAACACGAGAGTCGAGAATCTGAGCCGTGGCCGCGCCGTCTGCGCAGGCGATTCCGGCAAAACTCAACAAGGTGGCCGTAAGTATCAGAATCTGCCTGACCGGTGAAGATCGATTCGGCTGCCAGAGTCACCGGGGATGGATTTCGCATTTTGCGGATTCGCGAAAATCGGTGATGGTCTGCTATCAGAGGTGAGTGGAGAGGGACTGGCAGATAGGGGCGGTAAGGGAGCAAAGCGATTGCGCACGACGGGGACGATGGTCAAGCTAGAAGAGCTAGCATGCGCGATCGCGCATTTCCCTGCACGCTGCTATCACTGGAACAGATTCATACTCCGCGCAGTCGCCAATAGAACTTGTCGCGGGTTCTTTCTTGCCGGTGCCGTAGGTGAACTTGAGCATCCTCGCCAGGAATCGAACCCTGTCTGACGGTTCCGAAGACCGTCGTGCATCCATACACACTCGCAAAGTATGTTGGAAGCCGGCGATGTGACTCACCGGCTCCCGGTATTGATAACTTGCCGGACGGGCTCATTCGCCCGGCGGTAGGTCATTTCTGTGGAATTCTGCACTGTGACATCCAAACCCCTCACGGTCGAACCCCAGGTACAATCGTGCGTTAGCATTTTCTGCCAGCTCGCGCAGTGTTTCGAGTTCGGCCAGCCGAAGTAGTGCCGGGTGCTCTTCCAAGGTCTTGGCTGCCTTGACTCGCTCATCATATGCACGTGCTTCAGCAGCAGCTTGAGCTTGCACGGCTTCAGTCGCAACCTGGGTTCGCACGCGCCGGGCCTGAGCATCTGCATCTGCCTCGCGACGGGTAACTTCCGCTCGCGACTCGGCTTCAATCTGCTCAACCTCCGCTCGTGTCCGGGCTTCGACCAACTGAGCCTGACTATTCCTCTCCGCGGCGAGCACCCGATTCATGATCTCCTGCAAGTTGCCTGGAAAGATAAGATCTTTGACATCAGCGCGGCGAATCGTCACACCATAAGCCATGGCGGACTCTTTGACGTCCGACAGGATGTCTTCACTCAGGCGATTGCGGTTCGTGAGAATCTCTTCCAACGTCATGGAGGCCAGAGACCGTCGTGCGGCGAGTTGCACATCCGTATAAAGCCGATCTTCGAAACTCTCAACGGTGTGGATCGCCGCCTTGGGGTCGGTCACACAAAACTGGACGAGGATGCTTACGCGGACCGCAACTTTGTCGGACGTCAAAATCTCCTGGCCTTTAATCGTCAGCTCGCGCTCGCGAACATCGACCAACAGACACTCCACAGTTGGCGTCCGTTACGAAGGCGGGATCTTGCCGCTGGAAAACCAGTGCTTTCCGTTGCGGAGAACCGCTGCCGCGAATGAACGCTCGTTCAAACCGCTGGCGCTACGCCGGACAATCCGCGGAAGTGGGATCGGAGGGACTTGAACCCTCACTCGCCTGGGTAAGAACCAGGGATGCTGCCGCTAACACCTCAATCCCAAACGAAAAAACCCAGCGTCGCTTTGACACCGGGTTTTGCGGAGACAACTGCAATTCACCCAATGTCACAAGCGCAGCGGATACAACCCGAGCGCATTCGCCAGACTGCCGGCGACTTCGCCGGAACCGAGCCAATCGCGCTTCGTACTGTGTCGTGTGAGTTGCATGTTCTGCTAACCGTCAAACCCAACTGATCGTGCCTCGAAAAACCAGCCATCATCTGGCCGATGGTGAATTGGACGCTCAGGGCAAAGAAAGGTTCACGCTTGTTGGATATTTCTTGGCGAGAAAGAAGAAATACGCCGGTCTGGGCGTCGCGGTCATGATCCAAACTCCCTTGGCAAAAAACCAACTTACGTGATTTTCGCATCTTGGGTGAACCAAGAATCGGGGAGCAGGTCAGTTGAGAGTGCCTTAATCGATCAGCCGATGTTCTCGCAGTTCGATCGACAATTCCGCGTGTTCCGCCTTGCTGGAGGTAACAGAAAAGTGAGACACGGGCAGGTCAAACTGGCCAACCCGCACCCATGACTCCTGTACCGCAGTGCTGCTCTTAAGGGACTCATCAGGATTCCAGGTGTTTATGACGTAGTTGGCCGGCAGATACTTGCCCTCGGGATTCCGATAAACGTCAAGCACGGTGATCGTGAAGTGGCCATCAGATGAGTTGCGATTGACCTCACGAATGACATCATCTTTTACGCGGTAGCTGCTTCCCATCGCCGTGTCGTAGTCCAGATTCAGCAGACGCCCACTCGGATGATCCAGATCAGTGTCCGCAAAAGAAATGCCATCGTTGGCGGAACCGTTACCCATCCGGTGCGAAACAAGAGACCGCAACGTTCCTTGCGCGCGTGAATGCTCGGGAAATTCAATTCCCTCAAACGTTACGGCACCACTTGCATCAACCTGAATCTTCCCTGACTGGCTCTGACCGCCCTCATGGATCTTCACGTCGGCAACGAAGCCCGGGAACTCTTTCCAAATGGCGCGTGCGGCTCTGGCTCTTTCCAGCAGCGCCGCCGCCGAAAGATTCTCAGGTTGTTCGGCTTTGCCGATGAGCGATTCAGGAGCGTTGGAAACGTCCAACGTCAGCGTGGAGTAGTGCAACTCATTCTCATAGGGAACTCCATCCTCAGTGCCGCTTTGTTCAATAACGTGCCGAGCCCGCACACGGTACCTGCCCTGCTGCACATCTTGAACGACAACTTGACCGTGGACATTGCTGACCGTGACTGTCGAAGTTCCATCAGGCGCAGTCACCGCAACCTCAGCTTCACCCACTGGCTGACCTTGCCAAAGCACCGTCAGTTGCACAGCACTGTCAATAAGTTCTGCCGCGACGCAGAATTTGAGCTTCTCTTTATCCTTCTGCTGTTGGTCGCCGTTCTCTGATGACACAGCACCATCGGAAAGAGCGCAACGCTGATAGGCGGCATAGTAGTACAGCAAGGATGTCGCCTCTCCGTGGCTGAAGGTTCCATATTTGCAAACCACGTGTGCGCGGTTGACACCCGCAGGTACCGCCGCGGCCAGATAGCCTGTTTCATCACTCAGTGACGGCTGCAAGTCGCATTCAGTTTTCGCGTCACCAAACACGACCGCCTTCGCATGAGCAATGCGATCAACCAGATGTGCAGCTCCGGCCTCGCCAGATTCGGAAAACGCGACCTTGACGGTTTGTCCACCTGTCTGCACGCCGTCCAGCTGCACCCACACGAAATGCGCCTGGACATGGCTTGTGCAACACGCCGTTACGGCGAGCGCGACAACAATCGGCTTCACTTTCCTGAGTACGTACATATTCTTGGCTCCAATTCAATCGAGAGAATAGAGAATGATGTCATCTGTTGGTCATGTACCGCGTCGGTGACGACCACTCCAGTGATTTACTGATGGCTGCTGCCATCCAGCGGTCAACGGTCTGATACGCTAAAATCAGCTCGCGTCTCGCCATTTGGGTCAACAATGATGGTCAACGTCGTGTTTTTGTTGAAACGTGCGGCAACAGTGTTTGATTCTTTTCCAATGGCGCCTTCCGTGCGAATGAACTCCTCCGGGTCATCGAGCCCTTCAGGAACGGGGTCATCCGCGTAAATCTCAACGGAATATCGCCCAGCGATTGGGCCGCTCGACCGGCTGAAGGCGTACTCACCGTCAGCGATCTTCGTTGCAACTGCTCCGCCATCAATCCCTTCCGTGGGCACAAACTTGATCGTTCCTGCCGCCAGGGGCTCGCCATTCAAATCCACGCTTCCATGGATGGGAACATAGTCTCCACAACCCGTGATTCCGCCGACTATCGCAACACCGAGCAACACTTTGCCAACCCAGTTCATGTCGTCTACCAGTTGATCTTTAGATGTAGCCTTATGCGTGAAGGTAGCTGTCGCCGCACCGGCCCAATGTCGGCTTATCGACGAGATTCGGCATGCGCAGATTGCCCGTATAGGGCTTAAGAGCATCGGCATTGAAACCACACCTGCGGTTTCAATGCCGATATGTTTCTGGTGGCTAATTCCCGACCGTTTCCGACTCACCACCTGCTCGCGTCATCAACGCCCTCAACACGATGGGGTTTGTATGCGTGGGGAAGAAATGGACAGAAGCGTCCCCCATGACAAAGTTCGCGCCTTGTGGATGGTCGCTGCGGAACGTCCACAATTCGTCAAACCCGTTGACCAACCTCTCAGAATTGAAGATGCCGACCATCGAACCCTGCGAGTACCCCGGATACCCGGTGGCCCACTCTCCCAGTCCGCCCCGGAAACTCCCTGTCGAACTGCAAACGTAGTTTTCAAGGCTGTAGTCGGTTTCCCCTGCCATGAACGTGTTGGACACACCATCGAGAATCGAGCTGAATGCTGTAAAGCCTTCGCCCTGCCAAACAAACATCCCGTCCTTGTCGGGTCCGTGCCCCGATTGGTTGCTGGAGACCGCCAGTAGATAGCTGCTTTGCCCGCGCGTCCCAGCGCAGTCCGGAAACCAGCGGGCCATAGAAGGACAGATAAAAAACGGAATCTCTTGCTCCACGGCTGCCTGATTCGCGGGGTCGGACCAGGCTTTTGAGGGGTCATACATCCGGAAGAGGTTTGCCTGCTCGCAGAACGGCAAAATGTCCGTGAATCCACTCCGCAGCATACCCACTCCAGGGCTGCCAAACCCACTCGATGAATATGGCAACTGCCCATGAACGTCATGATAGGTCGCCGTTGCGAGCCCAATCTGATGTAAGTTGTTCAAGCACGACATTCGCCGCCCGGATTCACGTGCCGCCTGAACAGCTGGAAGAAGCAGCGCGATCAAAATGCCGATGATTGCGATCACGACTAACAACTCGACCAACGTGAAACCCGTGCGTCTATCGAAAGAACGGGAACCTATAAACACCTTATGCCTCCTTCGCATTTCGCGAGATTAATGGAACTGCCAGCAGATTTCAGGTCCTGTAAACACGGACCACGGTTGCGATAACACGGCGAATAGCTGGCTAGCGAAGGAGACGCTCAAGAGCGAGTAAGCGTGCTGGCGATCATTCCGTGTCGACGCGGATTCTATCGAATTCCTTATTGATATCAAGTCTCAATATCAATAAAATCTAACCGCGGGCTCACCCCGGAAGCAACAAGTGACATAACTTGTTTTATCAAAGCCAGAAAGGGCGCATTAGCGTGAATGAAGACCAATCGCGTGTGTGCCAAGAATCTTCCGAAAGTGGCGAGAAAGCGACTCGGCTATCACACGATTCGCCCCCTCCCCCCACTGGCCGTGCCATTCCTTCGGATGAGATTCTCAAAGGAGCCCCCGAGGTGCAGATCATTCACCGGGACAACATCTACCGACTACGAGCCACGCGAAACGGCAAATTGATTCTGCAGAAGTAGTGAAAGGAGGGAGCGACAACGATGGCAAAAACGCTCTGTAAATCAAAGCAAGCTCGTAAGTCGTGCCAAGACGCGCTGACCAAACAGCCAATGACTCGGGTGCGAGCCTGCAGGAAGTGCGGCCGGCTCTCCAAGTCGAAGCGACGATTGTGCAAACCATCAAAGCCGATGCTGGCTTGCGAAGCATTGACCGTTTGCGACTAACAAGTAGGCGACAACACGGTGCGGTCGTTCGACGGACAAACGCAGGATGATTCCCTTGGCCGTAATCAAGCCACTGCTTGACGCAGCAACTCTTCTGGCGTGGCTTTGCGCTCCAACGATTCCGCCAGCGCCACGGAAAAACCACCTCGGGATGGAATCCCTAACGACGTGTAGCCAACGGAATGTGCCGCTTGATCACCGTACAGGCAAGAGAATGCCGTGGGATAATCGGCCGTACTTCGATGACGCTCAATGACGTACCGCGCAGCGCGGATATCTTCCGCAGAGTGCGAAGGGGTGTTCATCCCGGCGAACCGCATCGCTGTACCCTCTTGAGTGAGCATCTGTTCTAACGTGATTGGCTGGCCGTGATTGAGACGGTATTGGCCTCTGTAGATGTGCGCCAGGGTCTCGCGTCTTAGTTGCTCAATCACGGGCACTTCGCTACTCCAACAAAGGACAACGAGCCAGTCACGCTCAATCCGAGTGACTTTACCGAACCGGGATTCAGCCTCCATCTGGTCGCGGTTGGTCCAGCCGCCACCAAAATCATCCGCCATGACCAATCCCAGCGGTCGCGGATGCAGCAGCGAACCCAAGCGTTGATTTGCTTCGTCAATGGCTTGCTGCGCGATCTGCTCTGCGTCCAACTCCAGAAGTTCGTCCAACCGCGCCGCCACATGGTCTTTGGCCATCGGGTTGAATGCCGAAAGCGGGAGCGTGAGATCGCCTTGCGGCCCCGTCATCTTCTTCAGATACTCGTCAAAACGGCCACGCCCACGGGGGATTTCGCAGAGCTCCCGCTGTATCTGCAAGAGCGGAACATGCGAAACCGGAGAGAACGCTGCGGGGGACGATTTCCTGGAATGCCTGCTCATGTTCGGCGGACACGAGGGAACGAGTGGGGTTCGCGCGAAATCGGTGATGCACTGGCTTAGTTCACGGCACGCGGCAGTATCGCAGCGGCCGCGTAGATCAACGTCAGTATGACAAACGCCAACGTCAGTGCGTGATAGCCCAGGCGCAACCAGGTGTTTGCCAGATAGGGTTTGGCATCGAAGATGAAGAACTGTACGCCCAGCCTCAATGCCCAGACCGCAATAGCCCAAAGGCAGTTAGAAGCGGAAGGACCACCAATGGCATCCAGGCGACTGGCGAAGTCAGTTCTGAACGAGAACGACGATGGATGAGAATCGTTGGCATTTTCGGCGCGAAATGGAAAGCACACAGCGGTTGACCTTGGGAAGAAGTAACCGCAAATCGCGCGGCAATACCACCAAAAAACCGGCGTGTTTCGCACTCTGGCAGAAGAAACGTGGGCCAAGAGGATTCGCAAGTGTGGCTTGCAGGCGTGCGAGATCCGGCGAATGCCAAGGCCTGGGAGTGGCGCGCTCTTGAAGCCTGAGATGCACCCCAAGTGGCCATGAGCGCAAGAAAAAACCCGTTGTGGCGGGGCAGGGACCACAACGGGGAATGTGTTGAGTACTAGACCCAACTAGTTAGATAGTACTCAGAATTTTGGGATCGTCAACGATTTCGCCACGGTTTGCGCAATAGTGCAGATCGTTGACCGTTTTCATGACCATGGATCAAGGGCTGCGAGCCTCATGAATTCGGAGGGACTCCGCCTGCTCAACATTTCCGTAAACCCTTAACATTTCCCAGAAATGATTGTGTGCTATCCCGCCAAAGAAGTACAATCCGGCGGTCGCGATGGCTCGTGACAAGCAGAGCGGGGTGACGATGGTTCGGACGCTTTTGAAGTTGTTCTCCTGAGCCCGCCGCAAAATGGCCGGACTTGGCCTTGGTCAACCGGCCTTGTGGCTTTCTGCTTATCGTTGTCTCGGGTTGATGGTTGGGCCAGCGGCCTGAGTTGTTTTGCGTTGGGTTTCGAGGAGTGCGTCATGCCACAAGGGAAGATTAAGAAGTTGGTTTCGGACAAAGGCTTTGGCTTTATCCAAGGGAACGGGGACGACATGTTTTTTCACCATTCCGTCGTCCAAGGTTCTTCGTTTGAAGAACTTCGGGAAGGCCAGATGGTGGAGTACGAAGTCGGCAGCGGGCCCAAGGGCCCACGGGCTGAATCCGTGCGACCTGTCGAGTAGCCACTGCAGACTCGCGATTGGTCCGAAAACGGGGGATATCAAGCCTCGGTGAATTGACAGACAACCATCGCGTTCCGAAATTGACACAACCGCACACCGCCTGGATCGCATGAATCTGGGCGGTGTGTTGTCTTGCGCTTCCTGCAACCAGCTCCCACAGGTACTGCCCGCCGTGCTCCCCCTTTGCCATTGCGTGGTATTTTCATTTCACACGTGGCCCGCTCGGGTGGCCTCTTCAACTGGTACACGGCATCCAGGAAGCGCCAACACAAACCCGCCTGGACAATTGCAATTCCTGCGTAACAAAATGAACCCAGCTCGCGTCAGTTTTCGTGACGCTGACTTGCAGCGATTGGGAGCCACGTTGTCATCGCAACATTCACTTGACGGCTGGCCTACTAGCAACCTCTATACAGGGATTGGGGATCACTATGAGAAACTTGGTGCCTGCCTTCGTCACCGTTGTCTCTTACGTTGTTGTTTCATGCATCATGGTTTTCGCCAATACAGGCTGCGAAGGCGACATGATGGCTGACCTTACGCCGGAGGCCAATGAGCCGATTTTGGAGGCTGCCAACATGAACACACCAGCGGATACAAGTCAGCCGCCGACGGACGAGCAGCAGGAACAAGATGAGACAGACCTCAAAAAAGTTGCCATAGCCAACAATCAGTTCGCATGCGATCTCTACGGACAGTTGCGTCAAACGCCCGGCAATCTTTTCTTCTCACCCTCGAGCATGTCGACAGCGCTTTCCATGGCGTTGGCTGCCGCCCGCTCCAACACGGCCCAACAGATGCGAGACGTGCTGCACTTGGAATTGCCTGACGAACGGTTGCACGCCGCCTATGCAGAATTGGGTTCAAAACTCTCCAGTGACCAGCAGGGGTTGGAGCTTCGCGTGGCGAACCGCTTGTGGGGGCAAACCGGATACGAATTTCTCCCGGAATTCCTGGCCATAACTCGTGATCACTATCATGCCGAGCTTGGCTTAGTCGACTATATGCAACAGACCGAAGCCGCGCGGCAGGAGATCAATCGTTGGGTGGAAGCCCAAACCAATAATCGAATCAAGGATCTGCTTCCTTCGGGCTCTCTGAATGACCGCACGCGACTTGTCCTGACCAACGCGATCTATTTCAAAGGCGATTGGGCCAAAAAATTTGACGCAAATTCGACGTCTGATCGCGCGTTTCATGTCTCCGCAGATGAAGAAGTGACCGTGCCGTTCATGTCGCAGGACAACCGTTTCCGCTACGGCAAAACAGATAAGTTGGCCTTGCTGGAGATGCCATACAAGGGAGCGAAGTGCTCCATGTGGATTCTTTTGCCCGCTGAGAAAGATGCCCTGAACGATCTGGAAGCTGAGTTGTCTGAAGCCAACCTCAACAGCTGGATGAATGCCACAGCTGAGAAACCGGTGACCGTGCAGCTTCCGAAGTTCTCCTTAAACTCTGAGTTCTCCATGAATCAAGTTTTGACCAACTTGGGCATGGTGGATGCTTTTGACGAAGACCTTGCCGACTTTTCCGGCATGACTGAGCAGGAAAAGCTCTACATTACCGCCGTCGTGCATAAAGCCTTTGTCGATGTAAACGAGAAAGGCACGGAAGCCGCAGCAGCAACCGGCATCGCTTTCGGTGCGACGAGCGTTCGTCTCGACCCCATAATCTTTCGCGCGGATCACCCTTTCCTTTATCTGATTCGTGACAACGAAACCGGTGCGATTCTCTTCCTGGGTCGCGTCACCAATCCATCGTAAGCTCCGATTGGGCCAATCGGAACTGTCAGTAGTATTAGGTCAGCGGCGTCTATCGCCGCTGACCCCGGTCGTCTGCGTCACCGGAATCATCGCCACCCATGAGCCACAACCCCGATGAGATTCCGCTCGATCCGGATGAGCTCGCGCAGCTCCCTGCCTTGACCCATGTCATCTGCCTGGATCAATTTCTTCGCGTGTGCCGACTTGTCGGCACCGGAGGTCAGGCGAAACTGCTGATCCAAGCTGGTGAAGTCAAACTCAACGGTCAGGTAGAGACTCGCCGTCGCAAGAAGCTCTACCCGCAAGACATCGTCGAGTTCGCGGGCAAGTCATACGCCGTCGCAGACCACGTACGGGCTCCATTGAGCGACAAGATGCGACAGCATGCGCAAGAGACTCCCGGTCAAGCATTGCTTGACTCAAGCTCGCCTAATACCGGCCGTTGAAAATGGAGTTTAACTGAGCCGTCGGACGAACGGGCCCTGTCGGCAGCAGGCCAACTTCGGCAATCGCCCCAGAAGCTCTCAGTTGGGCAACTCGGGCGGCAATCTCTGGCTGGTTGGCATCATGCCACAGGCTGCGCTGGTAGACGGCCAACGCTTGATTAACATCTCCCTCTAGCTCTCGGATGCGTCCCAAAGCAGCCAACGCGCGAGGGTGATTGGGATCAATGGCGAGAGCTTCAAGCAGCTTTTCCTTGGCCGCTTCACGGTTGTTGAATTCCTCATGCAGGCGAGCCCATTCCACACGCGGATCGGCAAGTTCCGGGCTGCGCATTGCCCAACGTTCCATCAGCGTGAACGCTTGATCGGACCGCTGATCATTCGGATCAACTTGCTCCCAATCTCGCAGCAGCACACCCAGAGCACGATAGCATTCGACATGATCTTCATCCCGGTTCAAGCAGAGATTGTAGTTGTTTTCCGCCTGGCGTAACTCGTTGACGTCGCCGTTGCGGACTCCTCGTTCGTGATGCACTCGGGCGAGATTGTAGTAGACGTGGGGATTTTCTGGATCATTTCCGGCAGCTTGCGTAAGAACGCGCTGAGACGAGTCGAGATCGCCTACGCGATAGAGTGCTACGGATTGCGCGTTGAGCGCTTTTCCGCTCGTCGAACAACCCGATGTGGTCAGGAGCGACAAGCAGGCGACCGACAAGCAAATCGGTTTGAAATGAATGGTAAATTGCATCATGGCACACACCACGGGAGGCGGAGTTTTTACGCATCCGGGTCTGCGCGCTATCGCGCAGCGGGACGCGGACGATATCTGCTGATACCATGGCGTGCAAGATCAACCCTGGCTGGTACAAAAAGGCGAACCTCCTGAGCGGGTAAGGCAAGAAATCCTCCTGCTTGGCGAATACAATGCTTGCTAGCGGAGGATGCTGGGATCCCAGTCGCAGCGACGTTGCTCACGCGGATTTCAAGCCAACTCACCGGCAATCGATGATGCAGTTTTGAGCCATGCCGATTCTCTTTCACTGCCCTCACTGCAATCACGAGACGCACGTTGCGGACAGTTTTGCTGGACAGAGCGGACCGTGCGCCGGTTGTGGACGAACGATCTTGGTCCCCACGCCGGACTATCTCCAACGGGTTGGCCCGCAAGTGTTGCCCACTCGCAAGATCATTAAACCTTCAACGATCCTGTTGATCACCTCGGGGTTTCTGTTTGGACTGCTAGCAATCCTGGCGGCTTTCCTCGTCGCGCGCAATTACGTTAGCTCGCCCCAGATAGGGAATCGCAAAGCGACGGCCGCTTGTCAGGAAAACATCACCCAGATCGTGGCAGCCCTCCAGTCCTATCAGGCAACGCACGGCCATTATCCACCGGCGTATACGGTGGATCCAAACACGCTAACACCGCTCCACAGTTGGCGCGTGTTGATTCTGCCTCATCTGGGCGAGGAAGATCTCTACAGCCAGATTGACTTGAGCGAACCTTGGGACAGCCCAGCGAATCGAACATTTCACACGCAGATGCCTGATGTGTACCATTGCCCTGCTCACAGCAACTTGAGTGGCGCATTTACGCATTACGTTGTGGTTGAGGGGACCGGCTTCCTGTTTGATGGAGCCAAGACGGTCACGCCTGCGGACATCATTGACGATCCTGCGGAGACGATTGCGATTGTGGAAGTGGCGAATTCCAACGTCAACTGGATGAGTCCGACTGACCTCCATGACTCGAACGCCGGATATCACATTGGAAGTGATCCCACAGCAATCTCCAGCTTACATGGAGAGAATGCCGTCAATGTTGGGTTTCTTGATGGGCGGTCACGGCTCCTCTTCCGACGCGATATTTCAGAATCGCAGTTTCGCGCCAAGATGACAATCGCCGGCAACGATTAACCGTTAGTCCGTTGCGCATTTGCGGGTGCTTTCGACGGCACGGATTGGTGAAACTTCTCGCGAAGATGGGGTCCGGCGGACGATTCCGCCGTCACGCAAGCTAGGTTGGCCAGGCTGCCGAAGCCAACGAATGGACGTGCTCCCATCTCGCCCAGGCTTATCCCTATGTCAATCTGCCTGATCCCACGCGGCGCCGTGATCGCTATCTTGATGTTGACGTCGGCCTCTGCGCAATCCGGGTTCCAGAATGACGCCGCGGACCTTCCACAGATCACGGTTACGCGGTTCCGGAGCTTAAATATTCCGTTTGATCTGCACGCCACAACAGAGCATACACGGGAAGTCCAATTACTCGTTTCAACAGACGGTGGCGGCACATGGAATGTGGAGCAGGTTGTCGGGCCGGGCGAGGGCACGTTCTCGTTCGCCGCCAGGCAGGACGGAGAGCACTGGTTTGCCGTGCGAACGATCGATCCTCTGGGTAACATGATCCCCGAGGGCACACCGCAACCGGAAGCCAGGATCTTAATTGACAGCACGGCTCCACGGCTGGAACTCCAAGCGGCAATTGACACCGAAGGAAAACTCATCGCACAGTGGCAATCCCCTGATCCTGCCCTGCAGGAAGGGTCGTTACGGTTGGAATATCGTGCGAGCGGTGATTCCGAGTGGCTTCCGTTTCCCGTCAGTCCTGGCGATGATCCGCAAAACTCAACCGGGCAAGGCAAGGTCAGCTGGTTGTTCCCGGTCGTGGGTGATTGGGAGTTACGGACCAGCATCGCCGACACCGCAGGCAACCAAACCACTGTCATCAAGAGCATACAGGAGCTTGCCTCAAAGAATGGTCGACCTGAAGTAGTGACTGACGAATCGCTTCACTCGGCCATTTTTCCGCAAAATCAGAGAGTTCTGCCGGGACTGCCGCCGCGCGGGCCGAGCTTGGCACCACATTCCTTCGTTCCGAACTTCCCCAATACTGCAACGGATGATGTTCAGCAACTGGATGAAAGCCGCAACCAAAACTGGAAGCCGTCCAACATGGCACGGTCACAAGTCAACGGTCCGGCCAACACATCGCATGGTGAGATTGCCGACGACGCGCGAACAGCTCACGAGAGCAGCCTTCGAACTGACGAAAATTTGTCAGGACAAATGCCGCTACGAAACGTCGGACTGGTGAGAGACCTTCCAGACTCATTGAGCGATCAACAGAGCTCTGCGCCGTCGCATCCCCTCCTTGCAGAGCTTGTGACGGCGAATCCATTCTCACCTCAAGAACCTGTGCTGTATGTCAACTCGCTGGAGTTCGTACTGGAATTCGACACGCCACGATCCTCCATCGCACTCGATGCGGTTAACGCGGATTACGACGTCGAGTTGTGGGGAACAGTCAACAGCGGCCAAACTTGGCGACGGTTCGCCGTGGCCAAATCGAGCGAGCGGACACTCACCGCCCAGGTCGAAACTTCCGGCGTATACGGCTTCCGACTGGTGGACATCGACCGGACGGCAGTACAAATGCCACCGCGCAGCGGCGAAACGCCAGAAGTTTGGGTTGTCGTCGATCTTGCAAGTCCCATTTGCCAGTTAATCAACGCGACCCAGGGAGACGATCAGCACAGCGATGAATTGACTGTCAGCTGGAACGCCAGTGATGAACACCTTGCGTCCGCAGCAATCACATTGCAGTTCGCTCCAACACCACAAGGCCCGTGGCAGACGTTTGTCCGGGGAGCTGAGAACTCTGGCAAATATCTCTGGCGAATGGACCGCGGAGTCCCCGGGAAGTTCTATCTCAGGCTGCTAGCTCAAGACATGGCGGGAAACCACGGAGAATACGTCTCCCGCGTGCCGGTCGAGCCAATCCTGCGGGACTTGGGACGAATGATCGGCGTTCGCGCTGCCGAACCTGGGAAATCATCAACCGGCAGCCCGGGCTTCCACTCGGCAAAGCAGGACCGCTAGCGGCTGTCGATCTATTACAGCTTGCGTGAACGCCAAGGATGGTGGCAGGCATGACGCCACGGTGGCGTTTTCAATCACTTACTAATCCCCTCAGCGTACTTGCGATCTGGTGGCCAAGCCGCCAATCTACGTATGTTTCCTTGTGCTCGCGGTCAGTCGCATTCCAACTGCTAGTCTCGTTCAATTGAGTTCTGACGTTTGCCTTTATGTCTCGCCTGACCGAATATCGCATCTTCTTCCGGGAGTTTCGTCGCAACTTCCACACGACCGGATCCATTACGCCTAGCTCCGGATTTCTGGCCAAGGCGCTGGCGCGGTTCGTCAATGCAGATCAATCATCCTCAGCAAAGGGCCAGCGGATTTTGGAAGTGGGGCCGGGAACCGGCGCCGTGACGTCGCGGATTGTCCGTCAGATGTCTTCGGAGGACACGCTCGATCTGTGCGAGTTGAACGATTCGTTCGTCGCCACGCTCAAGAGACGTTTTGAGATAGAGCGGGCCTTCCAGCGCGTTGCCGCACGCCACCGGATTCTGCATCAAATGGTTCAGGATATGCCGGAGGACGCACAGTACGACATCATCATCTCTGGGCTGCCGCTCAATAACTTCTCCGGTCAAGACGTGGATGACATCCTGTGGACATTCCGTCGGCTACTTGCGCCTGGCGGCGTGTTGAGCTTCTTCGAGTATGTCGCCGTGCGACCAGTGCGTTCCGTGGTGGGGACAAAGCCGGAACGAGCCCGGATCAAGAAAGTCGGCGAACTGCTGCACGATCTGCTCAGCAAGCATGAGATCAAGCGGGATTTGGTGCTGCTGAACGTCCCGCCAGCTTGGGCCCATCATATACAAATTAGCGAAGCCAGCTCCGACAATCTCCATCCAGAGAATGCATGAGTGAATCTGACTTTGTATGGCACGGCAGCTTCTTCAACGGTCGCCACCTGGTCAATCTTCTTCAAGTCACGAGCCACCTTGTCTCTGGACAGCCAGCGTGAATTGCTCGGCGCGTTTGCACCGACTTCCGCTACCCTGGATACGCCACACGGCGATTGGGAATGCGCTCTAGCTCCTTAACTCAACTTTCTCTCACGCTGAGTTCGGAGCGATGGGCGGGTTGGCCATTCGCGAAGGGGTCTGAGAGCGAAATGTTAGCCAAGACCTGAAGGATGATATGCCGTGTTTGGCAATCCACACTGCGGCCGCCGCGCACCAGGGAAAACTCATCGGTTCGATCGGTAGACGAAAACGGGCTGAACTGATGGTCATAACATGAAAGAGACCAACTGCCAGCACGATAACCAGCGACAGCCATGCGACGCGGTCCTGTGGATGAAGCACAGCCAATCCCAACAGAAAGGATGCCAGCCAGACGCTCGTGCTACTGACGTAGATCGGGTGGGATGCTTTGGGATTGGTAGCGTCGATCCAGAAAAAGTATCGCAACCGCTGCCAGCACAGCGCGGCATAGTCGCCCGGATGTTCACGGATGAACGATTTCGCGCGGGCACCCAACAGTCGCGAACGAGCCGGCTCATTCAAAGCCCGCAACGCGGCGTCATCCTCGGCGGTCAACAACTCATCATCGATGTACAACGTTTCGCTACGGGCGTCGGCCAGCCAGCGGTTGACGTCCGCTAATGTTTCGCCCTGAAGTGCCTCGTCGAAGCGTTTTGGAATCTTATCCGTGCCCCAACTTCGCGAATTGTTACCCTGCCAGAATGCATAGCCAAAAGTTGACTTTACAAACACGAATTCACCATGCACGCGATAATTTCGTATCACCCAGGGAGTAACGACGAGTGCGGCGACCGCAGCCATTGCACAAGTCTTGGCATACGGAACCGGCGATAGCCAAGGCAACCGAGAAAAAGCACCTGAGGTCAGTTGGGCTATTGTGTCCAGAGGGGTGCTGCGTAGCCGCAGCCAATAGGCGATTGCCAGGAACGGTAGCGCCAATGCCAAGATGGGATCAATCAGAAGCAGCGCCCCCGAGAGCACGCCCAAGCCCACCGCTTTGGGCCAACCACCGTAACGGTGAGAGAAACTCCAAGCTGCCAGCCAGGCAAGGGCGAAGGTTGCCCAAACAGCAACTTGAATATGCGTCACCATGTAGACGTGCGGCGGATAGACCGCCGCGCCTGCAGCGGCGACCCACGCGACAGCTGGTTGTCGCGTGGTAAAAGACCTCGTCAGCAAAAACACGCATGGAATGACCGCAGCGCCGACAACGCATTGCAACAGCTGCAAAGCCAAGTGTGCCGCATCCGTTTTTGAACCCAGACACCAGTAGCTGCCTGCCAGCACGCAGGGGTACAGAGGCGCTTGCTGCGAAGTCAACCCATCAACACCCAAAAAGGTAACACGGAAACCCTTCCCCGCCAGCAGGTTCTCTGCGATCTCACCGTGCTCGTACGTGTAGGGATCATGGTACGATTCCAGCACAAGCACCGCAGCAGCGCGCACACCAAATGCGGCCACGAACAACAAGGCCAAACAGATGCGTGTCTTCCTTGACAACGGCATAGACTCAAGTCAACGAGAATTAGCGCCGGTGGGGAGCAAGCCGGAACAGTGACATCGGATTATGGCGCAATCGCTTCTATTCCCCCAGCCCAACCGTGCCGCGGAGTGCTAGCACTCCGCAATCTGATTCGGCAACGCAAACGAGACTGCCAACTAACTAAACCTCTTGCGATTGCCGGTCGTGAAGGGCTATCGGCCCCCACCGGAGTTCCCTCCGCCGCGATTGCCGTCAGTTCCCCCGCGGGCGTTCCGTCCGCGCCCTCCGCGACGAGCTTTGGCTTCTTCTTGGTACTTTTTCACTCGCGCGAGTTGTTCTGGCGAGAGCACGGCGTCGATTTCTTTGTCACGCGCTGCAGTGGCTTCATCAAGTTGCTTCTGCAACTTATCAATTGTGGCCGAGTGCTTATCTTGAATAGCGTAGATCTCCTTCCGTTGGTCTTCGGAAACAACCCGCGCGAAATAGTTGGGCAATCGTCGCACCTGCTTTTGATCTTGGCTCGTTTCTTGAGTGGCGCCTTGGCCAAAACCGACTCCTGAGGCAGCCACAACCAGTGCTGCGGCGGTGAGTGCGACCGAACGAGAATAACGGGTGGCCGGTGTCGTGGACTTCATGCTTTTGGCCCATTGGGGTAATAGGGAAGATAACTCATCCCTTCCATGGCATTTAACGCATCCATCTAATGTGATTTGTCATCGTAGCTGCTGGATCTGTCGCGAGAAAGGAAAATCCGCATCCAAGGAGTGATCGCCATTGAACTGAAGGCTCTGGCAAACATGGTCCCCCCTGCGGCTTCTCATCTTTTTTACATCCCTTATGATTGGCATATGGTCAAAGACAAACATCCCAGCAACTCGCCGCAATCCAGGGAGGACAATGCGAACATACGGTTACAGGACGGAACGCCGTCCGCCGCACCGCTTGGCGGTGCGGAATCCGTTCGGGTCTTGGTGATCGATAACGATGACGCTCATGCCAAAGTCGTTACCGAAAGCTTGACGACCGTTGGCTACACTTGCGAAATGGCCACCAGTGGCGAAACAGGAAAGCAGCGAATCGAGACAGGCGATTTCGACGTCGTCATTACAGACCTGCGGATGAACGATGTCGACGGGCTCGGCATTTTGGCGGCCGCCAATGAGTCTCTCCCTGATGCCGAAGTCATTTTGCTCACCGGCCACGGAACGATCCAATCGGCCGTGGAAGCCATGCAGCAAGGTGCGTTCAACTACCTGGAAAAGCCAATCGATATCCAGCAGCTTAGGGCGGTCGTGGACAAAGCCAGTGAAAGCCGTCGACTTCGCGGACGCATTGAAGAGCTCAACCGTCGCCTGGACGAGAAGTTTGGTTTTGAAGGGATCATTGGTTCCAGCGGCAAGATGCGGGACGTGATCGAGATGCTGAAGCGCGTGGCGCCCACCGACGCGCGCGTGTTGATCACCGGAGAAAACGGAACAGGCAAAGAGCTGGTCGCTAAGGCCATCCACCAGAACAGCCCTCGTCGCAAAAAACAGTTCTACCCGATGAACTGCGCCGGCGTTGTGGAGAACGTGCTTGACGTACAGTTGTTCGGGTCAGTCGCCGGAATTTACACTGACGCACGAGATAAAGTTGGCGTGTTCGAGTTCGCCAACGGCGGCACGCTCTTTCTGGATGAGATTGGCGACATGCCGCTTGTGACGCAGAGCAAACTGCTACGCGTGCTGGAAACCGGTGAATTCACTCGCGTTGGTGGAAACGAGACCATCAAGGTCAACGTTCGCGTGCTGGCAGCAACGAATCAGGACCTGCAACAACTCATCGAAGATGGCCGCTTCCGTCGAGATCTCTATCACCGCTTGCGAATCGTCGAGGTACGGCTGCCCAGTTTGCGGGAACGCCCCCAAGATATTCCTTTGCTGACAGAACATTTCACCAAGTTCTTTGCCAAGCACCATGAAAAGAACATCCGCAAACTAACCACAGCGGCGCGGCGCCAACTGCTGGCCTTCGATTGGCCTGGCAACGTTCGTGAGCTTAGGAACGCGATCGAGCGAATGGTGGTGGTTGACTATGACGAAGTGTTGGACGTTGATGATTTACCGCCAGAGCTGGCCGTTGACGTTGTGCCAGCCGAAGAGGGCGGCGAGCAAGCCAACTCACTGTCATTGCTCGTTGGTCAGCCCATGGATGAGATCGAGCAGATGTTTATTGCCGAGACGCTCAAGTTCACCGGCGGCAACCGCGAGGAAACGGCCAAGATGCTCGGCATTGGTCAACGGACCCTGTATCGCAAGATTGATAAGTACGGGTTGTGAAGGAGCAGATTTCGGGCAAGAGGGTTGAGGAAGGACGGCTACAGAAGGAAACAACCACTCAAGGAGGAACGCGTTGAATTCTCGCGGACGACCAAAGGTTCTCAAAACGGAGTTTGAGCCGCGGCGCACGATCGCCGCGCAGCCTCCTTGATCGCGCCAGCTGTACTCCTCGCTTGTGTCTCTTAACTCTTCCCCCTTCCATCCCTCCGGTCCTCTCCACTCTTATGCCCATCCGTCAGCTTCCGCCTGATGTCATCAACAAGATCGCCGCAGGCGAGGTGATCGAACGGCCGGCCAGTGTCGTCAAGGAGCTGGTGGAGAATGCGCTGGACGCAGGCGCCGGGCGAATTGAAATTGACGTCCGTGGCGGCGGAAGCGAGTTGATCCGCATCAGTGATGACGGTCGTGGCATACCACCTGAACAGTTTCCGTTGGCGGTGGCTAGTCACGCCACCAGCAAAATTGAATCGGCGGACGACCTGTTCCGCGTGGCCAGCCTTGGCTTTCGCGGGGAAGCACTCGCATCCATCGCGGCGATCAGTCGCTTCTGCCTCCGTAGCCGCACGGTGGATTCTGACGCTGGGTTTGAACTCGATCTTTTGGGTGGAGTTCCTGCAACCGCAGCAGCGCCGATGGGGCAATCGCCCGCGGAACTCAGTGCTGCGTCACTTGAATCCGAAGCGGCCATGGCTTTCTCGAAAACTGTAACCAATGATGAGCTTGCTGCGGCTGTAATTCCCTGTGCCCATCCAACGGGAACAACAGTACAAGTCCAAGAACTGTTCTTTAACACACCCGTTCGGCGAAAGTTCCTCAAGACGGTCTCCACAGAATTAGGCCATGTCACGGAAGCCGTGCTTCGCTTGGCGTTACCGCACCCGAAGGTGCATTTCACGCTGCGCCACAATGACCGACTCTTGCATGACCTGCCAGCGGTGGAAAGCCGTGCGGACAGAATTCGCCATTTCTTTGGAGACGAAATCCACCAGCGGTTGATCAAGATTGAAAGCGAAGACGGCGCCGCACGGCTTTCAGGGTACGTCGTCCACCCTAGTGAGAGTCGCCCTAATTCTCGGATGCAGTACCTGTTTCTTAACGGGCGGTTCGTCCGAGACCGCGCACTATCACACGCGTTGGGCGAATCATACCGAGGCCTGTTGTTGCATGGGCGGCAGCCGATCTCTTTCCTGTGGCTGGAAGTCCCGCCTGCAGAGGTCGATGTCAATGTTCATCCGACCAAGCTGGAAGTCCGCTTTGTCGATGGAGGGCGTTTATACCGCCAACTGCTAGCCACACTGCGAACGCGCTTCTTGGCAACAGACCTGACGACTCCGTTCCGTCCAGCGGAAGGTAGTGGGGAAGTGCTTTCTGACATGGGGCAGGAACACCAAACTGCCTTGGACGGTACACACTCTGATGCCACGCAACGTGAATTCGTTGCTTGGGCAAAAGGGGAGGTCGCCAACTTAGGCAAGCCGCAGCAACGGCACCCTGAGAGAGACGATTTAGATGAAGTCGACTTGTTGGGGAGCCGCGGCAGTGAGTCACTACGGCTGCACCGCTTGCAGCAGCCCATCCCCCACCCTCCTTCTCACTCCGTCAAATCGTCACCTGGCGCTGGCAACGACAAAGGTGAGACTCTGGCTTCAGAAGGACACGAGAGTCACCTACCTTTTGACGACACGCGCTCGCGGGAACTCGGCCACCAGATCTTCACGAGATTTGATGGCGATCGAAGTTCGGAAGCCACTATGAGTGAGAGTTCGCCGCACGGTGAAGAGTCGCTTGAAGAAACCCAGCGCCAACAACAGTCACTGTCAGGTGAAGTTCCATCAGCCAAAGCAATGCAGGTTCACAATCGATACTTGATTGCCGAGAACAAAGATGGTGTTGTCGTCTTTGATCAGCATGCACTGCATGAGCGGGTTCTGTACGAGCAACTTCGCCACAAAGTGCTATCCGGTGAAATGGAAAGCCAAGGCTTGTTGGTGCCTGAGTCGATTGACCTTCCTCCAGGGCAAGCTGGGATGGTCTTGGAGCAGGCAGAACTGTTTGCGCAGCTGGGAATTCGTATGGAGGGATTCGGTGGAGACACGATCCTTGTTTCTAGCTATCCAGCCATGCTGGCCAATATGAATATCGGCGCGCTCGTACGCGACGTCATTGATGAACTGGTGGGCGGCAACGGCCCGCCTGACCGTCGCGATCTTTTGGATGATTTGCTGCACACGATCGCCTGTAAAGCAGCCGTAAAAGCGGGCGATCGCTTGTCACCAGAAGAAGTCTCCGTGCTCTTGGCTCAAGGTGAAGCCACGGCGGATAGTCACCATTGTCCTCACGGCCGTCCCACGGCACTCGTCTTAACACGTGAGATGCTGGATCGGCAGTTCTTGCGGACGTAAGAGGTACGGCACGGAGCTTACTGGTCCGCACCCATGAACTCGGCAGGAACCACGCGCAGGATTTCTTCTGTGGTCGTCTCTCCGCTAGCGATTTTCATCAAGCTGGCCTGGCGAAACGAGATAAAGCCGTCCTTCTTGGCGGCATTCTCAGTTTCTTTGGCTGTCGCAGTGGCGGCGACCACGTCACGAACGCTCTTGCTAACATTCATGACTTCAAAGATGCCGTTGAGCGCGCCGTACCCGTCAGGACATTCAATCGTTCCCTTGGCTGCATATAACTTCGGCTCCTGGCCAGGGGGAAGCAGGTCCTGGATTTCGGCGAACATCTCGTCCGGCGGTTCCATACCCACTGGCTCACGACACTCCGGTTTGAGTGAACGAACTAACCGCTGCGCGATCACTCCGCGGAGTGACGTAGACAGCAGGTACGGATGAACTTCGTAGGCCAGCATGCTCTGAACGGCTGCAGATGCCACCGGGGCAAACGCTGTCGCCAACACCAAGTGACCGCTGGCAGCGGCGCGAACGGCTGTCCGCGCGGTCACCGCGTCTCGGATTTCGCCGATCATGATCACATCGGGTGCCTGACGAAGCACACTTCTGAGTAGATCCGGAAAATCAACGCCCAGCCGCGTGTTAACCTGGCTTTGGCGAATCCCCGAGATCGGATACTCGATAGGATCTTCAATCGTGTTGATCTTTCGCCGCCCGTTGTTGAGATATTCCAGGCACGTATAGAGCGTCGTGGTCTTCCCCGAAGCTGTCGGTCCGGTAACGAGGATCAAACCGCTCGGGCTGTTGAGCATTGACTTGAGCAACTGCAACTGCTGCGGCAACAGTCCGAGTTGATCGAAACCGGCGAGTTCTGCACGTCGATACAAAATCCGCACGGCGTAATCTTCACCATACAGAGTGGGAATGGTGTTGATTCGCAGATCAACTTTACCATTTCCGCCGGCGCGCTGCCTGACCCAGCGGCCTTCCAGAGGGCGGCGATGTTCGTCGATTTCCATTCCCGCCAAGACTTTGATATGCGTTGAGAACCGTTTACCTTGCTCGGATTCCAACTGGGCGACTTTCTTCACCATGCCCAGGTGTCTCATGTGGATTTCTGTGGTTTCCTCGCCTGGAGCAATGAACATATCGCTGGCGCCTAGAGCGACGACATGATCAATCAGCGAGTTCACAGCCTGCTCTGTCGGGAGCTTACTCAGGTCAAAGCTCTCAAAATTCACAGCTGCTTCAGTTTGCGACATAGTGCATAACCTCAAGTTTGCCAGTGTTTTGGCTCACAGTCTGTTGGGTCGCTATGACATGGCCACCTGCCACTCGCAGTCAAGAAACACCCGTGAATGACCTCATAGCAGGATAAACGGATAGGTTTTCGAGCCCACTCTGCACGGAGAGCTTCATGCGAGCATCTGCAAACGCATCCATTTCAAACGGCCTGCCCCCCCGCGGCGAGTTTCTCTCTGGCGACATTGTCATCTTTTGCCAACATCAACACTTGATTGAGCTTGAGCATATTGAAGACCTGGGTCACCATCGGCTGCACACTATGGATGGCCAGTGCCCCGCCCGATTCCTGAAAGCGCTTGTGACACCGAAGCAACCAACCAACTCCCGATGAGTCAACAAAGCCGGTTTCTGCCAGGCTGAGGGTCACCTTCCGCCCATACACAGCGTCGCCAAACGTATCGGCAAACATCTCACGTGCGGAAGACAACGCATCTTGCGTTATGTCGCCCTCAGCCGAACAGCGGAGAACGTTGTCATCGTCACCGATAAACTTGATTCGCATCAGTTGGTCCTTCAGAATCGTCTTTGAACGGATACTCGGGGGACTATGGCTACGAAATGGCATTGCGGTCGCAAAACCCCGAAATCGGCAATCAAGGCACGTCTGTCGTTTTGAGATAACGGCGGTGAAACCGCGCCAAGCCAGATTTGTATTCCTGGCAGAATAGCAAAACCAATGCACGGTTTCAGTTAAAAAGGGCTTCACACGGTCTATTTGGGCCGGAAAAATCCGCCTTCCACCCGCCCCAAGAAACCCTCATCCTGCAAGGTTTCGCTCACCCCCCAATCCCCTCAGGAAGGACCTCGTCGGGCGGTGTATGCTCAAGGTTGAATTGGCCGCAGAGGCGCGACACCAAGAACTCAGACACTTCTGGCTCACGAGTGCATGTCCGTATGGCACATCCCCTGGAAATCCGGCAAGGCGGCCTCCAAGACGAAGACGTGATCGAACTGCTGCGGGAACACTTGAAGTCCGCGGCGTTGTACTCCCCGCCTGAAAGCATTCACGCGTTGGATTTGGAGGGTCTGCGTGCTGAAAACGTCACGTTTTGGACTGCCCGGCGCGGTGGCGAACTGGCCGGATGTGGTGCACTCATAGAACTTGACTCTCGCCACGGAGAAGTGAAGTCCATGCGGACGGCATCCACACACTTACGCCAAGGCGTGGCGTCCGCCATCCTGAGGCACATTCTTGATGTCGCTCGCGCCCGGGGTTACGCCAAGGTCAGCCTGGAAACTGGTTCGATGGACGCTTTTGCTGCGGCTCGCGCCCTCTACGCCCGATTCGGCTTTGAACCATGTCCACCGTTCGCTCATTACACCCCGGATTCCTACAGCACATGGATGACGTTGAACCTGGGCGAAAACGGAGAGTGCATCTCTTAGCTCCGCCGCCTGTTGAAGTATCCGACAAGCTGTGAGATTCTTTAGCTGAGGTTCCCATCACTGCGTGAAAACGCGCAGCAAATTAATAGCTGTGCCTGATTCACTCTGCTCGACTTTTTCGGTTTGAGTTGAGGCCGAAGTCCTCCACGCCTCGGCATTGGTTGCTCATGATTCCACTTCGCGACAACATTTCCCCAAGGCGATTTCCGATCGTCAACTACGTCATGATTGGCATCTGCGCAATCGTGTTTCTGCTACAGGTGACCGCAGGCGACGATCGCGGCTCGGAAATTGTCGAATCATACGGAATGATCCCGCAGCGCGTCTTTCACCCGGATGAACCGGTGGTGATCGAACAACGTGCTTTGCAGAGAACCCAGTTTGGTGTGGAAGAAGTCAAAGTACGCCGACAGCTGGCAGAGTCACCAGTTCCTGCTTGGCTGACCTTGTTAACGTGTATTTTCCTGCACGGGGGGTGGTTGCATTTTCTGGGCAACATGTGGTTTCTGCACATCTTTGGCGACAACGTCGAAGACCGGCTCGGGCATCTCGGATATTTCTTGGTCTATCTAGTGTGGGGTGTAGCTGCCAGCGGCGCGCACCTGTTGACGAATGGAAGCTCACCGATTCCCACAATTGGCGCCAGCGGCGCGGTGGCCGGTGTGATGGGAGCCTATCTCTTGCTCTACTCCAGAGCGACCGTCCTCACGCTGATCCCGCTCTTGTACTTCATCCAAGTGATCGTACTTCCGGCGCCGTTATTTCTAGGCATCTGGTTCTTACTCCAGTTCTTCCAAGGAGCGATTTCGATCACCGCCACAGCAACAACAGGCGTCGCATGGTGGGCTCACATCGGCGGATTCGTTGCTGGCGCCGCGGTTGCGTTTGCGCTTCGTGGCGGGGGGCTAACGAGCCCGCCTGTGGAACATGTTCGCACGCAGACAGATCACGTCGGCGGACATCGCTATGCGACGCCCTACCGGAACTATCGACGCAAGAACTGGTAAGCGTTGGCCAACGCATTTCTCGCAAGGATTAACTGGTCTACTAGCGATGGGGCATCGAGCAGCACGCTACAAGAAGTTGCCGTTGCCAGAACTGGAGATATCCTCGCGCGCTCGGCGATTGCCAGCTAAGCTCCACAATCCCCGAAGCTTCGGCCTTGTCGAGGTGTTACGTTGGAGGACGCGGAATCTCTCCGTCTGCCACAGTTTTTTTGAAAACACGTCTCCGCGCGTACGCAGTTTGCGCGGCACATTACCTCTTTGACCAATGGTCAGCGGTTTATTGTCCGGCCGCTGGCAAAAGCACAACGCAACATGGAAGGGGTAGGTGTGAGCATCGCAAACGCCAGCGGAGTCCAGGGAGCGGCGCAAATCGCAGAAGCCGCCGCATACGACACCATTCACAGCGGAGAACTGGCCGGAACCTTGACTGCGGCTCAGATGCCGGCCGTCAGTTGTCGACTTGTTCGCTTCAAAGCCCGCGATGACAACATCGGCGCCATCTACGTGGGCGGCCCTGGCGTGACTAAACCCGATGGAGCCACGGACGCAACGACGGGGTTGGAACTGAACGCTGGCGAAGACACTGGCTGGATTCCCGTCGACAACCTCAATCGCTGCTGGCGGATCTGCGATAACGCCGGAGATGACTTGACGTATCTTGCGCTGGAGTGAGCAAGAAGCCGAAAGGATTGGTGCAAGGCAAAAGAGAATGGGAAAGCGAATCGAGGTTAACGTCACATCCACAACCCCTGTCTTTTTCGCAAGTTCTCATGCCATGGCGACTTGGGATTGGTGGCCAGTGTGTTGTTCGTGGAGACTGTCTTCGGGAGGGGCAATTCATGTTCGTGCCATTGTATGAAGGGCCGCGTCGGCGGCGAAGAACGGCTGCGCGGTTCCGCATGTTTGAATATGTCAACACCGGCACAGCCGACATTGGCGCTTCGCAGGGTATTGCCACGATCGATGGCGTCACCTTTTGGGTGGCCGCCGGTACGCCGCCGTTGATTGATCCTGATAATTCCTATCTCTACAAATACACCCGCAACGGAAACGTCTACACGCTGGTCGCCAGCCGAGCAACATCCGGAGATTGGCCCACCGGCATGACTCAAATCAACAGTGTGCACCATCACAACGGCACGCTATATATCGGCGGCAACAACTATAGTGCCACGCCACGCAAGGGCTGGGTGTTGGAGTACGATCCGGACGACCTTACGCATCAGGCGACGCATGTGGTTGACGACCATTGGAGCGAAGGCGGCGCTTGGCGAACGAGCCTCTCCCAAGGTTCGCCGGTGGATGAGTTTTGGTGTTGCTACGCCAACCAAACCTCAACAGGGCCGAACGTGTTCGAAGTCAGCCGATATGACGCCACGTTCGCGCACATTCACAACAAGACACTGCCGATCAACTACGACGCCGGATCGCTGCTCCATGAAGGTCTTGCCTGGAAGGGAAATCTGCTGTTCAGCATGATCCATGAAGGGACCACTCCCTTGCTGGCTGAGATTTATCGGTGGGATCCAGTGGAAGAATCGTTCACCCTCCTACAACGGTTGCGCCCACCGACTGATGAATGCACGCAGGGACTCGCTCTGGCCAGCGATGAGCGGACGATGTGGTGGGCTGAACGGTTTCATGGTGGTTCGCCCACACAGGATCACCGCATCGTAGAAAGCACTCTGCACGAGGTTCGCGTACCTCGCGGTCGAGTTAGACTTCGTGGCACAAGCGCGCAAGCCACGGATCTCTTCGCCTGGTATCCACTCAATGATGGCGCAGGTTCAACCGCCGCCGAAAAGGTTTCAGGCATGTACAACGGAATCCTAGCTGGAGGAGCAAGCTGGACTAACGAACCCGCGCGAGGGCCATCCGTCGCGTTTGACGGGCTGAACGGCAAAGTCGCAATTCCCGCGGGTCTGCTCGATTCGACACGGGCCGATGTCACCATCTGCGGCTGGTTCCTGGCAGACACAATCGGCAAACAAACTCTGATCAGCGGGAACAAGGTTGGCGCTAACACAGGCGACTGGCAACTCAACATGGAAGTCAGCGGGGCCATTCGCTTCGCGTATAACTCAATAGGAACATCGCTTGCCACCCTGGACACGGCTACCGGCGCTGTGCGGCGTGGGGAATGGTTCCATGTCACTGCTGTGCTCAAGAGCGGCGGTGATGGTTACGGGAAGATCTACCTGAACGGTAAGCAGTCCGCGACCAACTCCACGACGGGAACTCTCGGAGGCAACGGCCAGGAAATCCGCATCGGCCTACAGTCCAACGACAACGAGGACTTCAAAGGTAAAGCCCATGACGTGAGGTTTTACGACGCAGCGCTGGCGCCAGCGATCATCGCCGCGATGTCCGCTCCAGAAACGATGTTTGATCTTTGGAGATGAGCTTGGATTCGTTCTCGCACGGTCGATCGAACTCATCGCGTTGTACGCTTGCCGAGACGTCGCGTTACTCTGCGCTCTCGTCCCAGGCGACTTCATGGCCAAACTCAGCCGTGCTGTCAGCCCGTTTCTTACC
>JALCBR010000014.1 GCA_028066245.1 Pirellulales bacterium | reverse complement strand
TGTTGGTCGCGCGCATGTTGGAGCACCCGCAGGTTTCGCTGTAGCGGCTCGTAGTTCTCATCTCTGCGGTCCCCTTCAACGGCCGCCAGGATGGCTCCTGGGGAGACAAACCTCGCCACTTGATCGGCATGCCCATCCGTATCATCTCCGGCGATCTCGCCCGGCAACCAGATGACTTCCTCTGCGCCGCAATGTTGACTCAGTGCATCTTCAGCCGCGGATTTCGAAAAGTCTGAATTGCGTCGCGGATCAAGTAAGCACCGTTCGCCGACCAGAAAAACTCCCTGACCGTTGGTATCGATCGCGCCACCTTCCAACACGATGCCCGGCTTGATTTCCGTCATGCTCAATTTTTCGGCGATGAGCGACGGCACGCGGTTATCCGCGTCAAACGGGGGATATTTCCTGCCCCAGGCGTTGTATCCCCAACTGATTAGCCACAGCGGTGATCCGGCAGGCCCCCGTACGAACATCGGACCGTAGTCGCGCACCCAGGCATCATTGGTGGGAATGTCCGCATGCAGCGTGATTGCAAACCGGCTATCGGTCAGACTATCGCCCAAAAGTTCACGTGCTTCATCGGCCAACGGTCGCGAGCTAGCTCCCTTCCCTCCACAAAGAACGTGCACAGGTTCAAAACGCGCGATGGCCTTGATCAATTCCGTAAATAGGCCGGGGATCGGCTCAAATTTGCCGGGCCAGGTCTCGCGATTGTGCGGCCAGGCCAGCCACGTCGCGGCATGGGGCGACCATTCTGCAGGAAGACAATACATCGAAACCAACAGCGGAGAACAGTGGCGGGCCAGCCGTGGACCTGCTAATCACAGTATCTTTTCGTCAAGTCCTCATAAGCGTCAATCCGGCGGTCGCGCAGGAATGGCCAATGCGTGCGTGCCGTTTCGATGAGCGTTATATCACAGTCCGCGATGACGACCTCTTCAGCATCATGCGATGCCTTAGCGAGCACGTTCCCGTAAGGATCAGCGATGAAAGATCCGCCCCAGAACTCGATTCCACCCTCTGTGCCAACGCGGTTGGGTGCGGCCACAAAAACACCGTTGGCGATCGCGTGGCTCCTCATCATTGTTTCCCAGGCGGAATGCTGGCTTTGGCCATAGGTTTCTTTCTCTTCTGGCAACCAGCCAATGGCCGTGGGATAGAAAATGACCCCGGCTCCACCCAACGCTGTCAATCGCGCGGCTTCCGGGTACCACTGATCCCAGCATACGCAAGCCGCCAGCTTGGTGCCTGCTCCTGTATCAAACGCCTGAAAACCGAGATCGCCTGGTGTGAAATAGAACTTCTCGTAATAGAGCGGATCATCGGGAATGTGCATCTTTCGATACCTCCCGGCGATTTCGCCTCGCGGATTCAAGAACACTGCCGTGTTGTGATACAACCCAGCAGCGCGCCGCTCAAAGATTGATCCCACGATCGTGACGGTATGTTGCTTGGCCAAATCAGCGAGTTGCTCTGTGGCCGGTCCAGGAATTGGTTCCGCCCAAGAGAAACGATCGTGATCTTCGCTTTGGCAGGGATACCGTGTGGCGAACAACTCTTCCAGGCAGATAACGCTCGCCCCCATGCTGGCGGCTTCCGCCACGCGCGCAGCCGCTTTGTCTAAATTACTGGCTTTATCCTCCGAGCAGGTCATCTGCACGAGGGCGACGCGGATGGTCGGGTTCGACGCTAGATTCGACATGGTGTCCCGCCCAGAGCGTTAACGTGACGTTGAGTCTGCGTTGCACAGCAGTGGAAGGAGCGCGTCAAACGAAGCCCTTGTTGGAATCGGATAACTCGCGCTACTCATTCCCGCAGTTGCCGTTTTGCTCCGCTTCGGCGGCTGGGTATTGCCCGGGCCCATCCTCCGCATACCAATGGCCCAGCACTTGCTGCCATTGTCCCGGACGTTTGATGCCGACGAATGCATCGCGGACGGCATTTGCCTGTGGGTGCAGCCGAGAGTACTTAATACCGAATTTGCGCATCTGCCGACAGCACGTTTCTTCCCCATAGATTTCGTCAGCAAGTTGGTAGTGCTCAGCGATCACGTTTCGCTGCTGGTGAATGCTGGGTGGTGGTGGCAGCGGTTTTCCCGCTGCCAGTGCCCGCGCCTGTTCAAAAACCCAAGGATTACCGATTGCACCTCGGGCGACAGTCACTCCATCCACGCCCGTCTCGCAAATCATGTCCAGGCACGCTTGCGCGTCGAAAAGATCGCCGCTTCCCAGGATCGTATGGTCGCCCACGTGCTGCTTGACCTGGCGAAGGAATCCCCAGCGGCTGGGTCCGTTGTAGCGCTGTTCGACCGTTCGTCCATGCACGGTGACCGCTGCCACACCGCGGGCGAAGGCGCCATCCAGAATCTGAAAAAACTTATCACGGCTCTCCGCAGTATCATCAATGCCTCGCCTCATCTTCACTGAAACCGGCACGTGTGCAGGTGCGGCTTCTCGGACGCGCGAGACGATCTCTAACGCCGTCTCCGGTTGGCTGAGGTGAAAGCCACCCCGGCATCGGCCTAACACCTTCTTCACCGGGCAGCCAAAGTTAATATCGATCACGTCAAATCCGGCGCCCACAAGTCCAGTGGTTGCCTCGCCGAACATCTCCGGGTCAGCCCCCATCAATTGCCCGCCCACAGGATGTTCATCATCGTGCACCGCAGCCCAACGGGCCGTTCGCCGACCGCGCGTTTGCAACACCATCTTGTCGAGCACGACTTCGCAGAGAGCGTAAGACGCCCCCAACCTGCGGGCGATCACTCGCATCGCCATATCGCTATAGCCGGAAAGCGCTGCCTGTACGACAGGAAACCCGATATGCACATTGCCGATTCGCAGATCGGGAAGAGCGATCGCGCTTGAGCTTTCAAGAGAACTCGAGTTCTCCACGGTTCGTGATCGGGATGGCAAAGAAGTCAATGACATTCAGTAATGACCCAATGGATACTCAACAATCGAGACTTCGAGCAACGGACAGGCATCCTGTTGACTCGAAGAGATTCAAACGTCGAAGGGTGCAACGGACATTTCATTGTGGCGAGTTGCTGCCGGGCGTAAACCCAGAACGCCCCTGCCCGGCAAAATGCAGGCCAGGTGATGTCAGTCGGCATCCAGGTTGAGCCCGCCGAAACGGCGGTCGCGGGCTGCGAAATCCTGGATCGCAGCGTGTAGGTCGGCCTCGCGAAATTCCGGCCAACAGCGCGGTGTAACCCAAATCTCCGCATAGCTGATTTGCCACAGCAGGAAGTTGCTAATCCGCATTTCGCCTGCAGTCCGCACGACTAGGTCCGGATCAACCATCCCGACTGTGTTCAGGCTACTGTCAATTGTCGCTTCGCTGATGTTTTCGGGCCGTAATTCGCCCGCCTGGACGTTTCGGGCGATCTCTTGCATGGCATCAACAATCTCCGCCCGAGCGCCGTAGTTCACGGCCAGGCACAATCTCATGCCAGGGTTGTTCCGGCTAAGTTCAATCGTCTTGTCCATCTCACGCTGAACGGAGTCGGGAATTCCTTCTCGACGGCCAATGACGTCTAGCCTGATGCCCTCATCCATGATCTTAGTCCGCTCTTCAATCAGGAATTGCTCCAGCAAATGCATGAGAAAATCGAGTTCATGCTGCGGCCGCTTCCAGTTTTCGCTGGATAGGCAATAGAGCGTGAGCTGACCAATCTTGAGTCGAGCACTTTCTTCTGTGATGCGGCGAACACTGGCGACGCCATGCCGATGTCCCTCAATTCGCGGCAACCCTTGGCGTTGCGCCCAGCGGCCATTCCCATCCATAATAATGGCGATATGGCGCGGCCAACGCTCGTGAGGAGCGGAGATCTCCGGAAGATCAGTGGTTTGAGTGGAGGTTGCCAAGGAATTCTCTGGTTTTGCAAGAGTTTGGTCCGCCTAGCCGTAAAGCGCTGGCGACTTCAGCGTAGACCTGACTCTTTGATCAACCGGGCAAGTGCGTCGGCAACGTTTAGCTGTTCCGCCCAATGCCGCAGGTAGGACAAATCGAGTTGAGTTTTGCTCTCCCCGGTGGCAATGTTCAGTGCGTCGCGATACTGACGGTCCGATTCGCCGAAGTTCGCCCACTCCAGTTTACTCAAGATTGAGTCCTCCGCGGAAACCAGAAAGGCCGAAACTCCGCAAATCTCGACCTGCTGACGGCGTTGGAATTCCATCTCGCTGAATGGGCGATCTTTTCGCAAGATCAAATCTGCTTTGATGCCAGATTGTGAGTCAATGACGTTGAACATGCCATGCTCTCGAACGGCCGTTTGGGCAGCGTTGGGCGATACGTAACATCGCGCGTCAAGCTCCCGACACAGACCGGCAATCTGGTCAACGGTTCCCTCGACAACGATGTCGATGTCAAAGCTGGTCCGCGGCTCTCCGTGAAAACTACTGGCGACGGAACCAGACACCATATACGCAAGCCGATGTCGCTCTAGTTGCGCAATCAGATATCGAAAAAAATCTCCTTCGCTCATTTGTCAATCAACGCAATCTCGTCGGCAAACGCCTCGCGAAAGAGCTTCTCGCCCAGCGTCATCCGAGCATAAGCCAGGACGACCTGCCGAGACGAATAATGCGGATTACGGCTACGAATTCCAGCCATGGCGGTTTCTCGTATTTTGGCTGACCATTCTAATGCCAACTCCGCGCGGCGACTGCCACCGAGCTTGCGGAGAACCTCCTGCTGGACGGCATAGGCTTCCGGAGTGGTGTCCAACGGATTATGCGGCATAACTCGTCACCAATTCTATCGATGACCAAGACCGGATGTTGGATTTCGATCACCCCGATCCTAGCGGAATTCGTTGCCCTGTACGACCTTCCGTCCCTGAGATCGCTTCTCGACATCGTAATTTGTGGAGCCTAGACTGATTCGTGCAATGCAGTACTGACTGACAAGTCTTCACGGACGATACTTGTGCACGGTTCTGATTCGGCACGCCCAATAATTTTGGTTAACTGAGTCAAAGACGCTCGGTTAACAATTCAAGATCCGGCCAACAAGCACACCGAGATAAGAACTACCGAGGCCGCGCGTCCTATCCAGCCCCGCAGATACTTTAATTGCAGTCTCTCGCCCTCCCAAACCTGCCCAGCGATGCCCACTGCACAGCAGATACGAGACTCGCTCTTCAAGGTCCGGCAGGAACTCCTCGCCGCCCGGTCATGCAAGGGATATTGGGAAGGCCGGTTGGCCAGCTCAGCACTCTCCACGGCCACGGCGGTAAGCGCTTTGGCAATTCTCGAAGAGAAATCGAACGCTAAGGGAGAGAACAGCCAGAAGCGGCGTCAGGCCATCCAAGCGGGATTGAGCTGGATGGCAAAGCAACAAAATGCGGATGGTGGTTTTGGCGACACGGATCTCAGTCACTCAAACATCGCCACCAGTATGTTGATCGCTGCGGCCGTCCGGTTGGCTGGCGCGGAGGAAGATTATCACGGCCTGCTGAATAAATGTGAAACTTATATTTCTCGGCAAGGGGGCATCACCGCTTTGCGTGCCAGATACGGCAAAGACAAGACGTTTGCCGTGCCAATTCTGACGAATTGTGCGTTAGCAGGCATCACTGATTGGCGAGAGGTTTCACCCTTGCCGTTTGAGTTGGCCGTTTTGCCGCAAGGTTTCTTCCGCTTCATGCGTTTGCCTGTGGTTAGCTACGCCATCCCGGCATTAGTCGCTATTGGTCAGGCCAAGTATTTTCATGACAAACCGAGAAACCCATTGACGCGGGGCCTCCGCGCAGCGGCAGCCGGAAGAAGTCTCCGCGTGTTGAAACAAATGCAACCGGAGAGCGGCGGTTTCCTGGAAGCAACGCCGCTTACGGCGTTTGTCACAATGAGCTTGGCTTCCATTGGTCAGGCGAATCACGCTGTTGCCCTTCAAGGCGAGGAATTTCTGTTGGCTTCCATGCGCGATGATGGATCCTGGCCAATCGATACGAACCTGGCCACGTGGAACACAACATTAGCACTCAACGCGCTCCTGGAAGATACGGAGGTCGAACGACCAGACGAAGGCCAACCCCACGCGCATGACGAGATCATGCAGCCACGTTTGCTTGAGTGGCTACTCGATTGCCAGCACCGCGTAATTCATCCTTACACGGGAGCAGCGCCCGGCGGCTGGGCATGGACTGATCTCTCCGGCGGAGTTCCGGACGTTGACGATACATCCGGCGCCCTGCTGGCGCTGGCACGTTGGTTTTCGCGGGCTCGTAACGGACAGCAATTTGCCTCTCGTGACAAGCAGCGGCTGATCGATGCGGCCAGACATGGCATCGATTGGCTGATCAAGATTCAAAATCGTGATGGAGGATGGCCAACGTTCTGCCGCGGATGGGGGACGATGCCGTTTGATCGTAGCTCTACGGATCTGACTGCACACTCCATCAGGGCGATGCATGCTTGGAAGCCCATCTTGGACCAGAGTTCTGGACTTTCGTCTGGCATTGACCGAGCGACTCGCCGAGGACTGCATTTTCTGGCCACCAGTCAACGGACTGACGGGTCTTGGATGCCGTTGTGGTTTGGTAATCAACATCACCCAGCGGAAGAAAATCCCGTCTATGGGACAGCGAAGGTATTACTTGCCTTCGCTCAGCTTGGGCTTGGCGATCGCTCTGAGGCCGTGCAGGGGCGAGCTTGGCTCAGAAAAGTGCAAAACACGGACGGCGGCTGGGGGGGAGACGGCCAGCAGTCATCAGTCGAAGAAACAGCACTGGCAGTCGAAGCGCTCTCGGGATTCAATCTCGAATCCGCCGAGTCCGATGTGGCGAAACTTGGGTTGAGTAAGGCCGAAAAAACCGCCTGGCACCGTGGATTAGACTGGTTGGTTACCGCGATTCGCGAAAATTGTCATCGAAAACCCTCGCCGATCGGCTTTTATTTCGCCAAACTGTGGTACTACGAGGAATTGTACCCCCTGATCTTCACCACCGCCGCGCTTCAGACCGCTTCCCGGTCCAGGAGCGCGTTTCCCACCGAACAATCGGCCGCGCGTTCGCCTGTAGCGGTCACGACCTCTTGAGGATTCACCTTGGCATCCATACTCCCAGGTCATTCATCCCTTTCCACCCCGTCACCGGAAACCGGGGAATCTCCGCGCCGGCGCAAGCGTCGCAGCACCAGTCATTTGAAGCTGGTTCCGGAGACGAAATCAGAACGAGTCGCGTTGCGCGCCCGTTGCGAGGACGTGGCCGCCAGACTCGACAAATCTCGCCCCTTGACCAAGGACGAGATGGAAGAGGTCGCCAGGCGAATGCTCAGTGACGCGGGACTTGCGGAAGGATTTCTTGGCTGGTCAATGGTCACGTTGGCCACCGCGTTCTGGCGAGAACAGGTCGCCGCGGTGCCGTATGATCGCCGTTTGTTCCTCCTGCCGCACTGTCTGAAACATGCCGAAGGCTGTCCGGCTGACTATGACGAATTCGGTCTGGATTGCCGCAAGTGCGGCGCCTGCACAATTGCCGACTTCCGCACCCGCGCGGAAGACCTGGGCTACAAAGTCCTGGTCGCTGAAGGTTCCCCCATCGTCTTGAAGATCATCGTCAGTGGCCATGTCGACGCGATCACGGGTGTCGCTTGTCTGAACGTGCTGGAAAAAGCGATTGATAAGATCTTGCTGGCGGGAATCCCCTGCATGGCAATTCCTCTGCTCTCCAGTGACTGCCGCAACACTGGCGTGGACGATGACTGGGTCATGGACATGATCAACAACGAACATCGTCCGCAGCAGACGCAAACGCGCAGCTACCTGCCGTTAATGCGTGCCGCGGCCAACATGTTTGAGCCGCAAGAGTTGAACAATCTCGCGCCGCGCTCGCGCAGTGAGATCAATCTGCATGAACGGAACGGGCGGGGATTGGCCAATGTCGACCCGATCGCGGCCACCGAAGCCCTGGCGTATGACTTCCTTTCCAAGGGAGGAAAGCATTCTCGTCCGTTCATCACGCTGGCCGTGCATGATGCCCTAACCGGAGGCAACGGGACAGCCAGTGGCGGTGAAGAGCACGTTGCCGCGTTACCAGACGCGGTCAAGCGCGCAGCCATGAGCATCGAGACGTTCCACAAAGCGTCACTCGTGCATGATGACATTGAGGATGATGACGAGTATCGCTACGGGCAGGAGACGCTGCACCGCAAGTACGGCATCCCCACTGCCATCAATGTGGGCGACTATTTGATTGGGCTGGGGTACCGATTGATCAGCCGTGACTCTGCGGCGCTCACGCCGGCGGTGGCTGCGGACCTGTTGGACAAACTGGCCGACGCACACTTGAAACTCTCGGAAGGCCAGGGAGCGGAGTTACTTTGGCGAGACTCCTTGCAGAAGAAGCTTTCACCGTTGGATGCGTTGAAGATCTACGCACTCAAGACGGCGCCCGCATTCGAGGCTGCGTTGTTTACTGGGGCTCGGTTGGCCGGCGAAATGGGCGATCTAAGCGAGAAGCTGACGCTGTTCTCTCGGCATTTGGGAGTCGCCTTCCAGATTCTCAATGACCTCAAGGACTGGCGAGGAGACAACGACAACAAGCTCTCCGCCGCAGGAGACATCTTGGGCGGACGCCCAACGGTGCTGTGGGCTTTGGCTTTGGAGGGATTGAACGAAGAGGACCAAGCGGAGTTAGAGCGATTGGTTGCCAACCCAACTCCAGATGCAGTCGCACGCGTGAAGGTCTTGTATGAGAAGGCTGGCGTGTTCGAGCAGGCCGAATCACTCGTCGACAAGTACCAAGATCGAGCTGAAAAGGTTGCGGACGAAGCTGAGCCTGACGAACTCCGCAGGCTGTTGTATTACCTCGTCGATACGGTCTTAGATCGGAGCGACGTGGCTGCTGCCGCCCCGGCGGTATTTGTGCCTTCGCTGGAACTTCAAACTGCCGGCGAACCACCGGCGAGCAGCACTGAGCCGCCGGCTTGATCTGCATCTCCTTCTCATTGCCTTGCCGCTCATGGGCTCGCCGTCCGTGGCGTTTCCGGCGTGTCTCTTTCGCCGAGAAGTTCGATGACTTGCATCGTAGCCACGAAGATTCCCATCACGACGAGGAAGGCCGCGAAAACTCGCCTGAGAATTCGTTGGTTGACCCTGCGTGCGGCGCAGCTTCCCACCAAGCTCCCCACGATACCAAACAGGCAAAACCAGCCGACAGTCGCCCAATTCATCGCCGCGCCCTGTTCTTCAAGTATTGCCAAATACTTGATCAGCCCGGTGCCAGATTTGAGCGCAACAATCACCAAGCTCGTACCAATCGCCTGACGCATTGGTAATTTGCCCAGCAGAACAAGCGTCGGGACGATCAGAAACCCGCCGCCGACACCCACGAGTCCCGTCAAGATGCCAACCGCCAGTCCCTCCAGGACAATCTTCCACATGGCATGCCCTGGTTCTTCACTCTCTGACGCGAGAGGAACCTCTCCCTCAGACGGTGCAGCAGGCTGGTGCCTGCGGCCAAACATGAATCTTGCGGCGACCAGCATCACGCCGGCAAACAAAATCATCTGGAACGTGCCAGAGACAAACTGCGCTAGCCATGCGCCGATATAAGTTCCCATCATCGCCGGCAGGCCGAAAACCACGACGCTACGCCATTCAATACTTCTAGCAATCGCATAGCGAATCGCGGCTGCTGATGCCACGCCGCCCACAATGGCCAGTGACTCAGAGATCGCAATCTTCTCTTCGTGTCCGAGCAGGTAGACCAGAACCGGCACAGTGAGAATTGACCCGCCCGAACCGAGCAGGCCCACCATCACTCCAATTAGAACTGCCCCGACGATAATCCACAGCACGACTCAACGGCCTTCCTGTTATCAGTTTTCGGCCGCGTCTCCCATGAATTCAGATGGCGAACCCGGCCTGCTTCACACCATCACAAACCCGGTGATAGCAGGAAACGCGTTTGCCTTCCAGGCGATCGGCGAACAGCGTCATCTGCAACTACTGGAATTCTGCTCCACATGAGTGCAGTAAACACGGTTGCCTTGCATCATTCCGTTGCAAAACACGGCGGCCACCTTAGTCGATCATCAAGATGTTTTTATGATTTCATTCCGATGCATCATTGGATGCTTCCTCGGAAACCAGCGGTGGGCTCGCGGTCTCTGCGATGTACACGCCACCGCCAAAATCATCTTCGGAAACCCGTTGCCCGCGATCATTCATGCGAATGTCGGCTTCGTTTGTTTTCTTTTTGGCAACCGCGACAAGCCGGTCGTAGAGCGACTCTGTGTTAGTATCGTTAATCTTGTGCACTGCCCGGGCAACTTCACCCAAATAGCGGAGAAACGCGGTTCGCCGGTCGCCGGCTTGCTTGACGTGTTGGCGGCGACGCAGGTACATCCCCAACTTTCTTCCCGCGGACTGGAGCGCGAGCCGTAGCTCTTTCTGAATTTCCGGGTATCCGGCAACCGCCTCCTTACTTTCGCTTGTGAACGGCACCCAAACGCTAGCCATGTGAACCATGACGGTGACCGGCCCGGAGGGAAGTTGACCACGAGATTGGCTAAGACCATAGCCACGCCAATTGGTGCCCATCACCGCCTGGGTGATAGCGCAGGCACCCTGCTGGAACTGCAACGGAACGCGGTTGGCGTACCGCAGCACGTTCATTGATTGCCCATCATCAAGGTTGACGTTCTTCATGGCCTCATGCAAGGCCAGCACTTCCTTCGGTTTGAGTTTTCCGGGAGTCTTGCGGGTGCCGAGTTTTGAAGCCTTGATGATTTTCTCGGCACCGTCCGCGCCGATTCCGGAGAACCCGTTGATCAAAAATTGGCGAATGGTCCGACTGTCCGTCTCAGCCAGCATTTCCTTGAGGGATTCCAGCGTGACTTTCTCAGCCGCTGAGGCGCCGCCAAATGCGAGAGCAACTTCAATTTGAAATGGATTTCCACGATAAACGGCCGGAGGACGCGTGGCTGCTGCGTAGAACTCTCCGGGAACGACGTGCCGCAACCCTGAGAGCAGTAATTCTTCGCCAATCGGGCTCAAGCAATCCGTGCTGGGCGATGTAATCTTGGTTTGCTGGATAGCCTTGTAGAGTCCGTCTACTTCGTGACGACCGATGCGCGTTGCGCGGGCACGTGTGCTGAGTTTTGCCGCTTCGCAAATCTTCCTGGCAACTGCGCCACTGACGCGAGAAAACCTCTGCGTCAAGAATCCCGAGAGAGTCTCGCCTTTGGAATCCTTGAGCATGGCTGCCAGGATGCCCAGCTCGACGCCATAGGGGTGTGGCTTGATCTCGTGCGGCTCATCCGGCAACGCCTCGGTCGATCGTTGATAGTCAACGGCGTTGCCATCGGCATCAACATAATGCAGTGTGACGTGGGGATTCGCGATCGCCGTCTGCTGGAGATACTCATCAACACTCCCACGGCCGCGCTGATAGCGAGCTTCCAATTCGATGGTCACCCGCGTGCCATGATCCACCGGCTCCCACTCAACGCCATGCTTGGCAAGGTAGTCCACCAGTTTTTCACCGCTGGGGATCTCAACTCCTTTGCCGTGGCCGTTGAGAATCTCCGGCTTGTTCTTCTTGGTGTCCATCTGGATTTCGTAATAATACGCCGGCTTGCGTTTGGATGTCTTAGAAAGAATTCGTACAGGCTTGCCTGTGGTGAGGACGCCATACATGCCGGCGGCGGAAATCCCGATTCCTTGTTGGCCACGACTCATTCGCAACCGATGAAACTTGGAACCATAGAGCAATTTGCCAAAGATCAGCGGAATTTGCTTCTGAAGAATGCCAGGCCCATTGTCCTGCACGCCAACGGTGAAGCGATTGTTTCCCAGCGCCGTAATGTGCACCCAGATTTCCGGCAGCAACCCCGCTTCTTCACAAGCGTCGAGCGAATTATCGACGGCCTCTTTGACGGTTGTCAGCAAGGCCTTGCGTGGATTGTCAAAGCCAAGCAGGTGGCGATTCTTGGCGAAGAATTCGCTGACGGAGATGTCGCGCTGACCGGCGGCCATACTCTCTGCCGTCGCCCGGCGCCGCTTGCCATTGGTTGATGCCGACGGCGACTTGCCGTTTGTTGTCACATGCCGATTCCCGGTTGGTTGTTTTCCGTTAGAAGCACGCCCGTTTTGGCCCTCAGCCACAGTTCGCTTGGCGGTGCGTGTTCCTTTCGGGCGGCGAGAGCTTTTAGCGGTTTTCTTGGGGGAAGTTGTCGACCGTGACATATCGTTGCGCGTGGATTCGGTTGACCAATTCAAGACAAAGGTTGTGAGATCCGAGTCGATGTCGAACTTACTCGATTTCGGGCACTTTCACCGCAATTGGTTGCTTTTGTGAATCGTAGGGATTATACGGATTTTGTCGATCCGGCCCAGCCTGACGTGTCGTCATGGTGCTGCCGAATCCGATAGGGAGGGTTGGTTTCGATTCTCTCGATTGCTGTCAACCTGTGGACCGATGCTACGTTTGTGCGCCGGCTCCCCAGCCAGGCGATCAGCAGACATCGGCAATTGCCGTCATCGATTGGTGCCGCGCGGACGCCGGAGGAATCAAAGGAGAAACTCATGATTCGGATGACCCTCAGTAGCGCAGTCATGGCCTTGGCTTTGGGCCTGTTGAGCCAGAGCGCCGCTGCCCAAGACATCGGATACCAGCCTCCATTGGCTACGGGCTCCAACTACAGCAACATTCCGCCCGTCAGCTACAACTACTATTATCCGGCCTACGGGGGAGAACTCCCCGCGCGAATGTACTTCTCGCCGCTGCCGATTCCCGGATATGTGGGCTATACGTATGTAACGTACCCGGGTCTCGCGCCGCATCAGTTTCTGTGGCCGCACCTAGACACCTACACTCGCGTCCACCCGAACGGCGGTTCGACAAATACCTCGATCCGCTACTCGCGCTAACTGGCAGCGAGCACGAAGAGCGGACGAATACAACACGAAAGGACAGACGATGAAGCGGATGGCGCTGGTTGTGGCCGCTTGTGGCCTGATTTCCTCAGCGACGGCGAATGATTCCTTCGCCCAACATGCTGAGTACTCCGGTGGCTATTACACCGGCAATCCGTGGGGTTACGTGGACTACCCCAGCAATTCTCAGTGGCACGCTGGATACGCCGATGCCGCGTGGGGGCGTCCGATGCCGTTGGTGATTCCGCCCAACGCGCAGTACCAAACAGTTTACGGTTGGGGGATTGGCGCAACTCAAGTTGTTCCCAACTACGCTCAATTTTCCGGACCGACCTATGGCGGCGGATATTGGGGAGGCCCCTACCACCAGGCTCCACGTTGGCCGTGGGACACGCGTCAATTGGGCGTCTACTATGTACGAGGCCCTTGGTAGCCTAAGCAACCAGCAGGCAGGTCCCAACCTAGCCCGCGGGCGAATAGCGAATCACTTACGGCCGTGCGATTCATTTCGCGCGGCCGTTTTTCTGTGCGCTAAGGAAATGAACCTGGCAACAGCCGAGCGGTATTTGGGAAGATTAGGAGACTAGCCGGCTACAAGCTGGGGCATGGTCAACTGTGCTTGCAGCTACTGGCCACCAGAGGGCTCGGCGGTAGCGTCATCCAAAACATCGAACGCGAAGAAGTTGAACCGGGCGGCGATCTTCTCCAGCAGAAAGTTATCACCCTGCTTGGCAATTAAGCCCACGTGGCTCGGTTGTCCTGACCAGCTGATCTCGCCAACTGGTGTAAACTGCTCGCCGTCATAGCTGACGAATGCCTGGTAGACCTCGGCATGACGTTGCACCCTCAACCAAACGTGTGGCTGTTTCAGGTCGAAGATGGACCGATTGGCCTTAGCTTGGCCGTCCCGTTCATAGCTGAATCCCAAATTCGCCTTAACGCGGGTGTTGTACTGAATAACGAACTTGATGTAATTGTCATCGTCCTGATAGATCAACAGACCGGCCTGATGGAACTGCCCCTTGGGTGAAAACTCAACCAGTTCTGTCGTCAACTGCCAGGAATCGTGTGATTTTGCAGGATTGGCGAGAACGTGCAGGTTCGGGGCAAGCTTGGCAAGCTCATCGTCTCGCTTTTTTCCCCAGATGCTGCCAACTTCCGTTTGAATGGAAAGTTGACCGGGGTACTCCGTGAGGGAAACGCTTCCTTGGAGCGGTCGAACCACTGTCCACGGGAGGCAGGTTGCGCCGCTAAACTCATCTTTCCAGTGGCCAGCAAAGGACGGACCAATCGGTTTGTCGCTCTCAGCAATCGCTTTTTCCGATCCAGTGTCTTTGTCTCCACTCTCTTGCTTACCAACGTCTTGGCGTTCACCGCTTGCTGCATCAAGGTTTTCTTGTGGTCCTGACCACAAGTAATAGGCCGAGATTCCCCCCACAAAGAGCGCAATCAGAAATACAAACAGCAACACACGCACATCACCGCGTTGCGTTTTTGAGGCCGCATTCATGTTTTCTTGTCGAGGCCGGAATGGAGTTCAAGAAAGCTCTCGCGGGATCCGCAAGGCAGCCAAGAAGAAGCAGCAGTGTACGCTAACATTCATGGCACCGTATGATGAGTAAATCTCCAACGGTTAGCAACACAGATCCATTACAAGAATTGACTTGGCTTGTTTTGGCTGAACCACCGAAAGCAACGCAGATGCAATGACAGGCATTGACTCAGATTCGGCCCGACCAGATGAAACGGCACCGGCAACCTTCGAGCACACACGACACAAACCGCCTTCGTCACTGACGCGCCCGCGGGAGATCGTGCTTGTTTGCGCGCCGATGCGGAGCAATGTCAACGTGTCCAACATTATTCGCACGGCAGGCTGCTGTGGAGTTCCTCGAGTGATCGCTTGCGGTGACGCAAAGATCGAAACTCGCGTCGCCCGAGACGGTGCTGAGACCGTTGATTTGGTCTGCCGGAGGTCTTTGCCTCCGGTGCTCAACACATTGCGCGCGGAGCGATATCGACTTGTCGGTCTGGAACAGGCCAGTGGTTCTCAATGTTTGCCGGAGTATGCTTTTCCACGGAAGACCGCTTTGGTGATCGGAAACGAAAGGACAGGTCTGGCTGAAGATGTTCTGGCGATGCTTGACGATGTTGTCGAGATTCCCATCTATGGGCTTCCACACAGCTTAAACGTCGCCAACGCGACGGCGATGGCGCTTTACGAATACTGCCGGCAATATCCAAGCGGTTAACCGTGCTCAGCCTGCCTGGTTCGCCATTTGAGTGCCAAGGGCTATACTTGCCGCATGCTGCGTTGGATTCTTGTCGTTGCCTTGACTCTTGTCATCGCCGCGCTCTTGTTGAGTAGTGGATGGCTGCCGCCGATGCCGCGCGCCATCCTGAGATTCGTCTTCCAGACAACGCTGTTTGTGATCATCCCGGTCTTCCTGGTGGCGTTTTTGATGGCGCCAGGCATGTTTCCGTCGCTAGCGAACGAAGCCCGCGCGCTTTGGCAGCGGTTTTCCGGCCGGGAAGTGAGCGACCTGCGCCAAAAGATTGATCAACTGGATAAACCACACCATATGGTGCAGCTTGGCAACATCTTCTTGAGGGCAGCACGATTCTCGAAAGCCAAACCTTGGTATGAAAAAGCCCTCCAGCGAGATTCGACTTTGCTCGAAGCACGATACAAGCTCGCGCTGTGCCAATACCACCTGAGTGAACACACTCAAGCCATGGAACGGCTCGAACAGGTGCATGCCGAGAAGGCGGATTACGACTACGGGATGGCTTACCTGCGTCTTGCCCAAGTGCACGCACGGTTGGACAACCATGACCGAGCTGCCGAAGTCTTCGCCGAGATGCTGCGGTTCTACCCCGGCCATGCAGAAGCGAGCTATTCCTTCGGGCTGCTCCTTTCCAGCTTGGGGCAGTGGTCGGAAGCCCACCACCACATGCGAAATGTGAATGCAACCTTGCGACAATCTCCCCCCTTTCAGCGACGCCGCAACCGCCATTGGGCGATCAAGTCCTGGTGGTGGCTCCTGCGATTTGGCAATCAAAAGGATGGAACTTCCGAGCATGCAACAACGGTTGACTCGTCAGTAGCGCAAGAGCTGACCACAGTGCAGAGCGAAGAAACAGTGAGTCAAAGTTCTTCGTCGACCTGCGCCGCGGTCGGAGAGGAAAAACGCGATCCAAGCATCTCGGAGTGAACGAGATATAAGTCTGATGCATGAAGAGGGATGGAACCCGCATAATACGCCGCCAGCGACTCCTGAACGAGAATCGCAGGGAGGAATCATTCGGCCGTTTCGCAGCCAGTTGCTGAAGTGGATTGGCAACAAGCAACGCTTCGCTCACGAAATCATCTCGCACTTTCCCGGCGGTTTTCAGACGTATCACGAACCGTTTCTTGGCAGCGGCGCGGTCTTGGGAACGCTGGCTCCTCAGCGGGCGCTGGCCTCGGATGCGTTTACACCGCTAATCGAGATCTGGCAAACTCTTCGCAATGATCCTGGCAAACTCAAGCGCTGGTACCAGGAACGCTGGGCGATGATCGGACGACATGGGAAAGCAACCGCTTACGAGCAAGTGAAGGCCGCTTACAACGCGCGACCCAACGGTGCGGACCTTCTCTTCCTGTGCAGGGCATGCTACGGCGGTGTGATGAGATTTCGCAAAGAAGACGGGCACATGTCGACTCCATGCGGTCCGCATCAGCCAATCGCACCGGAGAGCTTTGCGCAACGCGTGGAGACTTGGAGTCAGCGGACTATGGGAGCGCAGTTTGACGTACTCGATTTTCAGGCCGCGATGGGCCGAGCCGGTCGCGAAGACCTCATCTATTGCGATCCTCCCTATCGCCACTCTCAAAGCATCCTCTACGGCGCACAAGCTTTCAGTTTGCAACGCCTGTTTGAGGCAATCGCGGACTGCAAGCGGCGTGGTGCCTTTGTCGCGCTCAGTATTGACGGTAGTAAGAAGTCTGGCGATGTGCTTTGCGACGTGCAGATTCCCCCAGGGCTTTTCCAACGCGAAGCGCTCGTCAACTGCGGGCGTTCGATGCTGCGGCGCTTCCAAATGAATGGACGCACGTTGGAGAAGGAGATCGTTACAGACCGCCTCCTGTTGACGTATTGAAGCGCTATCGCCTGTCAAGAGAACGGCACCGCAGCGCTTCTCTTGAGCTCGAATACCTCTCCGATTGCTGTCCCGCTCGCCGAACAAACGCTGTCGAGTCATCCCTGATGGGATACCACACGCCCTGCTCTCAGGCGTATGGGCGAAATTGACATTGGTCAAATTTTTAGATGTTTTCGGCCTTTCTGCGCGCTGCCGAGCGCCATAGGAGGTTGACGGTTAACAGGCTACTGAACGTAACGTCAAGGTTGCCGGTGACGTTTGCGGTCCCGTTGCTGGTCCATTGCGTGGGCGTGAAGCGTTTGCGCCACCCCCCTTGGAGGATGGAAAATTTGACCAATGTCAATTTCGCCCGTACGCATGAAGGCAGGACGCGCGGAACGTCGCGGCCATTTGATCGCGCGTCCGCCAAGCGTTGAGAAATATCGACGAACTGAGCACCAGACAAGGAGATGGTCTCAAACGCTTTGTTGATTCCTGTTCTGCTCACGGCCTATTGAACGTTTCATCAGACTGTGAGCAGAACGAATTTGCAGCACAGCACAGCACAGAGCGCTTCAGCTACCAATAGCGAACGGAAAGCCCCGAACCGATGAAGTAGTCATCGGAGCGGTCATTGAGGCCCACGCCGGCACGGATATCCCATTGCACATCATTGGAAACCAAATACGTGAAGCCGCCGTTGAAGTAGTGCTCCGGCAAAGCCGTATCTGCGCTATGCGGGAAGAAAGCGTACCACTCCGTGTAGGCTCCAAAGCGGTCCGTCAACGTATAGGCTATTGTCCAAGACTGAGCCCATTCCGTGAACGCCGCGGCGGTCATTTCATCCAATGCGCGATTGAACTGCGTGCTTCCGCCTGTCGCAATGCAATCGTTGAGCTCCCAGGCATAATTCCAGTTCAAACCGGGTTGTGTCTCATCAGCGGTGAAGACGCGCGCTCCTGTGGGGACATTCATCTGCGGGATCAATGCCATCTCCGGTAAGATGCCTTCCTGCGGAGTCAGGCCCAACTTGACTCCCAAATACAAGTCCGCCGCTCCCGATCTGCGCACCTGACCGGTTTCTTGGACGGCGTAGTTCCAAGCAACACGGAGTTCAAACCACTCGGCGAACATCCCATACCGTAGCAACGTCTCCGGATAGGAATGCGTCTTCGTCGCTGTGGTTCCGTCATTGTCAAACGTGTACGTGTACCCCATTTCCAACTGAGCGACGCCCAGTCCAACCGTTGAAGCCGCTTCCGTGAAATCGGGCCGGTCTGTCACGAGCGGCTCATCCCGATCTGGCCCGCCGGAGAAGCTTGTTCCGTAGCTCCACTGCAATAGCGTCCCACGCGGCTCGCAGGGGTGGGGACCATACGAACAGATGAGATCACTCTCATCTTCGCAAGGGTCAAAGCAAGTGTCCTTGCAGCAGGAATCAAACCGTCCCGCGTGGAACTCCTCTGCACTCGCGGTCCAAGCCTGCGCGCTGATGATCGTCGCCAATAGAGCGATGCACAACGTGCGCATTCCTCGACCAAAAAACTCCGTCTTAATCGTCACAGTGAGTCCTTTCAACTGCTGCCTGAAGGTTTCCTTCCTTGCCTCGACGTACGTCTAACTCCGATTCACGTATCGACAAGGAGTACATTTCAATCCAAGCGAATCAATGTGGCGTCTGCCGAAACGCGCACCCCGCGAGACGGGTCATGCCGATTCGGTTCCCCTTATCGTCTTCAGGGGACAACAGGTGCCAACTGGTGCGTGCGAACTGGGTTTGGCCCAGCTAAGCCGAAGATAACAACCACGGTCACGGTTGTGACGGTCAGCGCGCTTTTGCGAACGGCTCCGGCTATTCCGCTTCGCTCGCTCGTCCGGGATGGAGTTCCGTGCGGATCAATGCGGGGCGAGTTATCTCGTCCCACAGCCGCCAACGCAAACACAAGGTCTCGTGTTCGGGATTGCCCTCTCGCATGATGCGAGAGGGCACCTCGCGTCGCTCGTTCTAAAACAACGTTGCCCCCGCTTTGGTCAACCGTCACCAGGATCGGATTGCAGCTGAACCGATTGCGTCAGCTGCTCTCCGTTAATGGTCAAGGTCAGCCGATAGGTCCCGGTACTAACTTGAGAACCCGATCCGCCACGATTGCCTTGTTGGCCGCCTCGTGAGGAACGCCGCTCGTTGGTGGTCCGCCGGGCGGGGTCTCGGCGAGTATTCCACTCAATGCGGTGCAGGCCAGGCGAGCGCGCGTCTTTACCCAACGCATCACCGGTCATCGTGCGAATGACATTCCCCTCATCGTCGGTGATCGTCAAAACAAGACTGCCCACGGACTGGCGGAGAAAGTAGTAAATCACCGCGCCACGGTACGGGTTTTCACCGTACCACCGTCGTCCTCCGTAAAGATCGCCGGTTGGCAATCCGCCGCGCTGCCAAAGGATGGCCGGTTGCGGCTGGAAAAGATGAGCCGATCTCCGATGCACTCTGGTAGTCATCTGACGAAGCGGCGTGACGTCCAGCACCCATAGTCCACGTCCATGGGACGCGACTACGATTTCACCGGACTTGCCGTGAAGGGCTACCTCGTGAATCGCTACTGTCGGCAAGTTGTTGTTGATCTTGGTCCAGGAACGTCCCCGATCAATCGAAGCAAACATCGCGAATTCCGTTCCGCAGTAAAGCAGATTCGGATTCGTGATGTCCTCACGTAACGCCCGCGTCGATCCGTTTTCAGGCAGACCATCATTCATGCTGCGCCACGTGGCTCCGTAATCTTCACTGACAAACGCATAAGGCGCGTCATCATTAGACCGGTGTCCGTCAAAGGCGACATAAACTCGTCCCTCTTCATAGCGACTGGCTTCGATCGAATCGACCCATCGCTGGCCGGGTAAGCCAACGTTTGTGTCAATGCGTTTCCACTCTTTGCCTCCGTCGCGGGTGACCCACAGGGCTCCGTCAGTATAGCCAGCGTAAATGACGTTTGCATTGATCGGAGATTGCGCGACCGCCGACCCACTACCGCGTTCGGCGCTCGAGAGGTCGTCAGAAATCTCGTCCGCATCGTCGCCACGATCGCTTAAGCGGAACACGTTTTTGCCAACAGTGAAAAGAACTTTCGAATCATGGGGAGAGATACACAGCGGTCCCTCCCAATTCCAACGCTGATTCTCAGCTTGAGGGCGGATGCGTGAGCTTCGTCCCGTGCGAAGATCCATCCGCCGCATGTTGGAGTTTTGCGTTTCGTAGTACAGCGTATTGGCATCGTTGGGATCGACGAGGCAAACAAACCCGTCGGCGCCGCTGACGCGAACCCAGTCATCATTGCCCGGACCACGAGTGCCGCGCATCAGGTTGGGAGCTCCCCAATTCCCGTTGTCCTGCAATCCCGTGTAGGCCCAGTAACGCCTCTGAGGACTCAGTCCCACATGATAGGACTGAGCAATGGGGAGGTTGCCAATGAAGTCCCAGTTCCGTCCGTAATCATAGGTTTGAAACAATCCTCCGTCGTTACCCAAGATCATATGAGCACCGTCACGTGGATCGATCCATAGTTCATGGGAATCTTCGTGCGTGCGCGGACGACCGGCAAACCCAGAGGAGAACGTCTTGCCACCGTCAGTCGATCGATGCGAGGAAGTGGCCATGGTGTAGACGCGCTGATCGTCGCTAGGATCGACGCGGATCTGGCTGTAATACATGGGCCGTATGGAAAGGTCGTTGACCTTTTTCCAACTATCGCCCCCGTCTTCGGATCGATACACACCGTTGCTGCCATCGCGGACGCGCGAACCTCCGGTTTGCAGATACACAATGTCCGGATCGGATTGGTAATAGTCGATTCCCGTGCGGCCCATGTCTCCTTCGGGTAGACCTTTGGACAATCGAGTCCATTTCTTTCCACCGTCGGTCGTTTTATAAACGCCGCTTTCAGGTCCGCTACTAATGGCCGGTTCTCCACCATCGAACCCGTCGCGACGGCGCTGGTAGGCGGCTGCCAAGAGCGTATCGGGATCGTCCGGGTTCATTTGCAGTTCGATGATCCCCGTATTTTCACTGACAAACAGCACCTTCCTCCAGGTCTCACCACCATCGGTGGTCTTGAAGACACCTCGCTGCCGATTAGGGCCCCACAGTCGACCGAGCGCACCCACGTAAACAATGTCGGGGTTGGTGGGATGAATGGCCATGCGACCAATCTGAAACGAATCTTTCAGCCCCATATTTTTCCAAGTCTTGCCACCGTCGGTTGATTTGTAGACCCCGTCACCCCAAGAGACACTGTTGCGCGGGTTGTGTTCGCCGGTACCCACCCAAACGATGTCGGGGTTGGACGGAGAGACTACGACATCGCCGATGGAGATGGTGCTTTCATGTTGAAAGAGACCTTCAAACGTGATCCCGTTGTTGGTCGTCTTCCATAGCCCGCCTCCGGCCGAGGCCACGTAAAATGTATTCGGGTCGCTTTCGACAACGGCAATCCGAACAATTCGCCCGCCGGCGGTTGTCGGACCGATTGATCGCCACTGAAAAGCATCGGTCCAGTCTTCATCGATGGTTGCTGTATCCTGAGATCGAACCGGTGAAGCGAAGACGCCGAAAAGGGCCAGCAGTATTAGCGTCACAAGAACACGCGCACTCGGAACTCTTACACACATGTTGCTCATCTTTTCCTCAAGTTCGCATAGGGGATGACGTAGACGGTCCATCATGACTGAAGTTCCGTGGTGGAGTCGTCCGTATCACACCAGCGGTGATGCACAACGTGCACATTCCTCAACCAAGTGTGTTATCTTGATCGTCGCGGTGAGTGCTTTCAATTGTTGCCTGAAATTTTTTCTGTTTGCTCTGACACTCCGCGGTGGTGACGTCAGCGTTTCTGCCAACAACTCTGGCTATTCCGCTTCCGCCCGCTCGTCCGGGATTGGAGTTCCGTGGGGGTCGATGCGCGGCGCGTTCGTTTCATCCCGCAGTCGGCGACGCAACTCAAGATCCGTGACGTGTTCCCATTTCTCGGCCTTGTCGTGAATTCGGTCTTCGTCCAACCCGGCTTGTGAGACCAGGTATTGCTCCCACAGTCGGTGCGATCGCACAAGATCCTGTGCGCGTGCCCTCCCTTGTTGCGTCAGTTCGTATCGTTCTCCATGCCGTATCAATTCACCGCGGAACCTCAGCCACCGTAGCACCATCCGCAATGAAAACGCGTCCGCCAAGAGGAGTGAGCGCAGGATCTCGCGAGTCGCCCGCGAATCCTTGCTGCGTTCCTCGCGACGATAGAGCACGCCGACAATGTCATCCGCAAGCGTGGACCATGCCAAGATTCGCCGGCGGACAAACTTAACCAACACACCTTGTTTAGGGCTGAAGGCGACAGTCAGGGAGAAAATCAACCCGGTAGAGACAGCCATCATTCCCGCCGTCGGCAAGCTGCTCGCAAAACCGAACCAACGAGGAACGGCGATTGCGCCGAGATGCCCCAGCACAGCAGAAACACAAGCCAGCACCAAGCTGAGGAGAATCATCACCGCCAAACGATCCGTCAACAAATAGGCCGTCGCAGGCGGGACGACGAACATGGCCACAACCAGGATATTGCCAACCGACTCGAAACTGGCGACCGCCGTGACGGCAACCAACACCACCAGCATGTAGTGCATCAAGGTCGCGCTGAAGCCAGTCGTCGTCGACAGTGACGGGTCAAACGAACTGAACTTGAGTTCTTTATAGAAGAAGATCACAAAGGCCGCGTTGACCGTCGCTACAATCCCCAACGTGATGACGGAGATGGGCACCTCCCACCCTGCAAGGAAAACCGTGTTCATAGGCGTGTATTCCGGCGAGCCGTACAACACGCAATCGGGATCAAGGTCAACATGGTCTGCGGCTTGGACGATCATCACCAACCCCAACGCGAACAGCGACGTGAAAACGACTCCCATCGATGCGCCTTCGTCCACCTTGCCCACTCCGCGAATCCACTCTGTAAAGAACGCGGTGAGAATGCCCACGGCTGCCGCGCCCAGGAACATCGGCAAGCTGTTGCGGCTGGACGTGTAGATAAACGCCGCAGCCAGACCAGGCAGTACCGCATGGCTGATGGCATCTCCCAACATGCTCATCCGCCGCAGCACGAGGAAATTTCCCAAGAGCGCCGCTGCAACTGCGCATAGGATGCCTGCGGCCACAATCCAGCCGTCAAAATCCCATCTCCATGTCGAGATCCCCAGCAATTCAAGCTCCATGCGCGGCCCTCGTCAGGAAAGCGTTTTCCGCTGGAGCCAACTCGTGAGGGCTTTCTGGGAATTCAGATTGGGAACTTGCTAGAAGCGATTCTAGTCGGGCCACGATCTGTGGTTCTAGCACATGTTCGATTGCGTCGGCATCCTGATCGACTCGGCTGGGCGCGATCTCTGCGTAGTTGATCAGATACAACTCCCAGAGCCGATGCTGACGCGTCAACCGTGCGGCTTCTGCCAGCCCAGATTCCGTCAATTCAACTCGCTCTTTAATTTGCTGCACATCGCCTGCGCGGCAGGCACGGGCAATGGCCAGCTTAAGCCGCCACGGCGACCAACTCCGACGCCGGAGAAGCTGAGCAACAGTAGCAAACGGCGGTGCATCTTTGGTGCTTCGCTGGCCGGAGAGATCGAGGACTTCATAGATCGCACGGAGTAAGTGTTGGCGATCAATGCTGCGGTTGAGCCGTACCCGTCGGCGCCAACGCAGTAGCAGCCCGCGCTGAGGACCAAAGACCATACTGATCACAAAGAACCCGGCGTACACAAGAACGATCATCGGGCCGGAGGGAAGCTTTGAGAAGAGAGCACTAGCGCCCGCTCCAGCCATTCCGCCCACGGCACCCAATACCGCGGCAATCACAACCATCCGTGACATGCGCTGCGTCCAAAACCTGGCCGCCGCCGCCGGAATCACCAACAAGGCGATCATCAAGATCAAACCCACAGCCTGCAGGCCCACAATGCACACGGCAACCACCAAGGCCATCAACGCGATATCAAGAACCACCACGCGAAATCCCTGCGCGGCCGCAAACGCTTCGTCAAAGCACAGCAATTTGAAGTGTTTGTAGAACGCCACGCAGCAACCGATACAGATGATCGCTGTCACTGTAATCAGCGTTGTATCCTGCATGCCCATCGAGGCAGTTTTCCCATCGATGAAGCCCTTCAACCCTGCCGCCGCGGCGGTTTCCATTTGCTGAATCATTCCCAACAGAGAAACCCCCGCTCCAAAGAACACGCTCAGCACAGCGCCCAACGCCGTGTCTTCCTTCAATCGCGTCAAATTGCGGATGAGGAGAATGGCGGCCACGCCCAACAGTCCCGTTGCCACGGCGCCCAGCAGCAGCACCGGCAGAGACTTTCCCGACATGCCCAGTGCATTCGCCGCCATGAAAGCCAAGGCGATCCCCGGCAGCGTGGCATGGCTCAACGCGTCTCCCATCAAGGCACGCTTCCGTAGCAGCGTAAAACTGCCCACAATTCCGCCAGCGCAACCCAGCAGTGACGCTCCCAGTGTGACCACTCGCGTGTTGTAGTCTTTCAACAACAGCAGACGGGTCCATTCGTCCCACGTTGGCCGCCCGGAGTCAGATTCGGACGGCATGATGAATTGCCATACTCCCAAGACGAGCACAATCGCCAGCGTGCAAGAGACAGCGACGAAAAACTGCGTTCGACTCATAGGGAACGCTCCCGCCGACGCATCGCTTCTGAAACTTCTTCCAATAGCGTCAAACGCCCGCCATAGGTCTTCTGCAAATTCTCCTGCGTGAACACCTCGTCCATCGGCCCGTGCGCGACAATTCGCATGTTCAACAGCACGGCATGGTCAAAATACTCAGGCACCGTTTGCAGGTCATGGTGAATCACGATGGCCGTCTTCCCGCGGGATTTCATCTCGCGGAGAATATCGACGATCGCCTTTTCCGTGGCCGCATCAACGGCAGCAAAGGGCTCATCCATCAAATACAAGTCCGCATCTTGCACGAGCGCGCGGGCGAGAAACGCCCGCTGCTGCTGACCTCCGGAAAGTTGACTGATCTGGCGATGCGCCAGCTCGGCGATGCCGACCCGTTCGAGCGCTTCCATGGCCGCATCTCGGTGCTGCTTCCCCACAGGACGTAGCCAGCCGATCTTCCCATATAGTCCCATCGTGACGACATCGAGAGCATCGACGGGGAAATCCCAATCCACGCTTTCCCGCTGCGGAACGTAACCAACCCGATGCCGATTCTCGCGATAAGGCTTACCGAAGACGCGCACCCGCCCAGACGCGCGGGGGATCAAATCCATCACGGCTTTCAACAGTGTGCTTTTGCCGGCGCCGTTTGGCCCAACAATACCAACCAACGATCCGGCGGGAACATCAAATCCGATATCCCAAATCACTGGCTTGCGGTGATAGGCCACAGTCAGATCGTAGACGGAGAGCGGGACGGAGTCACCGCCGGGTATTGCCACTTCAGTCGATGGTTGGCTGGGGGATGCCATGTTCGGGCGGGTGAGTTACTGAGCAGGGGAAATGTCATGAGACGTCAGCTTCCCTTGCATGCCGCCAGCGGGGGCGTCGCCTCCCAGCGCTCTTGTCACAAGCGTGATATTGTGGTCGAGCATGCCGATGTATGTGCCCTCATAAGTTCCCGCAGGGCCCATAGCATCGGAAAAGAGCTCGCCACCGACAACAACTGAGTGATCTCGCGCCGCCGCGCCCTCCAGCAATGATTCAATGCTCTTCCGCGAAACACTGCTCTCAACAAACACAGCTCGCACATCGCGCGTGACCAGCATGTCAACAAGTTCAACGATCCGTTTCAATCCGGCTTCGGACTCGGTGGAGATCCCCTGAACCCCCATGACGTCCAGACCGTAGGCACGGCCGAAATAATTGAACGCATCATGCGAGGTGACCAGCACACGCTTGCCTGTTGGGATGGAGCCAATGGACTTGACGCCGTACGCGTGCAACTGGGTCAGTTGTTGCTGATAGGCTCGGGCGTTCTTCGCGTAGTCATCCGCATGACTGGGATCAAACTCACCAAGCGATTGTGCCACCGCATCCACACATTTTGACCAGGCGGAAACGTCCATCCATACGTGCGGGTCATGATGCCCTTCCATCTCCTCGGGCTCCAGCAGATCGGTTTCATCAATCAGTTCGGTCACCGCATAAACCGGCTTGCTACGACCAACGCGAATGAATGTATCTGCCATCTTGCCTTCCAGCATCAGCCCCGAATAAAAGACAATGTCACTGTCCATGATGGAAAGCACATCATCGCGTGTGGCTTTGTAGAGATGCGGATCAACACCAGCCCCCATCAGTTGGCTGACGTTGACGTGGTCTCCGCCGACGTTGCGCACGATGTCCGCCACCATGCCCACCGTAGCGATCGCGTTGATGGGATAGCTTCCGTTGTACTCTGCCATGCCGTCTGCAGACGAAGAGTCCGCAGCAGGGTCAGATGAACTGCATCCCGCGCAAACCGCGATCATCAAGCAACCAACAATGAGCCTATTCATGGCTAAAAGCCTATTTCTGCAAAGGGGTTCTTCACGAATGTAGCACGTGCTACAATTCATGGTGTATTGTAGCCATTGCTACAACAGTGTCAATGCCATAAGATGAGCCAATCGGGTACGTGAAGATGTTCTCGCACGAGGCGCCACAGACATTGAACACTGCAACGAATTCTGAGCCGCACCGCCGAACGCGGAGCGACCACGCCTCTGAGACGGCCGAGGACTACGTCGAGGCGGTGGCCGACATTCTCGCTCAGCAGGAGACGTGCCGGGTCAAGGACTTGGCCGAACGCTTCGCTGTAAGCCACGTGACGGTGAACCGGATTGTGGATCGTTTGCAGAAAAATGGCTTGCTTCGCACGCAGCCCTATCGCCCGATTACGCTCACACGGAAAGGCTCTCGGCTGGCTGCCCAATGCAAGGAGCGACACGAAATCGTGTACCAGTTCCTGCTTTCGTTAGGGATTGATGAAGCTACGGCTGCGATTGACGCCGAAGGGATTGAGCATCATGTCAGCCCCGCGACGCTGCGGCGATTCAAGGAAGTTACGGCAGGGCGAAAACTCTGACACAAACTCCATCAACGGATTTCCGTGCGTGAGCGTGGACACATTGAGCGAGCGCTTTTTTTGCCGCACGTGGCTTAGCTCACACAAGATGGCGATTGCTCTCGCTTCGGGCCTTTTCCGAGTAAGCTATTGGGCCGCAGCCCGTCTTGAGTGTCATCAAAGCGTGCCTCACTTCATTTCGATCGAATCACCTTCCGGAAACAGCGTAGGAGACAATCATGCCTTTCATTCATCGCCGTTTGCTCCCCATCATCACTGCGGTTTTGCTGGCCGGTGTGATCTCGCAAGACACTAACGTTTTCGCACAGTCCGGCAGACGCGCCGCTCCGCCGCAATCGGGAACCCGCGTTGTGCAAACCAACCAAGCGCCATGGGGCCTGGAAGGCTATTGTCCGGTCTGCATCGTGGAAATGCAGAAGTGGGTCAAGGGAACCAGTGAATTTGTTGCCACGTACGACGGGAAGCGATACGCGTTTCCCGGCCAGGAACAGCTCGACATGTTCAAAGCGGATCCAGCCAAATACGTACCTGTTGCAGGCGGAGATTGCACAGTCTGTATGGTCAACATGGGCAAGCGCGTGCCGGGCAACATTCGCTTCTCCGCGCTGCGTGAAAAGCGACTCTATCTCTTCCCTAACGAAGAGTTGCAAAAGGAGTTCTTGGCCAACCCAGATAAATATGCCAACGCGGATCTGGCTTTTGAAGGCAACTGCTCCGTATGCCGCATTGAGATGAAAAAGGACGTTGCCGGGAGTGCGGACTTCACAGTGCTCTACGACGGAATGCGATATCTCTTTCCCGGTGAAGAACAACAGAAGATGTTCCTGGCCAACCCCAAGAAATACGCCATTCCGGCGAAAGCCACATCGCAACAGGGATCAGGCTCAAGACAAGGTTCCGGCTCGCGACAAAGTTAGAACTAGATCAAGCGAGTCTTGCTTTTGTCAGACGTCACTCCGGCTTGCCCAGCAGTGCGCCATGAGCAGTAGCCTGCGCGCTCATTGAAGGAGCCGCTGAGTCGCAGCGCGCGGGCATCATTGGTATTGCCGGTTTCGTCTTCGGACCGGCCCAGCGTTAGGAGGCCCTTGCGCCAAATCGTTTGGCAGTTCGTGCGCGAGCCTTCTCCGCTTCCACCTCTCGGTTCTTGGGCGCGGTGTTGGTGACCAATGCCGAAAGCAGTCGCCTTGCTGCATCGGTTACGGACTCGATCGCTTCCTCGAAAACATGTTGGTTAGCTTGGGAAGGTTTGTTGAAACCACTCAACTTGCGAACGAATTGCAGGCTGGCGGCCCGGATCTCTTCCTCTGTCGCCGGCGGATCAAAGTTGAAGAGCGTCTTGATGTTTCGACACATGGAGACTGTTCCTTAAACGGGAGAATTGGACGGTGCAATGCCGGACGCGCGGGAACCACAGGCTTTCTTGCACCTTTGATCACCAGAACGATCTCGCCACGAGTTGAGCATTGGCTCCCAAGCAAACAGAACGAGGGAGCAGAAGCACTGACATCCGCGGGGAAATCGTCAGGCCACCACGAACTACTTATTCTCACATCCATATGCCGAACAGAGCATTCGGTACTGGGATCGATTGAGGTGTGCGTCCGGCCTGCGTTCGAGCACATATGCTACGGCATCATCAACCGTGGAAGAAATCCCCTGTCGAATCAAATAGGCAATAGCAAGTGTTGCGGTGCGACCATGCCCTTGGGCGCAATGAATGTAGACAGTGCCGTCAAGTTCAGCCACGCGAGCAACACGCGCCAAGAGCGTGCTGGTATCCGGATAGTGGCCGTCTAATGTTGGAAATGAAATATAGCCGGATGATCGTAATGCGTCCGGCTCAACGAATTCACATGTTAGATCGACGATATGATCGAAATCCGACGGACGTTCACGCGATAATAGACGGCGTCCGATATAGACGTCGTCGACAAGTTGATTGAAAGCAGGTTCGCGTGACACGAACCGAATCGCATGCCATACAACCGTGAGATATGCAAGAAAGGGTGCGAGCAAGATCGCCTGTCCGATTGAAAGCGTCCCGTTTTCACGCTTGCCAAACACTGAAGGCCCAACGCCGAAGTAAGCCACTGCTATTATCGTGAAAGATGCCGCAGGCCACAGTAATAGGATCAGCCAACCACCACTTCGAATCGAGTAATACGCAATTAGCGCAGCGAGAATTGCGAACGAGACTCCATACTTCATCGGCTTGTTTTATTAGATACGGAGGCCCCTGCGCGATTCCCGATTCTATCAGAATTGAAACCGATCAAACTGGCATTCGCGAAGCTAAGGAGTCTTCTTCGCGCGGCGGCTGCTCGCACCGTCACCGCTTTGGAGGCCACACTCGGCAAACTCCGAAAAGTTCACCCCTCAAGAGTGCCAAGCCACTTCCACCCCTGCGGAGACTCCGCACGGCGCAAATCCTAATCTGCCAAAGATTTTCGACGGCAGTGTGTTATCAAGCGGAGGGCACGGGAGTCGAACCCGCAACCGGTTTCCCGGCACCGCATTTCCAGTGCGGCCGCTAGCCATTCGCATACCCTCCATCAGCGCGAGTGCCTGACGTTCCGATGATAGCGGTCTGCTTGGTTCCTGGGCAAGGCCCATCAAAGATCAACCCGGGTCGAAACGGTGAATGGGGCGCAATTGACGACACGCTTTGAACTCGGCGGGTTCGGCCTCGTTTGCGGGGACAAATTCAGCTTGTCACACGCCGGTGATTTGAGTATTAGCCGCCCTTGTCTTCTCTTTTCGCGCGCAACCTGCGCGAGTTTAACGTGGCCTTCTCAAGGACGGCATGTGGTATGGCACTGCGCGCATTGCTGACAATTGGGTTTTGTGTCTTGTGGAGTTTGGCTGTTTTCTTGACGCCAACTCAAGACGCTCTCGGTCAGGACGAAACCGCGCAGAGCGTATCTGAGCAATCCTATCAGGCGGTTGTCATTTCCCAGAATGCTGAAGTGCGCAGCGGTCCTGGCCGCGAGTACTACGCCACCCAACCGATTCGCCACGGGGCACGCGTGCAAGTCTTTGGCGAACAGTCCGGGTGGCTGGCCATCCGGCCGCCGGAGGGGAGTTTCAGTTGGCTCCGCTCTGAAGATATCCAACGTGAAACCGCTGCAACGCAGTCGGACGAGCGCGGTGGTCTTGCCAAGGCTTACGTACGTCGGAGTGGAGTGATCTCGCAAGTTGGCTCCCAGCTGACGCCGGACCGGGACGTCTGGCAGGTGGAACTGAAACGGGACGAAGAGGTCTATGTACTCGGCCACAGTCCGTCCGATCCGGAATGGACAAAGATCGCGCCGCCGGCTGGCGAATTCCGCTGGATTCGAGCGACGGATGTTCGCCGAGCCGAAACGGAGGACTCCGCCACATCCGGTCTTTCCACCAAAGACGACAATCGACGTTCCAGCTTTGGCCACTCGCAGTGGTCAGCGCGCACGCCCGCTGAAGAGATTGAAGCGATCAATATGGAACTTTCCGACGCCGTATGCCACGGAGCCGGGTCAGAAGACCTTGCTTACTTAGCGGACAGAGCGGCTGATGTTTTGGACCAAACGCAGGATGCCCGGCAAACTCGCCTTGCGAATCGCCTGGCTGAGAGGATTGAGACATTCCTAGATCTCGCACGCCGGCAGGAGCGGCTCGAACGCCGAGTGTTGGTGGCGAGCAGGCAAGGAACTTCGACCACGCAACCGTTACCCCTTGCAGGAACGGGAGAGCGAGGACGGACCGGAAAGAACAATCCAGCAACGACCTCGCGACCATTGACGGGACCAGCAACTCTGGTTTCCGGGAGTGTCGAGCCCCGCTACGACGCCATGGGAATTCTCACGCCGGTAAGTTCGCGGAACACATCCGCGGCTCAATACGCGCTGTTGGATGAAGCAGGCCAGTTGCAATCGTACCTGACCGCCGCTCCAGGACTGCGCTTGCAAGCGTTTGAGGGACGCTATGTTGGCGTGACAGGCAGCCGAGGCTTTTCGCCCGAACTCAACGCCAGGCACGTGACAGCACGTCAAGTGCATGCACTGGATACGCCCATTCGCCGCGAGTAAGCCACGAATTCGCCTGGACGAAGAAGACGTGTTTTGCGAGACTCCGCCGCCTGATCATCGCTCACAGCGTTACCCAGGGAACATTGCCTAGAGTATTGAATATGAAGACCGAATCCAAAAGCACGACTTCGCTGGTTCACGCTTGGTGGGTAGTCGTTTTGTTGTTCACGATGGTTAGCGCGACGGGATGCTCTTGGTTTTTGCCTCCTCAGCCGCAACAGCCTGAAACCGTGCAGGAATTCATGCGGCAAGATCGGCCTGGCAACGGGATCCTGGGGAAATAACGCACGGTTCTCGGCAGCTAGATCTCTCCGCAACTGACGATCCGATGGCTTGTTCTCAAGAGAGACCATTGACGGCAAGGAAGAAGTGCTGCATCTGCATTAATTTCAAATCCGGCACCCTCCGATCAATCAAACGCCGTAAGTTCTCACTCATGACTTCAACACCTCGCTGTTTCTTTGCCCTCGCTGTCATCGCGTTTGGCACGCTCTCTTCTGTTGGTTGTGCGAACCGGTTCACGGGCGGCAGTTCGCTATTCGAAGGTCCCCCAGGGACCAATGGTCCCCGGTCAGACGATGAAATCGCCGCCCAGGCGGCCAAGGATAGCTGGCAGCCTGGATCCTCGTTCACTGTGAACACAGCACCAGCAGGGAGCGTGCGCTAGCGCTCGGCTGTCAACGGATTGCGTGGACCGGGCGGGCGGGCTTTCACAGCCAGCGAAGCTGTGATCAAGGCAATCGATGTTGTGAAGTACTCGCAGGATGATGCTTTCGCAGCGGCTTCTCGCTGAAAAACGTGCGCTCGATCGACTTGAAGTCGTTGAGCGCGATGTTGCATGGCCTTGATCTTACGCCACCTCAACTTCATGCGCGGCGACCTCCGGTGAGGAGTAACTTTGCACCACGCAGCGGAGAGCGATATCCTACGCGCACTGCGCGAGACCGGTCTGCTCGCGCGATAACTTTGTAGCTTGCCCAACACTCTTATCGTTGCCTCATGCTTTGGTTCTCTCACACCGCCGAAGAGATCTCTTGGCCGGAAGTGGATAAACTCCTCGGTCGCGTCATCGCCGAAGCTCGTGGACGATTGGGGCCATCCCCCAAACGCGTCCTCCTGTTACCGCCCGACATTACGCGGATGCATTCCGGCGCGGGCAAGATTACGGAACGCCTGTATCGTGCTCTGGCTGCGGAAGCCGAGGTTCACGTCATCCCCACGCTCGGTCAGCACATTCCGCACACGCCCCAACAGAACCGGCAAATGTTTGGCGAGATTCCGGAAGAGCGGATTCATGCCCATGATTGGCGTGGCGGGTGTGTCCGTGTTGGCGAAATCAGCAGCGCGGAAGTCAAGCGACTCAGCGGGGACGCGGCCGATTGGGCGATCCCGATTGAGCTCAACACGATGTTAATGCAGGAAGCGTGGGATTGGATCATCAATGTTGGCCATGTTGTTCCCCACGAGGTTTTGGGCTTTGCCAACGGCAACAAGAACTACTTCATTGGTTTGGGCGGCAAAGAATCTATCTGCACTTCACATATGATGGCGGCCTGTTGCGGAATTGAGAACAATTTGGGCACGCTGGTCACACCTACGCGCGCCGCGTTCGACTTGGCAGAAAACGAATTGCTCCGTGACTTGCCTGACCTTTACGTGCAGATTGTCATGCGACGAGCGGCCGACGGTCGCTTGGTGCACTCTGGTTTGCATGTGGGCGATGACCGGGAGACCTACCTAGCGGCTGCAAGGCAGTCACAAGCAGAAAACATCACGCTCCTGGATCAGCCCGCAGAGCGAGTTGTGTGTGTGATGCAAGAGGATGAGTTCTTCAGCACGTGGGTGGCTAATAAAGCCGTGTATCGTACGAGAATGGCAATTGCCGACGGTGGCGAGTTGATCATTCTCGCCCCTGGGTTGAAACGTTTTGGCGAACAGCCCGAGGTCGAAGCAATCATCCGCAAGTATGGCTACCGCGGCACTGCCAACACCATGCGGAATTATGAGAGCGCCGCCGGGACGGACCTGCGCGAGATGGCCCACGCCGCCGCGCACTTGAACCATGGTTCTAGCGAAGGTCGGTTTCGCATCGTCTACGCTCCAGGGCATATTTCCCGCGACGACATCGAGACCGTCGGCTATCAGTATGCCGACCTCGCCGCAATGCAGAACAAGTATCTTCCCGCCGATGGTCGCGAAGGTTGGCAACAGACCAACAATGGCGAAGACTACTTCTTCGTGCCGACGCCATCGATTGGACTTTGGGCAACGCGGGAGAAGATGGAAATGCGAAGTAGTCAACGTTAAGTGGATAGATTGCTCGGACGCCCAACACTCTTGTTGCTTTAAATATGTCTTCAGTCGATGCCTCTGAAGACAGTGACGGAAGAGAACACCGATCGTTGCCGTGTATAATGTCAATATGATACGGTTGGTTATCGGAGCTTCTGACGTACGCCAACCCTCGATATTCACGGTTCGAAGGAAGGGTCACTCTGCACCCGACAAAGAAATGGTCGAGCCCGAGCGCCGTGGATTGTTGTGAGATAGAGAACGAACTAGGCAAAAGTGCGACCCATCCTTCTTCAAAGGAGCGTGAGAGTCGCATGCCAAAGCAATCCGCATCCTCTACTTCAATCCAGACTGCGCCATACCATGCGTCATCATAACTCAAATGATCGAAATGCTTGACCCGAATTGGGGCACTCGACTGAGCTTGTTGGTCTTTGTCCATCATGTGTCCTCCCGGTCATATCAATCCACATCTGAGATGTTGTCTTTGAGCTTGTACCACGAATTCCGACTGCCGCTCCATCAACTGTCGGGTGCCACTGCTGGCTTGTCCAGCAGTGCTCTCCGTGGGAATTGGTTTGACCTCATTCCAACAGTCGGTCACTCACCTTGCTGAGCTTCCAGAAGGAGGCAGAGCCTATCCTGAAGGAGGTCGCGTGAACGGGGGCAAGTCCAAAGAAGAGCACTGCTGGACAAGCCAGCAGTGGCACCCCGGCGGTAGTGGACACGCTCGATATCGATCACTGCGCTGCCATTGGCTGTCTCGTCTGGACGGATGTTCCGCGAAACGCGAGCGATGCTGGCACCGTGTCAGATTCATTTGCCGCGCAGGGATCGATAGTACAGTTTTCTCCGCAGCAGCAATGGCAACGTTTGAGCTGTTCGACGATCAATCACATTGTCTTGAGTTTCTTGACAATGAGTGGCACGTTCGGTGAATAATTGCCGGTGCAACGTGGAGGCCACTGCTGTCTTAGGGTTGGCAAATTTTCGGTAAACGAAGCTACATCGATTTCTACTCGCCCAAACGTGGATCGAACCGGCACTGCCCCGCGTAAGGCAAACTGATCCTGAGTATCGTTTACGCAGGAAACTCGAAGAGCCATGCCAAGTGAATCGCCTCAAGCAAAAGACTTGTCGACGAGCAGCCAACAAAGCTCTGCAGTTCGCACTCGTCGTACACGTAAGCTTCAGTTGAGCTTGCGGGCGTTACTCGTTGGCGTATCTGCTGTTGCCATTTTTCTGGGCTTCTGGAAATGGGGAATTCAACCCTATCGATTAAATGACAGACTGAAGAGTTATATCGAATCGTCCGGGGGGTCTTATCGCATGGAAGACGGACCATTCTGGATCGAGTGGTTCACTGGAGATGATTATGGAGCTTACGTCACAGAGATTGATCTTTCTTCAAGCCTTACGGTTGTTAGGGACAATCCACGCTCCAATCAGTGTTTGTTTTGCGAACTCGGCCAGTTTTCCAAATTGCGAGTTCTTCGATTACGAAATCAACCCGTGACGGATGAGTGTCTCTCTGCGTTAAAGGGTCTTGAGCATCTCGAGATTCTTGATCTTGAGGGGACAGCGATTACGACCACAAAGGGTTGGGAGGCATGGCCATTACGGGAACTCAATGTTTCCCAAACACCGCTTGACGACGATGGCTTGTCCGGCATTAGTCAGTTCAAAGACCTACGCGTGCTGAAAGTGAACTCGACTTGTTTGCGCGATGAAGATCTGAAAATGTTCAAGTCGCTCAGACAATTACGGACCTTTGAAGGATCGAATGGTCGCGTAACGCATTTGGGATGGCAGCAGTTGGATGACTTTTCAATCGAATGCAGTGTTATCATCGATGGTTGGCAGTTTTTCGATGTGGCGTTATCCGAGCCAGATCACCGGCGTTCATTCGATTCTGAGAGCTACGGTGGAATACAAGCAATGCTGAGTTCCATGCCGTCTCCAGAAATGCTCACGGCGCAGGCCCGTTCGTCGCTGCAAAGAAACGTCAAAGCTGTCCCACCTCTTGACGGGGAGGGAACTCTCCTAAAGGCCGTCAGCGGGTTTCAATACCTTCACATGGATGCGATTGGTCTACAGCAGAACATCGTCACGCTAGGCCTTGACAGTCCGTACGTCGGCGACGAACAACTCGAATGCCTTGCTCAGTTTCCTAGCCTAGAGGAGCTTGACCTAAGTGACTCATGGATCACAGATCAAGGTTTGGCAAAACTACAGATGTGCCAAGGCCTTACTCAGTTGGATCTAAGTGACACAAGAATCAGCGATGCTGGTCTTCCACAACTTAAGGAACTCTCACAATTGCAGTCACTCGTGCTTTCCGGAACACGAGTTTCACCAGATGGCATCGCGTCGTTGCGATCACTTCCTCACTTGGAGGATTTGGGAATCCCCAGAAATGCGTTCCGTGGGAGTGCGCTTGATACGATCTTAAGGATGCCAGCACTGCGAACATTGTCGATGCGCAGGGTTGGCAAATGGGACGTTGAATCAAGGGTGATGCCTCAAGTGACTGAATCAGATGTTCGTAAGATTCAGGACATAGGTGACATGCTATTTGATCGAAATGACCTCGACGGTGATGGCGTGATTTCGGCAGATGAAAATGGCCTTATTGCGCTATTTTACGGGAGTCCATCGCGTGCGGAACTCAAAGCTGAGTTACTTGCATTAGTTCATCTTCCATCAACCGACAAACAGCTCATTCCTTCGGATGTGGAGGCGCTCATGAAGAAGCTTATTGCGGAAGGTGGCTATTTGACTCGTCGAAGTGGTGCCAGCTCCTATTGACAACTGCGCCAACTCTACGTGGCTCTTCGCGAGTATGACTTCAGCAAACCGCGAAGCCGTGAGCGGTGGCGGACCTCAGGCTGGACAGGGGTATTGCAAGCCGTCATCGAGGGAAAAGCCTTAAGCCCGTTCGTCAGCGCCAACACATGGCTCAGATTGGACTGGATCGCCGTGGCGAAAGCCTGGCAATTGAGGCGCGGTTGTCACTGGTCAACTTGGAATCGACTTTCCGAACATTTTCTCGCTTCTCTCTCCACCCGAAAAGGGTCCCCTCGGTTGGGTGGTTTTGGCGGAAGTTCTAACAGGCGCGCCAACGAGGGTTCCAACAGGCGCGCTAACAGTTGTGCCAGGAGGTGGTCCAAGAGGGGCGCCAACAGTGCAACCGATCCCTGAGGTCGGTGCGCTAAAATGCCTGGAGCGATTCGCTCTTTGCCGCCCCTCATTTTCGTCTGAGTTCGTCGGCATGGTTCTCTCGCGCCTGCCATTTCGTTCGCGCGTGTTCGTCCGTAACGGATTTCGTTTGCGGATTATGTCCCACGTCGATCACGTTCGCGACCGTGAATCGCCATGCAAGATGCCCGAGAGTGATCTCAGTACGCAACGTGCGGGAACATATGATTGCGAACGGCGCGCGATTCCACTTTTGCGCCTGGCTTGAGAAAGCCAACGAACAAGGGCGCTCGTTCAGCTGGACGGCTAGAGTTGACCTTGCTGCTTGCGAATTTCATCTCGCAGACGCGCGGCCAATTCAAATTCCTCTGAAGCAACCGCCTCGGCGAGTTGCTCGTTGAGAGTCTTCCCAACTTTGAATTGCTCACGCATTGATTCACGGAGCGCGCGAAGCCGTTTGACCATTTCGTCGTCGTCAAATCGTTCCGCCGCGTCGTGCTCGGCAAAGAATTCTTCCATCCGCTCAAGGCCGGTGTTAATTGCGCTGATGGCGTCTTCAGCCTCTTTGTTTTCTAACGCGGCGAGAGCGGCCGCTTGCGTGCGGTGAAACAACACAAACGGCCGGTATTGTTCGTGCGCCAGCGTCCAGTCTTCGTCCGGAGAATGGCGCTTCACCACATCCATCAGCGTCAGTGTGTGATCCGCGTCAGACATCGCGGCGGCGTAGTTCTTGAGCGTTAACCAGCAAATCCGACGCTGGTAGAACTGCATGAATTCGCGGTCGACTTCCAGACGTTCCTCATCCGTCAGTACAAAGGACTCTCCGCGATGGAATTCTTCCGAGATGAGGAAATCCAAGTACGTTTGCTGGCCGCCTGGCTTTTCGCCATCAGGGCGGCCGCTGACTTCCATCTGCAAGACACCCAACTCCACGCGCGTTTGCAGGACTTCACGCCCGTCGCCGCCTTTGACCACGCGGGCTTTGATATCCGATGGGTGAAACTCCCAACTGCTGAGCAGTGCGTCGATATGGTCGTCGGGTTTATCGGATGAAGCCATGAATCGGTAACGGTGTCATGCATGGAGTGACGCGCAGGGACATCATCGGCAAATCAGCAATTCAGCTCCGGCTTGCCTGCGAGCATTCTTCCGAAGTCGCAAAGAGAATCAACCGGCAGGTGGGATTTGCCTTCGAGGCGTCGTGCGGATGGCCGATTTGCTCGCCCGAATTGCCCAAACGTCCAAGTCAACGTGATCTCGGACAGCAATGTGGATGGCACTTCTCAAACTCGCTGGTGGACAACGCCACCGGTCAGATTCCCACAAACTGTTTCTTAACAAGGATTTAAGCGATGATTCACACAGGTGTCGGGCATAGCTCAGTCGTAACTTGTCTAACAGAAGTCAAGGAATGATAGCAGCTTAGGACATTCTTGAGAAAATGATTGACGCCTGGGGAAACCTGAGTACACTTCTTCGCCTGGGTCCTGTATATTGTGTCTCCGAGAGGCCGGAGCACAACATATAGTGACTCGTGGCCAGTCTTCCCAAGAGCATCGCCGATTTTACGGGCGATTTTTGACGCGGGCTTCGCCCTCTAGTGTTTTGGTGCTAGCAGGCTGAGGACTCCGTCGATATAGTGTACTAAAGTACATATGTCGCATGCACCAGCTCTTCTGAAGCAATGAATGCGCCCAAGCGGCTGGCTGCACTACTGACAACTTGAACTTCTTCCAATCGAGCAAGGAGGCCCGCTGTGGCATCGTCTTCGGTGACATCATCTTTGGACGTTCGCAACTCCTCTCAATCCAACGGGCAATCTCAGCCTGATAGCGCAGGCAACGGCGCCGTGTCAGACCATCGTCTTAAGATCGAACAAACTTTTTGTCCCGAAGGTGTCACCAATCCGTTTGACACTACTGAGTGGGAACTTCGGACAGCGGTCATCCAAGACGATACGGGGAACAAGCTCTTTGAGCAAAACGGTTGTGAGATTCCCAAAGATTGGAGCCAATTGGCGACCAACGTCGTCGTCAGCAAATATTTCTATGGTGAGAATGGGACACCCGAGCGTGAATCCAGCGTTCGCCAGTTGATTCATCGCGTCACACGAACGATCGCCGATTGGGGGCTCGCGGACGGCTACTTTGCCAGCCGAGATGACGCTGAGTGCTTCTACCGAGATCTGACCTGGCTCTGCCTGCACCAACACGGCGCTTTCAATTCGCCGGTTTGGTTCAATGTAGGTCTCTATCAACGTTACGGCGTGAAGGGAGATCGCTGCAACTGGCACTGGAATGAAGCCGCTCAACAGGTTGAGCAACCCAAGAATCCTTACGAGTTTCCCCAAGCGTCCGCGTGCTTTATCCAAAGCGTGGATGACAACATGGAAAGCATCATGGATCTCGCTCGTAGCGAGGCCATGCTGTTCAAGTTCGGCTCGGGCACGGGGACAGACCTGTCCACAATTCGCTCGCACAGGGAAAAGCTCTCCGGTGGCGGAAGGCCATCTGGTCCTCTCTCGTTCATGCGGGTGTATGATCAAATCGCCGCCGTGGTGAAGAGTGGAGGCAAGACGCGCCGCGCCGCCAAGATGCAATCGCTCAAGGTCTGGCACCCGGATATCATGGAGTTCATTGAGTGCAAGGCGAAAGAAGAGCGGAAAGCTCGCATCCTGATCAAAAAGGGCGGCTATGACGCTAACTTCAACGGGGAAGCGTATAGCTCAATTCTCTTCCAAAACGCGAACTTGAGCGTGCGTGTCACAGATGACTTCATGGATGCCGTTGAGGGAGGCCGCGCTTGGAAGACGCGGTTTGTCCGCTCCGAGTCGGATGGACCGTCGTTTCAGGCTAAGGAACTGTTGCACAAGATGGCCGAGTGCGCGTGGTACTGCGGCGACCCAGGCGTTCAGTACGACACGACAATCAACCAGTGGCATACATGCCCAAATTCCGGCCGGATCAACGCCAGCAATCCGTGTTCGGAATACATGTTCCTGGATGACACGGCCTGCAACTTGGCCAGCATCAACTTGATGAAATTCCGCGAGCCGGATGGCTCGTTCGATGTGGAACGGTTCACGGCCGCTTGCCGGTTGTTCTTCATCGCGCAGGAGATTCTCGTCGATCACGCCAGCTATCCCACTGCGCAAATCGCTGAGAACAGCCACCTCTATCGACCGCTAGGACTGGGCTATTCCAATCTTGGCAGCTTGATCATGTCTGCCGGTGTCCCTTATGACTCGGACGCCGCCTACGGGCTGTGCGGTGCGATGACTTCACTGCTGCATGGAGCTGCTAACTTGGCCAGCGCGGAGCTTTCCCGCGCCGTGGGTCCGTTTGAGGGTTACGCGAACAACCGCGAACCGATGCTGGGCGTAATGCAGATGCATCGCGATGCTGTCGAGAACATTGATGACGCTTGCCCGGATTACCTCAAGAATGCCGCCCGGCGTTTGTGGAACGATGTGCTGGACAACGGTCGCCAACATGGTTTCCGCAATGCTCAAGCGACCGTCTTGGCGCCGACGGGAACGATCAGCTTCCTGATGGATTGCGATACGACTGGCATTGAGCCAGACATCGCTTTGGTCAAGTACAAGCAGTTGGCCGGCGGCGGCATGCTCAAGATTGTCAATCGCACCGTCCATATGGGCTTGCGAACGCTTGGCTATGACGAACCGACGATCAATCGCATTGTTGAACACATTGATCAGCAAGACACCATTGAAGGTTCAGAAGACATCAAAGAAGAACACTTGCCGGTCTTTGACTGCGCGTTCAAGCCGCGCAACGGTGAGCGATCCATCGCCTGGAAGGCGCATGTCCGCATGATGGGCGCGGCCCAGCCGTTCCTGTCCGGAGCGATTTCCAAGACCGTGAATATGCCGCGGGAGTCAACTGCCGAGGACATTGCTGACGCGTACTTTGAAGGCTGGAAACTGGGCCTCAAAGCGTTGGCCATCTATCGTGACGGGTCTAAGGAAAGTCAGCCACTTTCCACCGCCGCTGAAGGTGACCAAGGCGAAGAGGGTGAAGTTCAAACTCGTGGGCCACGCCGCGAGCGACTGCCTGATACGCGCAGCTCCGTCACGCACAAGTTTGATGTCGCCGGACATGAAGGCTATCTGACCGTTGGACTTTATGACGATGGCCGACCGGGCGAATTGTTCATCACCATGGCCAAGGAGGGGAGCACCATCGGCGGATTGATGGACTCCTTTGGAACGGCCATCAGCATGAGCTTGCAATACGGCGTCCCGCTGGATGTGCTGGTGAACAAGTTTTCTTTCACCCGCTTTGAACCGATGGGTTTCACCAAGAACGCGGAGATTCGGATCGCCAAGAGCTTGGTGGATTACATCTTCCGCTGGATGGGGCTGACCTTTATCTCGGGATACCGCGAAGCTCATTCGAACTCTGAGAACGTTGCCGCAGGCGAGAACGATTCCGCCGACCAAAACGAAGCGAGCGAACCTGAAGCCAATGGCAGGGCCGTGTCCGACAATTCCAAATCAGACACCGGCAAAGAGACCGTGGCGACCAATCCCGCCGGTAACGGCAAATCCACTGGCTTGGTTGATTCCAATCCCAACGGGAACGCCCAACAGGCCGAGTCTACAACGCCGCGGCAGACAGGCGGCCGAATGAAGATTCGCTCTGGTCGATTGAACCGCCACAACCAGCAGTTCGCCAGCTTCCAAGTAGATGCTCCAACCTGTGACGTGTGTGGAAATATCACCGTTCGCAACGGGAATTGTTATTTGTGCCATGTCTGTGGAAACAGCATGGGATGCTCGTAGTGCATTGCATCACGACGCAAGAGGAAACAACAAGCCGACTGGTTGCGACTTTGCTTTGGGTGAAGTTCGCAGTCGGTGACATCGGGTTGGGTGACATCGGGTTGCTCGTCATGGAATAAAAAGGGTGAGGGATCCCCCGCGAGCAGCCAACTTTTTCGGTGGCCGGACCGGGCAAGTACCAGAGGGGGCTTGCCCGGTCTTTGCGTTTTTCGAATCAAGCTGCGCGGAGACCTTTGTCAGTTGATCACGTGACCACGGAAATTCCGTTGGAATTCCCCAAAGCCACTATTTAGCCTGATTTCTGAAAAGCGGAAAGTCACTGTATTTGCTTGAATCGCGAGCTAGTGTTGCTATGTTTTACATCTAACCGCGTGCGTTAGTTGTCACGACTTGCTTTGTTCTGGGGAGCAAACTGAATGTTGCGAAAAAACATCATGGGTGCGCTGGCGCTTGTCGCCTGCATGGCCTGGGCTTCGGACGCCTATGGCTTTGGTCATTCTCACGGAAGCCGGGGATCGCACGGCAGCTCGGGAGGGTATAGCTCTGGCGGCTACAGCCACGGCTCGTCAGGCGGCTATAGTTCTGGCGGCTACAGTCGTGGTTCGTCAGGTGGATACAGCAGGGGTTCTTCCGGCGGTTACAGTTCGGGACACAGCTCCGGAGGTGGTTTGCTGCGCGCCGTTTTCGGTCGCCGGCGTCATTACTACACTTCATACGGCAGTTCCGGCGGTTACAGCTCTGGTGGTTATAGCTCCGGCGGCTACTCCAGTTGGGGTTCCCACGGCGCCAGCTCTGGTTCATACGGTGGCGGATACCAAGCTGCCCCGGCAGCGCCAGCTCAGCCGGGTCCGGCTGACCTGCCCGCCGGTGAAACCGGTGGTGCTTCGGCTTACCTCCAAGGTAACAACGCTGCATTGATTGCTGTGACCGTGCCTGAAGGCGCAGAGGTCTACATCAATGACGCTGCCACAACCAGCACTGGCACACAGCGCCGCTATATCTCCCGCGGCTTGGAAGCTGGCAAGAACTACACGTATCGGGTAACTGCCAAGGTCTTCCGTGACGGCAAGCAGTATGAAGACACCAAGGTTGTTGACCTGACCACTGGCGATTCTACAGCCATCGCCTTCGATCCCAATCTTGGGAACGTTGAAGAAGTGGTTCCAGTGAACACCACGCTGATTGTGACGATGCCAGCGGACGCCAAGTTGATGCTGGCCGGAAAAGACACCAACAGTTCCGGTGATCGTCGGCAGTTCACAACCACGCATCTGCGTGAAGGCGAAACATGGGAAAGCTACGTCGTGCGTGGCGAACTTGAGCGCGATGGCCAGACCTTGGTCGCCACTCAATATGTGGATTTGGCCGCCGGCGAAGTTCGCGAGATCAAACTCGATTTTGATGTGGCCACGATTGCGGCTCGCGACTGACATCAATGCCCTCGCAGCCAGACTGGACCGTCCTGTCTTTCGGTAGGGTGTGAAGAAGCCTGGTTGGGCAAATGTTGAATTTGAAACGGTTTAGCCCCGTACGAGTCAAACTCGTACGGGGTTTTTTACTTGGCTAACGATGAACTGCTCCAAAGTCGATATGTGCTTTGATGTGTGCGGTTCTCGCGGCGACTCTGTGCGCGAATAGCCTCCGCAACCCGCAAAAGTGCCCCAAACAACCAGACACAACTGGTTGCCCTTGCCGGACCCCAGTAGAATCCCCCAAAGCGCGGTCCGGTTCGTCCGGCCGAGAGATACACCCAGGAGAGGCAAGATGATCCGATTGCGCACGACGCTGCTGCTTGCATTTGGGGCTATTGCGTCCCTGGCCGCGTCCTCTCAGACAGTTCAAGCCCAGCCAGCGGGCACGCCCAACAGCGCTCAGCTCTTGCCACCAAGCACAGTGGCGTGGGTTTCCATCGCGGATATCAATCAACTCTCTGCGGACCTGAAAGAGACGCAATATGGACAACTGCTAGCTGATCCCGCGATGCAGGAGTTTGTCGAGGATCTCAAGTCTCAGCTATCGGAGCAGCGCCGCGGCTTTGGGCTGACTTGGGATGACATGCTGTCATTGGCCGGTGGGGAAACCGCCGTGGCCATGATCCATGAACAAGACCAACGCCCAGCACACTTGGCGATGATTGACTTCACGGGCAAGCTGGCCAACGTCCCAGGGGTCATCAGTCGCATTGACGAGGAGCTTAAGAAACGCGGCGCCACATCGCGAAACCTCACGGTCGGCAATACGATTGTGATTGTGTATAGCAAGGACGATGCCGAACGGCTGACGTACTTTCAATACGGCACATGGCTCATGGCGACAGATAGCCGAGCGCTTGCCGAATCGCTCATCAATCGGATGGACAACTCGGCAGAAGATTCGTTTGCCAACAACGAGGCGTTCGTCGCGGTAGAGAACCGCCTGGCGGCTGATGCGGAAGCCAAGCAAAGTGATGCCCACGTGAAGTGGTTTGTGAACGTCATCGGCATGGCCAAAGCCCAACGAACTCTCATTGAGCTGGATCATCCAGCGCCGCCAGAGGGCAAGCGCAGCCGCAACCTGTTGGACATTGTCACCAAGACCGGCTTTGACGGAATCAAAGGAGCTGGCGGAACGGTCACCGTGCGGACGGATCAATATGACCTGCTGAGCCGGATTGCCGTGTACGCTCCCCGCCCATGGGAGAAATCACTCAATATGATCACGCTTCAGAACGTCGCCCAGCATGACGTTTCCCCCTGGGTGAAGCGCGAAGTCGCAACGCATTCCACCTTCAACCTTGATTTGGTGGCTTCTTGGGACGCGTTCAAATGGCTGTTTGACGCGACGTTGGGCGACGCCAACGGCGCATTTGAGGATGTCTTCGAAGGCATCGCGGAAGATCCGCTCGGCCCGCAGGTCAACATTCGTGATCAGATTTTGGCCCAGTTCACGGGGCGAGTCACGCTAGTCACAGACAACCAGCAGCCCATCAATGTCAACAGTAAGCGGCGCATGCTTGCACTGCCCATCAAAGAAGGCCAAGTGGCCGGTGTCGCTGACGCGTTGAACCGCCTGATGGCGCCGGATGAAGAAAACGCCCGGTTGCGAACGACGCTCGTCCCCGGAGTCGAAGTTTGGGAGTTGCTCGCGGAGAAGTCGAGCGTTGCCACGGAAGAGCCAACCCACAGGGCGGAGATCATTCCAGTTGTCAGCGTCTCTGGTCCCAACGGGCAGGACAACGTCGTTCAGCCACCCACAATGTTGCGACAGGAGTCGGCCGCCGTTTGCGTTGCCGAAGGCCAGCTGATCTATTCGTCACACATCAGCTTTCTCGTTGACGTGTTGAAAGATCTCGAAGGCGGCCGGAAGTTGGCCAATGATATCGTCTTGCAAAATGTGAATCAGTTCCTTGATGCAGAGGTCCACGCCCGCGGTTGGGATGGAGTCGCACTCAAACGGTTTGGCCGCAGCGAAGAAGAGATTCACACGCCCTATGAGCTGGCACGCACCAATCGCCTGCACGAGAGCGAGAGCATCCTGGCGAGAGTGATTCGTAACGCTGTTGGGGGAACGCTTGCTGAAGACGGCAAGCAGTGGTTCGATGGCGAAAAGCTGCCGGATTTCCAGATCGTCCGCCGTTTCCTTCAGCCGTCCGGGCAAATTTGCCACGCGGAGACAAAGGAGGAGCACGGATTTGATGGTTGGGTCATCATCGGCATCACGCTTCGAGACCGTCACGATTCCGGCGGTTCGGAACTCGAAGGGAATGATGCAGATGCGGTTGTTGTTGATGGGGTGGCCAAATCCAACTAGCAAACGAGCCGCGTTGTTTTCTTCGAGCTCGTCCACCGAATTTGCAGAGCTAGCGACACCTGGGTATGGACGGAACACTTCGCTCCCATATTGTCTCTGTCGGTTTCAACGGCGATTGCTCGAAAGTTGCACCCTGACGGCATGTTGCCGGTCCCATGAGATAGAAATCTTGAACAGATTGCGCCTCGCCTCAAAGTCTTCGCGCCGACTTTTGCCCAGTTATGGATTTCTCAACGCACTTTGAACGGGGACTCAAGTACTCGGACTTTCTTGAGCGGCAGGCAAGTCCCGGTGATCTGCGGCAATGGTCAAAGTTCTCCAGTGAGACAGTGCTGACGAGCGACCAGGCACAAAACCTCAAGAGTTTCCAGCGGGAAATGAAGGTGCTTTGCTTGGCCGGGACGTGGTGCCCAGATTGTGCCTCACAATGCCCGGTGATGGAGAAGTTTGCGCAAGTGTGCCCGTTGATTGACCTGCGGTTTCTTGACCGGGACGAGTTTTCAGCCCACGGTGGCAGCCTGACGCTTTGTGGTGGACAACGCGTGCCGACAACGATCTTCTTGAGCGAAGATGGCTACTTTTGTGGCGTCTTTGGAGATCGATCTTTAAGTCGCTACCGCAATCTGGCGGGCCGTCCGCTCGGCTTACCGGAAGGCATGACGCTGCACCAGGCAATCATCCAGGAATGGCTCAACGAGTTCGAGCGGATTCAGTTGATGCTGGAAACATCGCCACGATTACAGAATCTGAACCGCCGCTGATGGCTTAGCAGCGAATTGGCGTTTGCCGATTCAAGCTGTATCGATTCTGCGACTTCTAAGGCCCGATTCTTCGCGTCACGTAAGCGGCATCACACCGCTGCGCGGCCATATCTGACCGTAAAAAAGCAACGCGTGCTATTGTTGCGAGTGCGGCATTGAACCGGGGAGGCGACGTGCTACCAACCTATCGCCATCGCAATAACTTATCAGCGACTCTGGGATTTCGACGTGTTGAAGAATGCGATCTTCTGGCTAAGTGGAGCCGCGGTGGCCGCTACTTGGGCATTGTTCCTGCTTGACGAGCACGCGCTCGACCAAGCGATTCAATTCGTCAAGTCGCAACGCCGCTTGGAGCTTACGCTGGCAAGCTTCGTGGCGTTGACTGTTGGCGCTGCGGGGTTTTTGCTTCCACGATCAGCCGGTAGTGCGCCAAAGCAAGTTGGTGATACCTCATCACCTGACGCGCAAGCCGTGGTCACACCTAAGCGCGTTGCCAACCGCAAACTGGAAGTTCATGACCTGATCATGCAGGACATGAGTGCAATCCTCTCGTCCGGGCTTGAGGTTCGCCATCTCATGTCAGAGGAACTGCATTCCGTCCAGCCCGACACGAAGTTGGCCGAAGTGCGGAGGTTGATGCAGGAAGAAGGCATTCGCCATTTGCCGGTTTCCAAAGCCGGCGAGTACGGGCATATCGCAGGCATTATCAGTGATCGAGACCTCGCGTCACGGCCAGGTGGATACGCTCAAGACATCATGACGCCAGCGCCGGTCACCATTTGCCATGGCGCAAAGATTCAACAGGCCGTCGATCTGATGGCTGACCGTGGGTTCAATAGCCTGCTGGTCAAGCGAGGTGAACTCACCTGTGGAATTATCACAACCACGGACTTGATCATCGGGCTGCGCGCAACTTATGAAATGCTGCGCATGCTTGTCCCCGATGAGGATCTCGCAGCAGCTTCCGCCATAGCTCAATGAGTCGCACAGCCGGGCTGCGCGAAGAACGAAGCGCGATCGAAGCCGGTCGCAGAGAAAGTTTATCAACCTGCTGGGCATCTCTGCTGTGCCACCACACGCTTCACAGCAAGACGTCAACGGGAAACCCAGAGTTCTGCATGCCTGAATCCCGTCACGGTGCACAATCGTGAACCGGTGCTATCGCCCGGAGACATGGGGAACTTGCCGACGCCGGAAAGCGTACAATACATGGCGTTAGGCCGTCCATTAGTCCAATGCGCAGGAGGGGACATGTCACCAAACGAAAAGTGCGCCGCCGGAAGTCAGCTTCGCCGACGTGTTGGCAATCGAGTCGGTCGCACGGTTGTTATCGTGTTAGCGTTTTCGATTCCAGTCGCTGCCTCGGCTTGGTTCCTCTATGAAACGCGTCTGCTATTGAACCCTCCGACAGATCTGGAGGAGCATCGCGTTGATTCTGATCGCTGGGATGGGCCCACCAAGATCGCCATCATCCGTTTAGAGGGAACCATCATCTCTGGTGAAGGTCACCTCAAACGGCAGATCGAACGTGTCGCCGCGGATCCGGACGTCAAAGCTATCGTGCTGCGAATCAATTCGCCCGGCGGCACCGTCACCGGCAGCGACTACATGTTGCACCACTTGAAAGAGCTCAAAGCATCTCGTGGTGCGGACAAGATCCCGCTTGTCGTCAGCATGGGGTCACTGGCTGCCAGTGGAGGGTACTACGTCGCGATGTCAGTGGAAGACACGCCAATGGCAATCTTTGCCGAACCAACAACGTGGACGGGGTCCATCGGCGTGATCATTCCGCACTACAACGTCGCTGATTTGCTCGCTGAGCATGGAATCGAATCAGACTCGATCAAAAGCCATCCGCTCAAAGGGATTGGCAGTGTCACGCGAAAGATGACCACGGAGGAACGTGCCATCTTGCAAGCGTTGGTCGATGAGTCATACACGGAATTCAAGAACATCGTCGCTTCAGGAAGACCACAGATGACGGCGGAGCAAATCGAAGACATCTCCACCGGGCAAGTGTTCACAGCCAGACAAGCATTACAGAACGGGCTCGTCGACAAGATCGGCTTCCTGGAAGACGCAGTTGCCCGGGCGGCGGAACTGGCTGGGACAACCGCGGAGGATGTCCACGTCGTTGAATATCGGCAGCCTAACTCAATGTTCCAATTTTCACTGCTCGGGAAAAGCGCACACACACCAAGCTGGCAAGATCTGATGACTAATGCAACAACTCCGCAGGCGTACTACCTATGGACGTTCTTACCGGGAGTCTTGGATGACCCGGCGGAATGATCATCGCTGGCCGAATATGGAGGCAACCACCGGACTCAAGGCCCGCCGTTTTTCTCATGCGGCTGATCGCGCGCCGCCAGGAAGTACAGCCCGGCATAAACTTTGAAGTCGACAGGTTTTCCTGCGGACTCCTGGCGGCGTAAGAAATCGGGCGTCTCGTCAACTGGAATTTCATGCACGGTAATCTCTTCGTGCTCGACACCGCCGCCCGGTCCAACTTTTCGCAAATCACTGGCCAGCAACAGCGTAATCATTTCACTCGTCAGCCCTGCGGAAGAGGGTCCGGTCAACAGAACGCTCATGTTCCCAGCTTGGTAACCGGTTTCTTCTTCCAACTCGCGGCATGCAGCCGCCACGACATCTTCACTGGAATCGCCCGGTTCATCACCAACCAATCCCGCTGGCAACTCAATACACGCCGCGCCGACTGGCGGGCGGTACTGCTCAACAAGAAGAATTCTCTCCTCCGGTGTCACAGCGACAATCGCGATCGCACCTGTTGCGTTTTCACGATGAGCGAACTCCCATCGTCCACTGCGAAACAGGCTGAGGAACTTGCCGCCATGAATGCGTTCCGCGTGAGCTTGGTCGTTGGGTTCATGCATGCTTGCAAAGAATGAACAGGTCCATTGCTGAAATCCCAGACCGGGGATCCATCGTAGCTTGCGGACGAAGTTGCCGCTGCCTTGATTCGACCAGCTTGGTGCTGCTAGCCCGATGAGAAAAAAACTGATATGCTACGCATGCTTGGCATTTCCGTTTGACAGTGGCGTCAGCAGGCGCTTCCCCATTTTATCATCTATCAAACATGGCACGCAAAGTACTAAACCGCAAAGAGTTGCGTCAGGAGTCAGAAGCGGCCGAAAAGAAAAAGACCACGAAGAAGAAGGCGGCCAAAAAAACCGCCAAACGGAAAAGCCGTGCCAAGAAAGCGACCGAAGACGTTCGCATGAAAGCGTTCTGGGGCGTTTTCTCTCAATCACTCAAGCGCGTGGCACTATATGAGTACCACGACCGCAAAGCAGCCGAGAAGAAAGCCAAGGAGCTCTCAACGAACACGCCGCACTTCGTTCGTCCAGTCAAAGAGCCGATTGAAGAAACTGAATAGGCGCCGGACAACTCTGCCAGTCAGCAGTTAGATCAATGAGCGATGCCGACCGGTCAGCGGTCCGTTTGGGAAGCAGCCAAAGGTGGAGTTGGCACTGACCAAATGCCACTGATTGTGGTTCCAAAGAGAATGACGTAACTCGTTGCTAATCAATGCTCTAAAGGAACTGGCCCGCTAGGACTTGAACCTAGAATAGCTGATCCAGAGTCACGAGAGGATTTTGGTACGGGGTCGGTTGCCTATTGGTTGCGTGTGTTTAGCAACTTGCTGATTTGCGATCGGGTCCGAGAATGGTGATCTCGGCGCGGTTTTGTTGGCACTTTCGTTGGCACGTAGAAAACTGAACAGTGGTCAGTTGTGCTGCCCAAGGTTGCCTCAGGGCGCTGATTGATACAATGGAATTGCGGGCCGGGTAGCTCCCGGCGAAGCGAGCTGTCGGTCTCTCGTGTGCTGGCGGCCACCCGCGGATTGAGAACAGCCGAAACCCCGCGGCGTACTCCCCCAAGGTTGCGCCGTGGGGCAAGGCGTTACCTTGGGATTTGTCACGGAATGGACGAACGAACTGCGGCAGTTGCGCGGGTAGAGCTGTTTCCGGCAATTAGGAGACTCCTACATGGCATGGAATTAGTGTCGTGTTCTCTGCGGAAGCCGCCGAATGATTGGACAAGCTTAGATACCAAAGTTGCTCTAGCAGGTCTTTGCAAGCTCCGCGACGGCCTGCGCGTGGCAATGGAAATCATTGCAGCCGATGAAGAATTGTGCAGAAAATTGGCGAGCAACTACTCAGAACCGTTGCGAATCGGGAAGTTTCGAGGGCTGTCTTATGCTGAACTCACCGTGGATGCCGGGAAGTCGATTTGCACTGCGATGCTGGCGCATCACCCATATTGCGTCACACGCAATAAGATGCTCACGCAATTCTGTCTTATGCATGATCTAGTCGCTGAGACAATTGACAACGAAACCGTAGATGAAATCACGCAATGGACAGACCGTGAATATCTGCTTTTCGTTCCACCCGATGGAACACACCAAGTGCCGGTTGAGGTAGTCTCAACCGGAGAGCAGCAGAAACGACCCCGCGGACGCCCACGTTTGAAAAAAAACTACCTGCAGAAACTACGGATAGACTTTGAAGGTAGTGGAATGAGCCAAGCGGCATTTGCCAGAGACAAGGGGATTCCTAAAAGCACGCTTCAAACCCAGTTGACACAGGCAAAAGAGTTGTAACCAGCACTGACCTGCCCGAAAAACAAAAAAGCCAACGACCGAACAAATCGATCCGGCAAATAAATCTCAAAGAATTCCTTGCTTTCCGCCCCGTATTTCGCGGGGCGTTTTTCATTGGCCGCGACCGAATAAATAATTCTGCATTTAATCAATTGTTCGTTTATACGCTCAGTCAGTGTTGTTAGTCGTTTCCAAACGCATACCAATCCCCGGAAACGGATGACGTGCGCTGCGGTTACTTTCCAGACCAGCAAGAATGGACCGCCATTCCCGATGCCGAGAACCCCCAATACTTCATCGGCATTGATCCACAAAGGCCGCCAAAGCCAGAAGATATGGCACGTCCAACGCTTCACGATGGCTATCTGCTTCCCCTGAAGGGTCAACAATGGCAGATTCCCGTCATTCGCCGCCCGGATGGAACGACATCGCTGCCGCGGGACATGAAACTTGATTTTGCAAACCCAAAGCAGGCGACGGAAACGATCGCCGCTGAATATGAGGAGATTTGGGCAGACACGGCAGAAGCGATCGACTGGTTGGAAGGGTTCAACCACGACCCGCCAACAGTCCCGCCAATGGGGCCGGCCATCCATCTGTGCGTGCGAGCATTGGGGCTGAACTATCGCTACGGGATTGCAGAGCAGAACCTCCTGAGCCTGGCCAACTCTCAGACCTATCCGGCAATCTTGTCCGCGCTCGCAGACTTTCCCAAGTTCGCGGCCGATGCCCAAAAAAAAGCACGGACAATGGCCCGACCAACGAACCCATGAGTTCCACGCCTGGCGCAGAGGGCTCGTCGCAAACTACCGACCAAGCCGTGCTGACCTGATGATGATGACCATTCTTGATCGCACAGAAGCTAATGAACAAGCCAGCCATGTCTTTCAAAGTATCGCGGCGGCGATGGGAACCTCACAACAATGATGACCACAGAATTCACTGACGATAACGGACGACTTTGGGGACGGGTCTTCGACAACCCGCAAAACCCCGCGGCGATCTATGACCCAGAGACGGGCAAGCCGCGGTGCACGTTCTCAAACCTCCCGGACGTTGGACCGTCAATGACGATGTTCAACGACGATGGGCAGGTGGTTTGTGTGTGCACTATAGATGACTCCGGCCGCGCGAGCTTTATCGCACAATCACAAATTGAGGAGATACAAAGTGGGTAGGATCGAACAGAAAATCGTTTCCGATTCCAAGCAAGCTCAGCGCGACATTGCCCAACTGCAACGAAAAATCGTCCAGATGGGCGAGCAGCTCAAGAAAGCCAGCGAGAGCGGCAAACAGGGCCAAGAGGGATTCAATAAAACGATCGCAACTGGCGTGGCAGCAGTGGGCTCCATGGTAGCAAGTTGGGTCTCTGTGCAAGGCGCCATCCGCGTTGCCAATCAACTCGTCGAACAACACGAGGGGTTTCTCAAGAGCATCAGCCAGCTACAGATCTCAGCCGGTGATCGATCCGCAAACCTTCTCCGCAACATCGCCTCGCTGACCCCCTCCGAGAAGCACCAAGTCTTGACGGCCCGAGACACAATCGCCGAGAAGCGCAGCCAGGAAGTTGGCGGAGTTGCAGAGGTCCTCAGCGACATCATTTCCGCCAAGGGGAATATCTCTCTAGGGGGTGCAATTCAAGCCGCTGATCTGTCCTTCCAGGTCGCGCCTGAATCGGTGGACGCTGCGCGATCGATCGGTCAGGGCATTTTGGACACGGCGAGGATTACGAAATCCGAAAATCCACGATTGAACTTAGGACGTCTGCAAGCCGTAGCCGCTAACTCACGCTCAACGGACCTGTCGAAAGTCGCACGATTCCAATTGCGTGGCATTCAGGCGGCAGTGGGTGGTGGCGCGACCTTCGAAGAAGGCGCGGCACTCACCACAACTCTCGGCTTCCTTGGCATCGATCCGGAAGGTGCCACATCAGGAACAGCAACCGCGTCACTCGTCGAGCAACTGACGCAGGCAAAGATTCCTGGCCGTGGGCCCATTCAGCAAATCGAAACACTGAGACAGAACGCACAACTGCGAGAACAGTTCCTGGCGGGTGCGTCGTTTGAGAAAGTGTTCGCCGAACCCATCAGGCAGCTTGTCGGCAAGAACGATCGCGGCGCCGGTGAGTTGTTGGCCAGCCAGGTTCAGAAGATCAGGGCATCAGACCCGACCGCACTGGTTAACGATCTGATCGGTGATTTTCAAACCGATCCGTTACAGGTTGCGGCAGCCGTTGATCGGAGATTGAAGACAGCGGGAAACCGCAGCTTGATTTCGTTCCTGGAATCCGGGACCGAGGGGGCCGTAACGAACGCCATCCCAGACATCGCCCAGAAGCTGGGCATCAATTCTTTCAGTCTTGGAATGGATTTTCGCACCCGCCGCTTTTTCAGTGACCAAGACCCGCTCAACGACCTCATCCAATCCATCAGGACAGAGGTTGATAATCCCATCCTCTTCGATCGCACGGCAGAGCAGAAACAAGCTGCTAATGAGATGATCCGTGGCATTCGAGAAATCGCAGAGCTGCTCAGACGACAGCAGCAGAGTCAACCTGCACTAGGCACCCAAGCCGAAGGGGCACGTTAACCCCGGCCCTGTGAATGCTGGCAAACGCCGGCAGTAGTTCTTTGACATCACGGTGCCCCGGCGGGCGAAAGGCAATCACTGCCGGGGTTGATTGCTGGATCAGTTGCCCCGAGACTTTGCAGCAAGTTCTTTTAGCCACTTGACGACTTCCTGTCGTAGACTCGCAGAAGGTCTATAGGTCCGAACCGCCTCATTAATAATTTTCTGTTTATCAGCGGCCTTCGCCAATCCTGCTTTCTTGAGTTCCTTGAATGTTGCTAAGCCTGCCGCCGCTGCCAGTTTCTTCCGAAGTTGAGGTACGATCTTGTCAGCTTCTGCCGAGATCTTCTGCTCAGAGGTGAGTGTAGCGGCATCAACTTCAAATTCTACGAGGTGCTTTTCAACTGACATGCCCCAATCCCTTTCTAAGCCTCCTGAAGCTTAACTTTGTCCCCATCCTTCTGTGCAAGTTCGAACAACTCCTTGAACGCGGTGCGAGCTTCTTCACCCTCGAGACCACCACGGAAGGACCAGAAGACAAGGAGTAGCTGATTTGGCCCATCATCGACATGAACAAAATTTGGCAAATCTTCAAGGATCGCTGATATTCCCTTTATGCGGCAGCCAACGATTCTGTCATTCTCGAACGAACGAAAGAGGGTAACATGGTCCGTTAGCCGTTCAGTATAGTCAGCATCCGGCAAGAAGCGGACGTTGAACGCATCAGCTTCTTCACTGTAGTCCCCGTAAGGAGTGAACCCAGTTGCGTTCGCCCGTTCGATGAGTTGGCTTAAGCTTGCTTTGTCCATATTATTGTTCCCAGTCGTTCACCGTCTAATCCGAGAGGGGGTCCCGAATCTGCTTTTCTTTCCTTTCTCCAGCCCCAAAAATCGATCGTTCCGTCTGGCAACACGAAAACAAGAAACACCATTCCGGTAGGCGCCGACGTTTCTATTGACCCTTTTTTGTCACTAATTGCGCTAAACCGGTCACTTGAGGGGCGGCCAACATAGACAGTGCAGTCTTCGCAATCAGGGCGTGCCCAACCCTTGAAGATTGCAAGCGGGTCTTCCAAGACTTCGCCGACTTGTTCAATCCGGGCGACGATTACGGTGTCGCCATTTGAGACCAGCGTCTCTATCTTCTTTGGCGAAATCCCGATTTCCCAAGTTTGGGTTTCGGGGTTGTTTGGAAGTCTTGCCGTGAATTGAAACTGCCACCGATTCATTCGCAACAGTATTGATTCAGCATCGGATAAGTCAAGGCTATCTCTAAAGTCAGGCTAGCAGGAAGTTTCGGGCGAGCGACAGGTCATGAGGAGACGCTCTGAAATCGCTCCATTTGAGCTACAACCGTCACATTAGGCGTGGCTCGACGTCGCCGCCACGCGTTTCTAAACGGCCAGAGAGGCCCCTACAGAGCCTCAGGCGGTCATGTCAGTGGGAATAAGAAAATCTGGAAAACTTGAGATTCAGAAGGTACACAGCGGCGCCATTCAACTAGGCACAAGAATGCCAGCTAAGCTGTAGATTGCCGAACAAGTCCAACCGACAACGAATACCCAGTACAGGATGGTACTCGGGGAGAGAGCTGCTTGCCATTTCTCTCCTTGGCTGTAAATCACGTTAACAGTCGCATCGCCACAACCCCGCTCTGATCACCAAGCCGCTTCCGCGACGTTTGCCCCCGCGTGGCGACAGAACGCGTTAGGAGGCGAATACGGGCTTCTGGGCTTGAAGCATTTGGCCTCGCTGCATTTCGATCATCTCTTTGCGCTGAGCCTTCAACTCAATCACCTGAAGAATCAGCGTCGCAATGACCCCAGCAAATGCAAGGGCGGAAAACAGTGCGTTTGTAAACCCAAATGAGTCTCCAAGTTCGTTTGCTGTAATCGTCTCTGGCAAAAGGGATGTAAAGTAGCCGTTACCAAGAATCAGGAACGGAAGCGTCGAAACGACTAGGAACAGGCACGTTATTAAAATGAAAACAATCGTTACCCAAATTGCCGTCCGAAATCGAATTGCCCATCGTACCGGCGCTAGAACGAAATCAAGTTTGGTGGAAGTGGATATGCACGGAGCCTAATGCAGTCTGCCCTCGACTGCCACTTTTTGGCCATCCTCGCCCCGCACGCGGACTCGCTATCTGGTTATTGCCTCGTGTGTTCGATCGCACACAATCGCCGCGCCCGGTCGGACGAATCGAAGGGCCGGTTTCATCCTATGTATCCGGGGTTACTCTTACAGACTGTCCGTACGTCGCTCTGCCAATTAGCAGCGCTACTCCCGCCAGGAAGGCCGTGATTGCCCCGATGTAGCTAACAGGTGGAACATGGTTCACTAGGTCGTATTTGCTAGTGTGAGCGAGAGGAAGTCGCTTGGCATCGCAAACCTCGCAAAGTGGTGTCGGATTTCCGACAATCGCCTCCCCGTTTCTAAAAGCGATCGGCGGGACCTTAAACGTAGTTGCAGGTCGCTCTTTGCAATAAACGCAATACACTTTGCCATTCGTGTGTGACAAATATGCCCATGAGCCAAAAGCTAACGACGTCAGAAAGCACATGGCGGCGCCCACGAACAACGTGGTAAGGACCCAACGCTTTGGAAAGTGCCTTGTGCAGTGAATCGGTAAGTCGCAATGCCGGCACGGAAAAACGAGCGGTTTGGTCGAGCACTGAGCGGTTTGATTGGCGTTGCAATGTGGACAACGCACGATGAATACATCTGGTTCTGCCTGGGTCGTTGCTTTACTCATAGTGTATCTCCATTGCCACAATTCGCCCTACCCCGGATCCCCGCCCAGACACTCGAACACATCCTTGTCCCGCACTCCACACTTCGTGCAGACGTAGCAGCGCTCTGTGAAGTCGTAGGAGCCCCAGGTGTGGGAGCAGTCGAATAGAGCAGCGTGGACCGCCGGCGTCAACTTTTGCTTGCAATCCTGATCACCACTCGCTAGAAACAAAGCAAGCCGCCCAGGTGCTGTAACACCCAAGCGGCTCTAACCACAACGAACCTACAAGGGAGGTCGTCATGGCTGCGAGCCATTCTATCGCCTGCGCGCATTCTGTTGCAGGCCACCTGCTGTGCCGTTTCTGGCTGACTCTGCGCCCA
>JALCBR010000150.1 GCA_028066245.1 Pirellulales bacterium | reverse complement strand
TCCCTTGGCCGCGGCGGGGCGGAGGTTCTGCTGGCCGAAGGGCTTCGGGTCGCCGATCATGAGCGGTTCGTGTTCGAGTACGGTTATTTTCTGCCGTGGAAAGATACGCTCGTGCCGGCGTTGCGCGCTCAAGGCGCGGAAGTCACCTGTTTCGCAGCCCGGTCCAACCAGGCGATTCTTCGCAGCGTGAGAAGGGTGGCCCGCTTTCTTAGAGAACGCGACATCGATCTGGTGCACGCACATTTGCCGCTGGCAGGTGTTGTCGCCCGTTTGGCGGGCCGCAAAGCTGGCGTGCCGGTCGTCTATACTGCACACAACTTGCAGGAGCGATACAGTCGCGTGACGCGTTGGTTGAATCGATATACCTGGAAACATCAGGCGCTTGCCTTGGCCGTTTCCAAGGATGTCGAGGATTCGATTCGACGCCACGTCGGAAATGCTGTTCAAGTGCAGACCGTTCTCAATGGTGTCAATGTCCAATCATTTGATCGGGATTCGCATAATGGCAGCGCCCTTCGCACGGATTTGGGTTTTCCGGAAGAAACGTTTGTGGTCGGTACAGTTGCCGTCTTTCGATCGCAAAAGAAGCTGGACTATTGGTTAGGCGTTGCTAGGCGTGTGTTGAATTCCGTGCCAGAGGCAAGATTCATCGTGGTGGGCGATGGCCCGGAACGCTCAACCATTGAGGCCAAAATCAAAGAACTGCAATTGCAAAACGCTGTCCATTTGGCCGGCCTGCAGGAAGAAACACGACCATATTTTGCGGCGATGGATGTTTACCTGATGACATCGGAGTTTGAGGGTTTGCCCATTGCCTTGCTGGAATCCATGTCGATGGCGGTGCCGCCGGTGGTGACCGCCGTGGGGGGAATTCCGGAAGTCGTTCGGCATGACCAAAACGGCTGTTTGCGTCGTTTTGGCGAACTTGACCAGCTTACCGACGATGTCGTTCGGCTTGCGCGCGACGACTCGTTGCGGTTTCGCCTAGGGCAGGCAGCGCGGCAGACCGTCGTGGCAGATTTCAGCATGGAGCGGATGCAGCGCGAGTTGGAAGCGATCTACGATCAGGTCATCGAGAGATTTAGCTGTCAACAGGACAAGAAACAGGCCGCGAGGACGACGGCCAGCACATGATGTCCGTTGCTTTGGAACATCGCTCTGGGTTGAGCATTCGCCACGCAAAACCGGATGATGCCGCGGCGATTGTCGACCTGCTGCGCGAAGGTCTCGGTGAGGGAACCATTCCTCGGTCGAAGCCTTATTGGAATTGGAAGCACGCGGCCAACCCTTTTGGTCCATCACCTGTGTTGGTGGCGGAGGAGGCCGGGCGAATTGTCGGGCTGCGGGCGTTCATGCGGTGGGAGTGGGGGGACGGCAAGATAGGGCAGGAGAAGACGAAACAACCCAGCGATCATAGAACATCGTGCCTCACCGCGGTCAGGGCCGTGGATACGGTGACTCACCCTGACTTTCGCGGCCAGGGAATCTTCAAGCGGTTGACTTTGCAGTTGCGAGACGAAGTTCAGGCCGAAGGGACAGCGTTTGTGTTCAACACACCTAACATGCAAAGCCGGCCCGGATATCTCAAGATGGGATGGAACCCGGTCGGAAAGCCGACGTTATGGATCCGGCCGGTCCGCTTGTTGCAGTTCATGAAAGCCTACCGCCGCCAGGGTGTGGACAGCGAAGAAGGAATTCCACCAGTGGTCGATGAGGCCACGGTTGGGGATGTGTTAGGTGAATCCGAATCGAAGGAAATCATCGAGTCAGCGCAGGAAGCTCACTGCCACGATCGCCTGCATACGCCGCTGAGCCTGGCATACCTCCAATGGCGGTATGCCGCCGTGCCGGGCTTTGACTATTACGCCGTCCGCAAGGAGGCCGGTGATGAAGGAGCGTTGCTGATCTTCCGCACGCGTCTTCGAGGTAACCTGAGCGAGTTGAGGGTGTGCGATGTGATTACAGGCAAGTCAAACAGAGCTCTTAGGAATGCTCGCGGTCTCTTGCGGCAGGCCGGAAAACTCGCGGATGTGAACGTTGTGATTGGTATGCCCGGAGTACGTCACGGTATGCGCAACACGTTCGTATCAGCGGGCTATTTGCCTGTCCCGCGTGGCGGCCCCCCTCTCACCGTCTATCCATTTCCCGCAATGAATGGAGTTCTCGATCCTACTCGATTGGCCAGTTGGGGGCCCTCGATCGGCGATCTGGAGTTGTTCTAGCGCCGACGTGGAACCAAGTTCAATCAACTAGGGCAAGTTCTCAACGAATGTTTAGCAGCAACGACCCACTTGCGATCAGCCTGACGATCGCTGTGGCGTTCATGTTATGCGCGATTGTGAGCGCCATGCGGCTGCCGAGCGGCGTGAAGGTGATCGTCTCTCTGGCGGTTGCTCTACGATTTGCGGGCGCCTACGCACGACAATTAATGGCTGCTGACGCGATTGTTTATTTTCGCTGGGGTGAAACCTACGCGTACTATTTCTCCCGGCTAGATTTTTCTCCCTTGATCAGCCCCGATCTGTGGCGCAGTCAAAGCTGGTACGGCACCAACTTCATGGGGTATATCGCCGGCCTAGTGATGACTTTTGTCGGTAGTAGCTGGCTGGGGACCTTCTTCGCTTTTGGGTTGATTTCATTCCTGGGGCTGGTCGCCTACGCAATCGCCTATCGGCGGAGTTTCCCGGGCGCGCCCTATAAGGCCTATTGGGCTTGGATCTTCTTGTTGCCCTCTCTATGGTTCTGGCCATCAAGTATTGGCAAGGAATCCGTGATGATGGTCGGGCTCGGCGTCGCCACGTTGGGGTTTGCCGGTAAGCATGGCCGTTCCAACTGGGCGGTGGTATTGGCTGGCTTGGCGTTGACGTTTTGTATCCGCCCCCAAGTTGTCGTAGTGTTCTTGTTCGCCGCCGTTTTGTCCGCCTGGCTTCAGTTTGAAGCCTGGTCGTCGAAAAAAGTGTTGCAAGCCGTGGCACTATTCGTCTTCGGCTGCGCCGGGATGTGGTTCGCGCTCTCTACGACGCTTGATGGCGAAGTCGATGCCGAGACCGTGGAGAAGTACATCGATTCGAATGCCGCTCGCAACAACAATGGCGGCAGTTCAGTGGAAGGCGTTGGCATAGGACCGTCTAGTATTGTATTGGCGCCCGTAAATGTCTTGTTCCGGCCCTTTGTCTGGGAGGCTCACAATCTTTCGTCGTTGGCGTCGGCGATTGAGCTCCTATTCATCTGGGGATTGATCTTTGTTCGCCGCCGTGAAGTTATTGCCGCCGTGCGAATGTGGAGGCAGCACCGGATGCTCCGTTTCGCGGTCCCGTTTGTCACGTTCTATGTAGTTGGGCTGGGAATGAACCTCTCGAATCTCGGGCTGCTCGCCCGGCAACGGGTGTTGGTGTTTCCGCTGCTGTTTATGATTGTCGAGGCGGGAAGCTACGTTCGCCAGCGGTCCAAACTGGCGCGAGTACGCACCTTGCGCCACAGGCCGCAGCTATACCCCTGGCAACCCAATCATCCGCTGCCGCTCAAAGGCGTTCTCGCTCGCCCGATGCATCCTCCGCATGCGTAGCCTGGTGCGAAAGCTGCAGACGTTCGTCCCGCGAGCTCGCTCGGGCGTGACGATCTTCGCCTATCATCTGGTGGATGGCGGGACGGATTCACCAGTCGATATTTCCAGCCAACTGTTTGAAGCTCAACTGGAAAGCCTAACGGGTCGTGTGGTCGGTTTTGATGACGCCCTTGAATCGCTCATCGAAAAATCGCCTTGCGACAGTTTGCTCGGCAGCGTGCTGACATTTGACGACGCCTACGCGAACTTTTACGAGGTCGTTTTTCCGCGGCTTTTGCGGTACCGTTTGCCCGCCCTGCTGTATGTGCCGACGGGATTTATCGATGGAAAATCTCCGGCACCCATCCGAGGAACAGAGCAACTGCTACCGTGTACGTGGGAACAACTTCGCGAAATACAGGTCAGCGGATTGGTCACGCTCGGCGCTCACACGGTCTCGCATCCGAGCCTGACTCATGTACCGGAGCCAGAAGCTCGGAATGAGTTACGAGCTTCCCGGAAACGGCTGGAAGAACAATTGGAAACCCCCATTCGCCACTTCTGCTACCCACGCGGGCTGTGGAATGCTGATGTAGAACGGCTCGTGCGAGAAGAATACGCAACGGCGACGATTGGCGGCGGCGGCAGCGTTGCCCATCCATTCAATCCCTTCCGTCTGCAGCGGGTTTCCATTCGGCGAGAGTTCCAGCCCGATCTGCGCCCGATTGTCAACCGCCGCGTTTGGCTGGAAGAGCGCATTGCTGACCACGTTCGCCGCATCCGAAACTGATTTAAGCACTGATTCCCAAGTGCCCCGTCTGCTCTACATCGTGACTCACGGAATGAGCGCCCGGATCTTGCTCAAAGGACAACTCCGATGGATGCGCGAGGCGGGCTTCGACGTCGCCGTGGCTGCCGCACCAGGAGATGACCTGGACATTGTCGCGGAACAAGAGGGAGTCGAAGTCTTCCCGGTGCCCATGTGCCGCGAAATCTCACCGTTGACCGATTTGCGATCGATCCACAGCCTGCAGCGTGTCATCCGTCGTTGGAAACCTGAAATCGTCAACGCCAGCACGCCCAAAGGAGGGCTGCTTGGCATGCTTGCCGCGCGGATCAGCCGCGTCCCCGTGCGCATATACACGCTGCGTGGCCTCCGACTGGAGACGGCCACGGGCGGGCGGCGAGCGCTGCTGATGCGGACCGAGCGAATCGCCGCAAAGTGCTCTCACCGGGTGTTGGCCGTGAGTTCCAGTCTGGCGGACCGCTATGTTGAACTAGGACTCGCGCCGCGCGAAAAGGTCGCTACCCCAGCGGCAGGTTCCTCGAACGGCGTTAATGCCGGCCGATTTGCCAATTTGGATCGGGAGCAGTCGCGGCGAGACCTGAAAATTTCTTTCACCGCTCCTGTGGTTGGCTTTGTTGGGCGACTCACGCGCGATAAGGGGGTTGTGGAGCTCGTTCAGGCGTTTGAGCGAATCTATGCCGAGCAGCCCGAGGCGAGGCTGTTGCTCGTTGGTGACTTCGAGTCGGGCGATCCGGTCCCCATAGAAACCATCGATCGGATTCGCAACCACCCCGCGATTCTGCAAACCGGCTTTGTGGCCGACGTGGCTCGTTGTTATGCCGCGATGGATGTGCTGGCCTTTCCATCGCATCGGGAGGGGTTTCCCAATGTTCCACTAGAAGCTGCCACGGCAGGGATTCCTGTGGTCGGCTATTGGGCCACTGGGACGGTTGACGCTGTTGTTCATGGCGAAACCGGCACGCTTGTCGAGATCGGTGATGTCGAGAGTTTGACCGCTGCACTCGCTCAGTACTTGGCTGAAAGTAAGTTGCGCACTGCCCATGGTGCTGCGGGTTGTCGGAGAGTCGAACATGACTTTGAGCCAGTCAAGGTTTGGCATGCACTCCGGAATGAGTACCTTCAACTTCTGGATTATTACGGAATTGCGCATCAGATCCCAGAAATCGAAATTCCGGACGCTCAACACGCGTGACCAAACGCATCTTTGACATTGCGGGGGCCAGCCTCGGGCTGCTGTTTCTCTCGCCGTTGCTTCTTGCTGTGGCGGTTGCCATCCGCGTCAGCATGGGTTCCCCCGTGTTCTTCATTCAGCAACGGCCGGGACGCCACGGTAAACTGTTTCGACTGGTGAAGTTTCGCTCGATGATGGAACTCGTGGAGTCAGAAGAGGCGAACACAATTCCAGACAGCGACAAACGCCGCCTTACGCATTTGGGCCGCTTTCTGCGAGCGAGCAGCATCGACGAACTGCCGGAGTTGTGGAACGTGCTGCGAGGTGAGATGAGCCTGGTGGGTCCGCGCCCTCTGTTGGTTGAATACTTGCCGCTCTACACGGCGGAGCAATCCCGCCGACACGAAGTCCGCCCAGGTATCACAGGCTGGGCTCAGGTGAACGGCCGCAATGCCATCAGCTGGGAGGGAAAATTCGCCCTAGATGTGTGGTACGTAGATCATCAAAGTCTCTGGCTTGACCTGAAAGTCCTGGCCCGCACGGTGTGGAAAGTCGTGCTACGTCAAGGCATCTCGGCCGACAAGCATGCCACGATGCCGAAATTCGAACGCCCGACGAGTTGAGCCTGGTAGGACGCATGGCAAAACAAGTCCTACTCGTCGGCGCGGGCGGTCATGCCAAGGTCCTGATTTCGCTGTTGCGCGATCTCGGTTTTCAAGTGGTGGCCGCGTACGACGATGACGAGGCCGCCTGGGGAACGTCCATCCTCGATGTCTCCGTGACCGGTCCAATCGACCGCCTGAGTGACCAACGCCAAATCCCTGCGCTAATCGCTATTGGAAATAACACGGTTCGCCAAACGATTTCAAGCCGCTTTGAGATCGAGTGGCTGACCGTGGTTCATCCCCGCGCTCACGTCGATTCCTCGGCCGAACTGGGCGCGGGAACCGTGGTCATGGCTGGTGCGGTCGTGCAGCCGCTGGCGCAATTGGGACAACATGTGATCGTCAATACCGGAGCTTCGGTCGATCACGATTGCCTGCTGGGAGATTTCGTCCACGTGGCACCCGGCGCGCGCGTGACCGGATATGGCCAACTGGGCAACGGCGTTTTGCTCGGTACGGGCGCGGTGGCCATTCCGGGAATTCAAATTGGTGAATGGACTACGGTTGGAGCGGGCGCGGC
>JALCBR010000149.1 GCA_028066245.1 Pirellulales bacterium | reverse complement strand
GGTGTGTAGAGCCGTTCGGCATCGCGGTACCGGCCAGCGCGACAGTAATCCCGTGCGCGGGCCATTTTGCGAGCAATCTGCTGAAGATGACGAACCTGTTCGGTGTCGAGTTTTCGCCGCTGCAAAGCGTCAAGTTGTTCCAAAGCTGTCGACGTGTCGCCGGCCGCCAGGCACCTCTCCGCCTCGGAGATCGTATGAGCCAGGAGTGCTTCGCGAAGTGGCGAAAGCGTCTCGACATGGGCACCAATCCGCTCGGCTGCTTCCAGATCTTGCCAACTCGCCTGCGTTTCGCCGCGATGCAGCTCATTGCGACCGCGCTCGGCCAGCTTCGCGCCAAGCTTGTCGATAATCTTCTTCGCAGGCCGGTACTCAGCCAGATTGCCTTCCCGTAGCATCACGCGGGCTTCATCCAACCGATTGGCTTTCACAGCCTCTTCGACTTCGCGGAGTTTCAGTCTCCAAGGCTGAAACATCAGTCGAACTCCTGGTCAAAGTGACGGCTTATGGGGAGAACGCGAATGCGGCACTGAGGTCCCGCGAACGTAACACACCGGCGAATCGTTCATCGCCTCTCCCGTCTATCATACTTGCCGGGGAGAGACTGTGTTTCAATTTGCCGCAGGCTGTTCCGGCCTCAAGTTGCTTTCAAATATCAACTTAAGGCCGAACCGTGCGAAGAGGACCCAGACGTGGGCGAGCGTTCGCTGTGCCTGGGCCCTCAGTCTTCGCAGATCGTGGCAAACCGTCTCAGTTGATGACGATTTCGGAAGTTCCAGCATCAAAGTAGCTGTTGATCTCTTCCAAGACGTTGCCGGTTTCGGGTTCACCAACCGGGATTTCCGGATAAGCGTCTACTTCGTGGTCCAACACCTCAGCTTTGACCTCGATTCGCGTGCTGATTTCGTTGACCAACTGTCGAACGCGGGCCAGCTCGCTGTCGTCCAGGTTGAACTCACTGCGAGCTTGAGCGACCTGAACCGCGGCCAGGCGAGCTTCCAGGTTCTCAATCTCCAAAGCAAGCTGGTTCTTGGCGGTTTCCATCGCAGTCAACTTCTCATTCATCGAAGCCAGGGCCTTCTGTCGTTCCACCAGAATATCACGCTTGGTTTTGACAGTCTGCTCAGCGACCTTGAATCGCTCAAAACGGCGGCTCAGGTCCGCCAGGACTTCGTCTTCGGAGTAGGTACGATCACCATACGTGACGTATTGATCTCCGTTCTCAATGTGTGACTTGAGAATGCCGATTTCCGCTCGGTCTTTGCTGAGCTTCGTCTCGGCTGCGGCGATCTCACGTTCAAGCTTCCTGACGTTGACGGTCTCGCGATACTTCTGTTGGGTGCATTCTCGGATCACGGGGTCAAGGCCGGCCAATTCACCTTTGGCGTGCTTGATTTGCGTTTCAATCGGGATGCATTCCTTGGCCGAGCTACGCAGCTCATCGATGCCCATCGAGACATAGCTCACAGCATCACGACCTAAGAAGAAGACACCCACCACCGCCACAAGGGCGCCAACGATGAGAACTTTCTTCAACATAACGAACCTCCAAGATGAATTGTGTCGCAACCTTCTCACGTGTTGCCTTTGAGATTGGGTGTCCGGCGACCCCTCTGATTGCCGCAACAAGAAGTATTTCGCCAACTTGAGAAGAATCTTGGGCGGTCTGGCAAAATAATTCACAGCTGGCGCTCGGTGCCCTGCCCTTCGATGGCCATCCGTCGCAAGTTGTTTATTAGAAGCACTTTGCGAACACTGGACCCCAGGGAGCCCCGGGCGGCGTCAATCACGGACTCTCGCGGTCCCCGCAATGCGAGAGAAACAAACGCCAAAAGCGCGAAGCTTGGCGGGAATCAGCTATTCCGCTGGAGGGTTGGAAATTGAGCGGCGGTATTCGGCCAGCCGGGATTGCAGGTCAAGCAGCGCCTGCCAGCGGCGGAGATCCAGCGTAACAGTTCCCTGTTTCTCATCCGCCTGCACGGAATTTGCCAAACGGCGGATCTTCAGGAAGACAAAGTCCAAGATTTCCGTGAGTTGCGCGGCTTGCCCGGGAGTTAGCTGATCGGGAAGGTCCGGCGGTTCCAGATCGTGAATGGTGGCGAGTTCATCGCCGTCTGCTTCAGGGTTGACCTCGTATTCCAGAGAGACCGCACCGGGCTGTTCGCTGGCGGAAGTGCCACTCCCGGACAATTCAGACCGAGGAATCTTGGAAAGCCGTTCCGCGATCTGCTCACGAGAGCCGAAAAGCAGGACTGAACGCCCCAGGCTGATTAAATCGCCATGCCTCAAAATCCGTAGCTGCATTTCGTCCCCGTTGACTTTGGTGCCGTTGGTGCTGTCCAGGTCAGTCAGGACGATCTTTTCCTTATCTTCTTGAATCTTGAGGTGGTAGCGGCTGATCCGCTCATCATTGAGTTGAATTGTGTTTCCTTCTTCCCGCCCGATCGTAATCGGCGTGGGAATGTTCTGAAACATCCTCCCACGATCAGCCCCGTCCAAGATTTGTAGGGTGATCAATGCCATAAAGTGACCAGATGAAACTAAGCAACTGCCCCTTTGTCCGCGTTTTTCGTTCCCAGGCAGTGTGATTGCGCATTTCTGCAAGGTTATCCGCGAATGGATATCCCCCACGCTTCCCGTCAACGACTACTCCTCATCATGAGCCAATTCGTGGCGAGGGACAACTATTTTAGACGTCAAATCAGACTGATGCGCGAAGAGAACATCCGGACCGTAGCGGTTGGGAAGGGATCGCCGGGAAGAGACACAGCTCGTCCCCGTTCCTCTTAGGTGAGCGGATTCTCCGAGACTCCCATTGAGAATTGTGCTTGGCTATTCTCCGGCCAGCAGTTCATTAAGCTCAAATCCGAACGATGGTTGACGAGCATTCTCCATCTCCCAATGGATTCCGGAACTGGGGCCAGACTCTTTCGCCTGCATGCGGCCAATCAACTTCCGACCCAAGACGGGGGCGAGCTCTTCCAAGAGCGTCGCCTCAAGATCGGTCCGTCGCAGCCGTGTTCCCGTTGCCGCTGCAATGCTGGTTGTGGTGCCGTCTGCCAGGCCACAGCAGGACAGGTTTTCCACTCGGGCCGGTGGAGTGTCGTAGTTGATGGTCAAGCCGTGCCGTGAGACCCAGCGAGAAAACGCCAAGCCGATGCTGGCGATTTTGTGTTCGCCAACCCAGGCGCCGCGCATTCGATTGTCGCGATTGGCTGTCACTCCCAGCCTGGCCAAACCTCGGATGATCCATTCTTCCAGCAGGTCAGTGATTCGCCCGATGTTGCGGTCCCCTGGCAACTTGGGTTCACCACGCCAAGCAAAGACGGGGTAGATGGTCAACTGCCCTGGACCGTGCCAGGTGATTCCACCGCCTCGGTCCAACGGGAAAGAGGCGTAGCCAGGCGGTGGCGCGATGTTATCAACTTGCGCCCTCCGGCCCAAAGTGACAATCTCGGGATGCTCCACGAAGATCAGCGCATCACAAATCACGTCCGCGAGTCGCAATTGCTGGAGCCGCCGCATTTCCGCGTCAGCATCTGGGAGCGGCAGCCGCTCCGCTCGGAGGAGCAAACAGTCGCGGAGTTGAGGAGCATCGCCAGGCATGTTGTGCACAGGATTCGGAATCTTCGACATCACGCCCCGTAGCCATGCTACTGACTTCCGGAAGATCTACCACTCATACCTGGGGGATCTCTTGCAAACAATCAACTTTCATCGCGTTGGGAATCACATCACCGGATGATCGCGATGCACGCCAGCCGACGAAACAGTGAACACCGCGAGACATCACGCGTTTTTCTAAGTCTAGAGTTACCGATCGGCCAGCCATGCGGTTCTGCTGTTGATGGGCAACACAATAACTCAAGCTAGGACAACCCCATGCACGGTGTTCACCGCATGCACATTCTCAGCGAGCAGACAAACCCCGTTGAGGGTAAGCCGGTCTGGTCGCCAGTGAAGTCTCTTTGGTTCACAGCCATGGCGACAATCGCGCTCTGCGGAGCAGGGGTGACGTTTACATGGGGAGCGGCAATCGTCTCATGCTTGCTGACGATCATCACGCTTTGCCTAGGGCATTCGGTCGGATTTCACCGTTTGCTCATCCATCGCAGTTTTGATTGCCCTCGCTGGCTTGAGTATTGTCTGGTGTATTTGGGTGTCCTTGTCGGGATGGGCGGACCTCGGCGGATGGTCTACATGCATGACATCCGCGATTGGTCGCAACGTCATCCCAAATGCCACCCCTTCTTTGTTCATGCGACGCCGATCTGGCTGGACTGGTTTTGGCAGATGCATTGCGAATTGAAACTTCGGCATCCGCCTGAGTATCGTCCCGATGCGCCAATCACGAGCCCGTTCTTTTATCGAATCTTGGACCGGACCTGGATGCTTCAACAAGTGCCAGTTGCACTCTGCCTGTACATCTTTGGGGGCACCTCTTGGGTGGTGTGGGGCATCTGTGTTCGCATCACGATCTCTTTGACCGGACACTGGCTTGTTGGGTATATCGCCCACAATGTGGGGCCACAAACATGGATTGTGGAGGGCGCCGCCGTGCAGGGACACAATGTCCCTGGACTTGGCCTGATCACGATGGGCGAAGCGTGGCACAACAATCATCATGCATTTCCAGAATCGGCCCGACTTGGATTGCATGCCGGTCAAAGCGATCCTGGCTGGTGGGCAATTTCCCTTCTGCGCCAGATTGGACTCATCAGAAATGTCCGGCTGCCGCAAGACTTGCCCGAACGCGCCGAACTTCGCCGTGTCTCTGATGTTCCGCGAGTCACAACATGCCTTGCTGACGAATCACATGACAACGGGCAGTGGCGCTCGGATTATCGTTCTCCGTTGAGCCAATCCACGCCGCGCAACATCGCGATGCGAGATGCCTGCCGAGCATCTTCTATCGATTGAGACAATGTGCCCCTGTGGTTTAATCCAGCACTGGGGTTGATCCGTCATGCAGTTCGTGAAGCCCGCCGCTGCACCAGGAAATATCCCAACCGTCCACCGAGATAACCAAAGAGAACTCCACACAGGACGTGCGAGATCGCGAAGAACTCGTGCCGGCTGGGCGATTCGCGAAAGCTAATGCCGCCTTGGAATGGGTGAATGCCTCCTGCACCAAAACCGCCACTCCCTCCCCACCCACTAAAGCCGAATCCACCGCCCTGGAACCCTTTGACGCGTGGATCATCCTCTGCGATTTGCTCGCCGGTGTCATTTTCAATCCAAAGTGTCTCAGAGAACGAATCGTAGATGACAAACGTCGCCTTGGTGGTGGGCAATGTTCTGTCGAATGATTCAATCTCTTCACCCCAATCAATGGCAAACAGAACGAGAATCCCGTAAACGCCCCCGCAGATAACCGCCCCCTTGCCTGGCGCCGCGGTCAGCTAACGCCACAACCGCCAAAAACATGAGTGAAAACAGTGCGAACCAAGAGTAGATCGTCCAGATGATGGCATTGGCGTACCTGAGCGACGCGAATCCAACTGCGACAAGCGCCGTGAACAGCAGCAGCTCGCGGATACTGGTACGGAACAATCGCGGTCGCGAGGGTGGCTGCTGCGGGTGGAGGGCTTTGTCTGGGGCCATGGACGCTATCCTTGGGATCGGCTAGGAATGGATGCGCGCAACGCTCGTAGCTCATCGTAGGGGATGCCTGTGGGCGACTGCAAAAATAGAGCGTCTACTTGCGTCTTCCCGCAACTTGTTCATCCCATGCCACGAGATTTCGATCAGCTCGATTGGAACGATGATTGCCGTGATGCCTGCCGCAAGCTGGTTCGGCTGGCGATCGTGGAGGATTTGGGGCGCGAATACGACTGGACAACGTTGGCCTTGGTGCCTGCCTCATCAGGAGCTGCAAACATCGTTTCTCGGCAGTCTGGCATTGTTGCCGGGCTGCTGTGCGTGCAGGTTGTGCTGGAAGAATACAACGCGGACATGCAGCTTGAGTGCTTCATCCAGGACGGTGACGCGGTCCAGCCGGGAAGCGTTGTCGCCACCGTTAGTGGGGATTCCCGTCACCTGCTGACTTCGGAACGGGTGTTCCTCAACATGCTTTGTAGACTCTCGGGGATCGCTTCGCTCGTCCGAAAGTTTGTGGATGCGGTCGCAGAGACCAGCGCCAAGATCTATGACACTCGCAAGACAACACCTGGTTGGCGGCTACTGGAGAAGTACGCCGTCCGTTGCGGTGGCGGTTGCAATCATCGCCAATCCTTGGCCGATGCGATCTTGATTAAGGATAACCATCTGGCGATCGGCCATTCGCTGGCAACGCATTCCACCGATGACCAGTCGGACAAAGACACGCCTGCGCAAGCCGTTCGCCGTGCGAGAGAATTCCTCGCCAATATCGATCAGCCGTATCGCCGTGAACCACGGAGGATGATCGAGGTCGAGGTCGATTCTTTGGAGCAGCTGCGGCAGGTGCTGCCTGAGAGCCCGGATATCGTGTTGTTGGACAACATGACGCCAGAGTCGCTGCAGGAAGCAGTGAGCATCCGTAATGAGTTGAATGCCACTGTCGAATTGGAAGCATCCGGTGGTGTTTCGCTGGAAACGGTCGCAGCGATCGCCGCCACCGGTGTCGAGCGCATCAGCGCCGGGGCTTTAACCCACCAAGCCACATGGTTGGATTTCGGTCTCGACTGGAAGACGCGTGGTTAGCGTGCCTCGCGGCGCGAGATACAAATCTCTTAGTTTCCAGAGCGCGTTCATTGCCGGACGATGGGCCTGCCACACGTACTCCTCCCGACCTCCTCCCGATAGGCTCAGGTGAAGAGCCCAGCAACGCAAAAAGGGAAGACAACAACAGATGTGCTCACCGTTCCCTGGTGTTGTGAGCGGGGAGGGAGTTGCAAAACTCAGTCAAACGATTCAATTGTTCAGTCAGCACCGCGTCCACAGCTGGCGAAATCCGATCAAGCTCATGGAACGATGCTCCTGAGACGTTATAGGTTAAGATGATTCTCGTCTCACC
>JALCBR010000148.1 GCA_028066245.1 Pirellulales bacterium | reverse complement strand
GTGGACAGGGCCGGGATCGAACCGGCGACACACGGATTTTCAGTCCGTTGCTCTACCAACTGAGCTACCTATCCAAGGTTGCGGTCGCCGGATCACGTGTGTTTTTGGTACACATCGCGCTATCTCATCACGGCGGACTGCGAAGCGGAATCGTAAAACTCTCTGGCGGAAAAGTCAACGCGTCCCAATTCTTTCGCCATCTGCAAGTGTTGGGCATTTGAGCATAGATTTCGGCCTGGTTGCGGACCGCTCAGGCTCTTCCTAACATCAAACGCATGCGAAAAGGCCTGCCTGTTTCTCCCGGCGTGGCGGTGGGAACCGCGTACTGCATCCACGAGATCTTTTGGAACCCGCGCGGCAAGCCGATTTCGGAATCGGAAGTGGACGCCGAGCAGGAGCGGTATGAGCGCGCCGTCGCCAAAACTTCTGATGACTTGGAGGCCCTACACGAGAAAGTCGCCAGCCAGGTGGGCCAAAAGGAAGCTGACATCTTCCGCGTCCACTTGGCCATCCTTCATGACCCCACTTTTCACGCCAAGGTTCGGGATTGGATTGTCTCACAACGCTCAACCGCCTCGGCAGCGTTGCACCATGTGCTCAATGATTTCTCATCCTTGTTCGCCCGCACCAAGGACGAGTACCTCAAGCAACGTTTGGCGGACGTTCGTGACGTGATCGAACGCATTAGCGGGCATCTGACCTCGGACCCGCAACCGGACCAGGACCAACTGCAAGGGCCATTTGTGGTGATTGCGGATGAATTGCTCCCTTCGCACGTGGTTACGCTGGGAAACCGCGAAGTGATTGGCATCGTCACTCAAGCCGGCGGACAGACCAGCCATGCGGCCATCTTGGCGCGCGGCCGCGGCATTCCCGCCGTGGCTGGCGTGCGAGGCATCCTCAAACAGGTCTCCAGCGGTGCGACAATTGTCGTTGATGGCCGAGAAGGCCTGGTGATGGTCAATCCAGACTCGGAAACGGAGAGCGCTTATCGCAAGCTGCAACGAGAATTCTTCCATCTCAAGGACCACCTGGCCGAGAACCACGATCAGCCAGCGGTGACCGCTGACGGTGAGAGCGTGGAACTGTTGGCCAACATCAACAGTCTCGGAGATGCCCAGACGGCCACCAATATGGGCGCTTCTGGAGTAGGGCTTTACCGCACAGAATATCTCTTTCTCACGCACCCGGATGTTCCTAGCGAAGACGAACAATACGAAGCCTATCGTCAGATTATCGACGCAAGTCCCGGCAATCGCGTCACCCTTCGCACGCTTGACTTGGGTGGAGATAAGACCATCCCTTATCTTGGCCATCGTGCGCGATCCCAAGGCGGCTTTGAAGCCAACCCATTCCTGGGCTGGAGGTCAATCCGACTCTCTTTTGAACACCCAGAATTCTTCATGACGCAGGTTCGCGCCGTACTCCGAGCCGCTGCGCGACATCCTCGAGAGCAGAAAAACGTCCGACTGATGTTCCCCATGATTACCACGCTGGAGGAAATGCGCCGCGTGCGGATCATGGTTCGCCGTGCTCAGAAGAAGCTTAAGGAAGAAGGCGTACCCGCCGGACGTGTTCAACTCGGGTTGATGCTGGAAGTGCCGGCTGCGGCGGTGTCAATCGAATCATTCCTGGACATCGTCGATTTTGTTTCCATCGGATCCAATGATCTGGTGCAATACCTGATGGCTGCCGACCGGGACAACCCCAAAGTGAGCCATCTCTGCCAACCCCTGGCGCCGGCAGTGTTGAAGGTGCTCTCAGAAGTGATTCGCTCGTGCCGTCAGGCGGGCCGCCCGGTCACGCTCTGTGGAGAGATGGCTGGGTCGCCCAAGGCCTTTGTGATGCTCTTTGCCATGGGCTTGCGAAGTTTTAGCATGAGTCCAGCGTTCATCCCTTCCATCAAACTCCTGGCCTCGCATTTGACGTTGCACCGCGCCCGCATGATTTATCGTCGGGCGATGCGGTTCGACACAACCCGGCAGGTCCGCCGTTTCCTCGCCAAGCAAGTTCATGACATCTGTCCCAGCGTAGAACTGCTGGACTCCGTGTAGATGTCACTGTGGATTCACTGTCGGCGTGAAGACGCTAGGGAGCAAAGAATCACGCGACGCGCGTCCCCACTGTTCAACCTTCTCGACTGCATGTTTCCCTACGGCAGCCAGCCGCCATCGTCCTCATTCCCAATTCCGTGTTCATTTCCCGGTGGCGAGTGGTTGGTCGCGCGTGCTAGATTCCGGCCATGAGGATGCTGCCACCCATTGACGAAATGTATGATGCTTTGTTGCGTCGCGATGACGCGTACGAAGGGCTGTTCTATTTTTGTGTGAGAACGACAGGAATTTTCTGTCGGCCGACGTGTTCCGCTCGCAAGCCCAAGCGGAAGAACGTGATCTTCGTCCCCAACGTCGAAGAAGCTTTCGCGCGCGGGTATCGTCCCTGCAAAGTTTGCCGCCCGTTGGAGAGTGCCGGTCAAATTCCCGCCTGGGCAGCGCCGCTGTTTGAACTTGCCGAATCCGTCAATGGGAAGCGAATTGTCGATCAGGACATCCGCAATGCTGGTATTGAACCAACGCGGGCACGGCGGTTCTTCAAGCAACGCTACGGAATGACATTTCACGCATTCTGTCGAGCGGAAAGATTGGGGAAAGCCATGGCTGGAATTCAAAACGGAACGTCCATCGAAGGCGCGGTGCTGGATGGAGGCTATCAATCAGCCAGCGGATTTCGCGAAGCGTTTGCGCGACTCTTCGGTACACCCCCAGCGAAATCGCGTGAATTGGAGTGTCTACGGACAGAGATTCTGGAATCGCCGCTGGGGCCGATGCTGGCCGTTGCCGGTGATGGAGGACTGTGTTTGTTGGAGTTCCTGGACCGTAGAGCCATTGAATCGCAATGCGCCGTGCTGCAAAGATTGTTCAATGCCGGCGTCGCACCTGGCGAACACCGGTATCTAATACAAATCCAAGAAGAACTGAGCGAGTACTTTGCCGGCTCGCGGACAGAGTTTGACGTCCCGCTGGACTTGCGCGGAACTCCATTCCAACTCAAGGTCTGGAAGAAGTTACTCAAGATCCCACACGGCAAGACCACCAGCTACGCTCGGCTTGCCCAGCAGACAGGCAATCCGCAGGCGCGGAGAGCCGTTGGCCGCGCTAATGGACAAAATCGGCTGGCTATTTTGGTGCCATGCCATCGCGTTGTCCGCTCAGATGGCAATCTTTGTGGATACGGCGGCGGCTTGTGGCGCAAGCAATGGCTCATCGACCACGAGCGGCAACATTGCTAAACCCAATGGCTGGCGAGAAACGCGACAACGCTGATTCCCTTGTTCAAGTCTAAGGGACGTGTATGATGTTGGCGTGCTGGACCCAGCGGATGGGACCAGCGCATGTTTGCAGATTCACATCTTAAATCGTCTGTCTGCGGACCTTGTTGCCAGGATCATTCATGAGTCGTTTCGTCCGCATCTTCAATACTTCGGTTGGGTGCAAAGCCGTGATGGCCCTGACCGGGTTTGCGTTGGTTCTGTTCGTCATTCAGCATTGCATCGCCAACCTGCAGATCTACAAAGGGCAGGATGCGATGAACACCTACGCGGCGACACTCAAGAGCCTGGGCCCATTGTTATGGGTTGCCCGCGGCGGATTGTTGGCCGTGTTTGCGCTGCACATCTATTGCGGCATCCGGCTCAACCGATTGAACATGGCGGCGCGGAAAGATCGCTACCAGTTTAATGCGTTCGTCCAGGAAGACCCGCTGGCACAGGCACGCGTCCGGGCGGCGACATTCATGTTCTTAACAGGCGTGCTGGTGCTGTTGTTTGTGGTCTACCATTTGGCCCATTTCACGTTTGGCTGGATCAAAGCAGACGCGTTTCAACTGAAGGACAGTGAAGGCCGGCACGATGTGTACTCGATGTTCATTCTGGGTTTTCAGAACCCACTGATCTCGATTACCTACATCTTGATGATGCTGGTCTTGGCAGCGCACTTGCTGCACGGTTTCTCCAGCGCATTCCAATCGCTCGGGTGGAACCATGCGGCGTTTAACAAACTGGTTCGCTACGGCTGCCCGGCAGTTGTGATGGTGATCATCCTGCTGAACATCATGATGCCGTTTACCATTTTGTTTCTTGGATTTCCATCTCTTCCATCCGCCGGGGGCTAGTTCAACTCACGGCAATTTTGCGCGTCGTGCTCTTGGCAACTCCTCACGCACGACCTGCGATTGAAACTCAACTCCACACTTCGCGATGACGCTTGACTCGAAGATTCCGCCCGGCCCGCTGGAAGACAAGTGGACCAATTTTCGCAAGACGATGAAGCTTGTGGCGCCTAACAATCGTCGCAAGTTCAAGGTCATTGTCGTGGGGAGCGGTTTGGCAGGCGGTTCCGCCGCCGCTACGTTAGGCCAACTGGGGTACAACGTTGATTGCTTCTGCTTTCAAGACAGCCCGCGCCGGGCGCACAGTATTGCCGCTCAAGGCGGCATCAACGCCGGCAAGAACTATCAGGGCGATGGCGATTCCGTCTATCGGCTGTTTTATGACACCATCAAGGGTGGCGACTTTCGCGCCCGAGAAGCCAACGTTTATCGGCTGGCTGAGATCAGCCTGAACATCATCGATCAGTGTGTGGCGCTGGGCGTTCCATTTGCTCGCGACTACGGCGGCCTGTTGGCCAACCGCAGCTTCGGTGGAGCACAGGTCTCCCGCACATTTTACGCTCGCGGACAAACCGGGCAGCAGTTGTTGCTGGGTTGCTATTCAGCGTTGGAGCGGCAAATCGCCGCTGGCTCCGTCACTATGCACACGCGAACGGAGATGCTGGACTTGGTCGTTGTTGATGGCCAGGCTCGCGGCATCATTACGCGCGACTTGGTGACCGGCAAGATCGAGCGCCACGTGGCGGATGCCGTGCTGCTAGGAACTGGTGGCTACGGTACCGTATTCTACCTTTCGACCAACGCTGCTGGCTGCAACGTCACGGCGGCATTTCGCGCCTACAAGCGCGGCGCATACTTCGCCAATCCCTGCTATACGCAAATTCACCCCACGTGCATTCCCGTCCATGGTGAACATCAATCCAAGCTGACGTTGATGTCAGAGTCATTGCGGAATGATGGCCGTGTTTGGGTGCCCGCCAGTGCGGATGACAAACGACCGGCCAACCAGATACCAGACGGTGAGCGAGATTATTACCTGGAGCGAAAATATCCATCCTTTGGCAATCTGGCTCCGCGAGATATCGCCAGCCGCGCCGCCAAGGAGGCGTGTGATGACGGCCGTGGAGTGGGTCATTTAGGCCGTGGCGTCTACCTGGATTTCCGTGATTCCATCAACCGTTTGGGCAGTGAAACCATCGCGGCACGGTACGGCAACCTGTTCGAGATGTATGAGCGGATTACCGACGAGAATCCGTACGAAGTACCAATGCGTATCTATCCCGCCAGCCACTACACCATGGGCGGCCTGTGGGTGGACTATCATTTGATGAGCAATATCCCCGGACTGTTTGTGCTGGGAGAAGCGAACTTCTCTGACCACGGTGCAAACCGATTGGGGGCCAGCGCCTTGATGCAAGGCCTGGCGGATGGCTTCTTTGTTATCTCCGATACGTTGGGGAACTTCCTGGCCGAGAACAAGCCTGCGGCTGTCGATACAGATCACGCAGCATTTGATGAAGCTGAGAATGAAGTCAAATCCAAGATCGACCGGTTGTTGACCATCGGTGGACGGCGTTCTGCAGATTCATTCCATCGCGAATTGGGGCAAATCGTTTGGGAACATTGCGGCATGGCTCGCAACAAAGCAGGTTTGGAGTCTGCGCTGGAAAAGATCCCTGCGCTGCGAGAGGAATTCTGGAACAACCTCCGCGTGACCGGGTTCGGCGATGAGTTCAATATCGCGCTGGAAAAAGCTGGCCGTGTGGCGGATTACTTGGAATTCGCCGAGATCCTCTGCAATGATGCGCTCCAGCGAGAAGAGAGCTGCGGAGGGCACTTCCGTGAAGAGCATCAAGACGAAGAAGGAGAAGCCCAGCGCGACGATGACAACTTCATGTACGTTGCTGCCTGGGAACATCAAGGCGTTGATCAGAAGCCCAAGCTGCACAAAGAAAAACTGAATTACGAAGTCGTGCAACCGACCAAACGGAGTTACAAGTAATCGAGTCTCATGAGCTTGAGATCAAGCTCCCTTTGGTTTCCGCCGCGCATCTCTTTGACGTGAACATGAATCTCACGCTGCACATTTGGCGACAGAAAAACTCGGACGCTCCAGGCAAGATGGTCCGCTACAAGCTGGCGGACGTGAGCCCTGACATGTCGTTCCTGGAGATGTTGGACGTGCTCAATGAGCAACTCCTCTCCAAAGGCGAGGATCCGATCGCTTTCGATCATGATTGCCGTGAAGGCATCTGTGGCATGTGCTCTCTGGTGATCAACGGTCAGCCGCACGGTCCCCGCCGGGCGACGACAACGTGCCAGTTGCATATGCGAGAGTTCAGAAACAACGCGGAAATCTATATCGAGCCCTTCCGGGCTGGTTCGTTCCCAATCATTCGTGATCTTGTTGTTGACCGAACGTCATTTGACCGGGTGATTCAGGCTGGCGGATTTATTGCGGCCAATACGGGCAGCGCACCGGATGCGAACGCGCTCCCTGTTTCACAGGCGAACGCGGAAACTGCCATGGACGCGGCGGCTTGCATCGGCTGTGGGGCGTGCGTTGCTGCGTGCAAGAATGCCTCGGCAATGCTATTTGTCGCCGCCAAAGTTTCGCATATGGGCAATCTCCCGCAGGGTCAGCCAGGCCGTCAGGACCGCGTGCTGGGCATGGTGGAAGCGATGGATAAAGAAGGTTTCGGCAACTGCACGAACTACTTCGAGTGTGAGGCAGCCTGCCCGAAGGAAATCTCGGTGAAGTTCATTGCCCAGATGAATCGTGACTACATCAAAGCATCACTCAGCAAGCCGTCCTACGTCTAGCGAGAGCACC
>JALCBR010000147.1 GCA_028066245.1 Pirellulales bacterium | reverse complement strand
TTTGGACCTTGAAAGGGAGGAAGGTCATGGCAAGAAAACGTTTTACGGCGGAGCAGATTATCTCGAAGTTGCGCGAGGCCGAGGTTGAGCTTTCAAAGGGACTGACCGTGGGTCGAGTTTGCAAGAAACTCGGAGTGACGGAACAGACCTACTATCGTTGGCGGAAAGAGTACGGTGGCATCCGCACGGACCAGGCCAAGCGCCTCAAAGAGCTAGCGAAAGAGAATGGCCGCTTGAAGCGGCTGTTGGCCGATGCGGAACTCGATAAGGCGATCCTGCGCGAGGCCGCCTCGGGAAACTTCTAAGCCCGGCGAAGCGACGTCAGGCGGTCGAGCATGTGCGTAGAACGTTGGGAAGTGATCGCGTTTCGGAACGGCGGGCCTGTCGCCTGCTGGGACAATCTCGCTCGACTCAACGCCGCCAGCGGCATGTTCCTGATGACGAGCCTCGCCTTGTTAAAGAGATGATTGAACTCGCCACTCAGTATGGCCGCTACGGCTACCGTCGCGTGACGGAACTCCTGCGCCGGCGTGGTTGGCGTGTGAACCACAAGCGAATCGAACGTCTTTGGAGACGGGAAGGCCTGAAAGTGCCGCAGAAACACCCCAAACGGCGCCGTCTTTGGTTGAACGATGGCTCGTGTGTCCGGCTCCGTCCGGCGCACAAAGATCACGTGTGGAGCTATGACTTCGTGCAAGCCCGGACTCACGACGGACGGGCGTTTCGGATGTTGACCTTGATGGATGAATACAGCCGTGAGTGCTTAGCGATTGACGTGGCTCGTCGACTCAGAAGCGAAGATGTCTTGGAAAGACTGTGCGACTTGTTCGTGCGGCGTGGCGTTCCTGCTGCGATCCGTTCGGACAACGGTCCGGAGTTCACGGCCAAGGCAGTCAGAGGCTGGTTAAACCGCGTGGGCGTGAAGACGCTGTTCATTGAACCTGGCAGCCCTTGGGAGAATGGCTACATCGAATCGTTCAACGGGAAGCTGCGCGATGAACTGTTGGATGGCGAGGTCTTCGACACGCTCTTGGAGGCCAAGGTGCTGATCGAACGTTGGCGCATGGACTACAACACACATCGGCCCCACAGTGCGTTGGGTTATTCGCCTCCGGCCCCGGAATCGATCGCACCTTGTTGGCCAGCTTCCGCTACGCTCCAGCTGGCCAACAAGGAGTTGATTGAAGTGCAGGAAACTCTAACTTAGAAGCTGGTATCACCCGCGGGGGCAGGTCACTATACGTTGGCCGATGCTGGGAGCACAGTCATCGTCAGCAAATTCGACATAACCAGCGGCGATCTCGTTCACAGCAACGAAACCTCACAGTTCACGGTCAGTGGCAAGATCAAGGGCAAGACGGCTGCGGGAAGCTCCGCCTTGTTTGTCGCCGTCGACCAGGACAAGTCCGGTGGCAGCCGCGTGTATCGCATGGATACGGACCTTTTGACATTCCGGGAAGCGTTCGCACCCGGCGTGCCTATGCAGCCGCCGGCATTTCCGTTGGAGATTTCTCCCGCGGCCCGGTGGTGGACTTTCAATGGAAAACTCTTTGACATCCCGTTGGAGTCCAACAAAGGCTGGAATCATAGCAGGATGAACTCTGCCGAACCGGTCCGAGAGTTTCAGACGTATTTTCTCACGTTTCACCCCAAGCTTGACCTGGTCTGCGGACTGAACTTCTTCCGCACCTCGGAGATTACGCTACGAAAGCTCAGCGATGCCACTGAGGTAAAGTCGTTTCACGTCAGCAGGAATATGTTTGGTTACGAGGGTTCCCAGCAACTCAGCAACAACCTCGTCTACACGCTCTGGAACGCACAGCATCAGGCAGTGGTCGCCGGACCGCAAACGTTCATTGTGATGAACCTGGAGCAGCTTCAAGTTCCTGATGAGCGGGTGATGCTGATCGAAACTCCTCACCTAGCCACTACTGCCATGGGCCAGGACGTTAATCTTCAGATCGAGACGTTTCCGGTCACTTCAGAACAGGTCGTCTTCACGAAGACGTCTGGACCGGCCGGGTTGACCATCAGTAAAAACGGTCGGTTGGAATGGACACCCGGAACATCTGAAGTTGGCAAGCACACCATCAAAGTTAAGGCCACCGCTGGTGACCTCACGGACGAAGTTGAGTTTCTGGCCCGTGTCACGCGGCCGGAGTTCAAGCTTGACGGAGTCATCCTCAGCTTGCAAGTAAATCCCGCCCAAACGCAAGCTTTGGTCGCTTGTGCTCTCCCGGAAAAACCGGGTGACGATCGCCATCTTTCGGTATTCGAGGAATTTGGTCGTAAAGAGCGAGACATCATCAGTAGGTTGTTTCTGTTGGACCTGGAGACAATGCAGATTCTGGTGGAACGAGAGCTGAAGGAAGCCGCTGCCTGTATCTGTCTCACTGATGAAGCCGCGTTTGTCGGACATTCCAACGGCGGCAAGCTCTATCGGTTGAAATTGGGAGATCTCAGCGAGGATGAGCGTAAATTCTTGGGCGGGCCTCCTTCCGCAATATGGCGGTTGAACAACAACATTCTTTACGTCGCAACAAATAACGGCGGCGTTGGCGTCAAGGCCGATGACATGTCCCTGGTTCCAATGCCCGGCGGCAAGATGACTCCAGAATACTACGATCCCTATCGCAATGCGCATATCCAGAGCGAGTCTTTTTTGCAGATTGCGCAAGACCGCTTTACGATTCGTGGCGTCGTGATCGATGAGCAATCGAATGTGCAGATGATTACGCCGTTCGCCTTCGACAACCAGATCCCGTACATCTTTGAGGCGCGGCACGATAACGACCGGCTGGGGGAATTCCTGGCCGCCATGTCAGGTGGTGTCCATCGAGACATTACGCCCAGTCCAAGCTATCCGCAGCCGTGGGACCGCATGACCAACTACACGGGGCTGTTTGACGTGAACGGGCGACAAATCGCCAACTGGTTGGGAGCCAGCAAGATTCTTTTGAGTCGGCCTTTGGCAGCTGTCGTGCAGTTGGTGGATAAGGACCACCCGGATCGCGACCGGTTCTATTACGATGACTTCAACCGGGAAGGTGAACTCTCGTTGGAACTGCGAGATCTGGTCGAAGGCCGTACGGTCAGTCGCTTTCCCTTGGCGACGGTCAAGTACGAACGCGCGTCTAGAGCCATCGGGCAAAACTCCATGCATATCGCTGACATCGGGGACTACATGCTGGTTGCCTATGATAATACGATGTACAAGTTGGAGATTCGTACGAAAGACCTCGTCGATCTGAAAGAGCCTTTGACGTTTATCAAGAAAGTTCATCCGCGGACTGTCCCGGTGGGCGAAGTTGTGCAGATCCCGTTAAAGGCGCGCGGCGGCGACGGAGAGATCACATACCGCCTGTCGAGTAATAATGATGGGCTCAGCATCGATGCCGCAACCGGTGTCCTTTCTGTCGACACGAATGGGTTATGGAAAAATTGGCTGGACAAGGAGGAATTCGAGCGCAGTTATACGACTCGCTTCGATTCCGGTGATGGATTTGCAACTGCACAGGAATCTTACGAGGCAGTGTTTGGCACATCGACCGGTGAGATCCCCTTTCGTGTGCCCTTTGAAGTTGTCGCATCTGATTCGCAGGGAATGTCCACCAAAATGAGCAACCAATTGGTTGTGTTGGCGCCCATGGCCGACTGGGACACTTTGGTTAAAGCCCGAGAAGAAGAGTGGGAACGCCAGCGCGCCCTTGCTGAAGCGGAACGCGCCCGGCGCGCTGCGGAACGCGCGAAAGAGAAAGCCCGAGAACCTGGTTCGGCTTCGTCCGCAGAAATCACAGCGTTGGCCGAAGTCATTGACGATTCACTGACCCAGATCGGCGTGCTAAGTGAGCAGCTGGATGAAATGCAGGTGGCCGTGACCGAAACTGGAGAATCATCGCACTCTAACGGAGAGGTTTCGCCAACGCTGAAATCCAAGTTGGATAACGTCGATCAACAGTTGACCGAACTTCAAGCGCTGCTCGCGGAAAGCGAACGATCCGCATCCAATCAGCTTATCTACATGTTGGTACTATTTGTGGTTGTGACCCTGATTGCTGTCGGAACCGGAGCGGGCATCGCCATCCTCCGTCGCCGAAGAAGCTAAACGAGAAGAGAACGCCTGCAAGCGGTTCGACAGCTGGGCGGATTGCCGGTCCGGGGAAAGGGATAAACGTGCAAATGACCAAAAAAACTCGCGCAAAGAGACGACAAAGTGTGGCTTGGCTGACTTTATTCGCGGTTCCCTTGTTCTTTGCCAGCTCATTTGTTTTTAGGGTTCCGCTAGCTGACGCACCCGCGAAAGAGTCTGGCGACCAGGACCCTGTGACCGAAGAGCAAGTCCGTGATCTGCTCTCCGATGCCCATGCAATCTTCAACTTTGAACCGGGCACCTACGCACTGGCTGGCGAATTGAACTATGTGTTGCACCGTGACTTGGGCCCAGGAGACGAATATGGTCGATTTGAAGGTTTCGTGGAGTTCGCAGACGGAGTTGCCGGTCAAGCCTACGTTCTCGGCAAGATGCCACGCGCCATGCGCAGTCCGCAATTGCGGCACCGGATTTCCGATCAGATGCGCCAGGTAACAGTCTCGTTTTGGCACAAAGCAGCGGCCAAGCGCAAGGCGTTTCTGTTCTGTTGTGGGATTTCACCAAAGAGGAGCGTTAGCATCCTTGCGCTCGCAAACGGGCGGATGGAAATCGGCTGTGGCGGAACCGTCTTAACGACAAAAAAGGATGCCTACTCGCCCGAATGGCAACACGTGGCGCTGGTGTTTAACTACACTCAACTTCACCTATACCTCGATGGGACGTTGTTCGAGAGCTGGCAACTTGTGCCGACGATTCTAGATATAAAAACAATCGGAAGTGCGAGTACCTATTTCGGTGCCAAGTCAATCTTCGACAAGCATCGGCCGACCCTTCTATACGATGGATTGATGGATGAGTTCGCGATTTTGCCATCCGCGGCTTCCCCCGAGCAGATCCAACTGCTTTACAACTGGGGGAAAGCAGGCAAACCGCTACCAGAGATCGAAGACGATCCACAACGTTTTCAGGGCGTCGCTCATGGAGTCCCCGACATGCAAGCCCCTCGTGTTAGTTTTTCTGAGGAGTTTGCGCTTGAGCAGGATGTGCGATATCCGGCAGTTTTCAAGATTCTCGATTCGGCTCTTTCTGTGTTCAACTTCGAACCAGGAACATACTCGCGCGATCGCAGCATATTGAGGATGATGATACAAGACCTTGGTCCTGCTGATAACTTCGCGGAATGCGTTGTCGGTTCCCACTTTGTACAGGGGGTTGCTGGGCAAGGGTTCGGGTTCGACGGTACAACACGTTCCCTGCGTCTGCCAACGTTGCATCGTCAATTGACCGCCGGACAAAAAGCGTTCACCCTTTCGTTTTGGCAACGAGCAGGCTCCAAGAAGAACGGCGTCATCTTTGATTGCGGCACATATCCCGGCAAATCATTGGCTGTCGTTGTGCGCGGCGACATGCGCTATCAGATCCATTGCGGAAAAGGCGTCACCCTGACCAGCAGTCGTGAATTCTGGACTGACCAGTGGCAGCACTTTGCTTTCGTGTTTGATGAGACCCTCGTCAAAATGTACGTGGATGGCCGCTTGCGGGAAACCTGGTTGATTGCAGCAACCAGCCTGGATGCCGGTGTGATCGGTGGAGATTCTGTCCGCTTCGGAATTCAAGCAAAAACGGACAGCCCTGACCGACCGAGTCGTTTCTACCACGGCTTGCTGGACGAGATTGTCATCTTGCCGCGTGCGGCCGCTGACGATGAGATTGCGTTGCTTTACGAATGGACGCGTGACGGCTTGCCGCTGCCGATGATTCCGGATGATCCTTCGCTGGTGACAACGCCTGCGCGGGGTTCACCCTGGGAGATACCTCTGGCCAAGACGCCAGGGTTGCCGCCGGATACCTCCGCAGCTGAGTTCACCGCACAAGAAGAAGAGGAGGCCAAGAATGACCCGCGAAGACCTGCGGTGACGGAACTGGTTAGCGACGCGCTAGCGATGTTCACTTTCGAACCAGACGCTCGGCGCGGTTATGCAGATCTTGGACAGACGCACATTCAAGATGCAGGAGAAGTTGACAACTGGGGCAACGTAACCGGAAAGGTTGAATTCAGCGAGGGAGTTGCCGGCGATGCGATTCTGTTCGACGGCAAAACCACTGTCATGACGATGCCCACCTTACCGCAAAAGATCGTCGACGGCCGCAAACAACTGACGGTCGCGCTTTGGCACAAGACCACATCGCAGGAGTGGAGACGGATGCTGTTTAATGTTGGTTCCGGGAATCGCGACGGCATTTCAATCCGCCAGAACCCCGACCAACGGTATTTCATCAACGCTGGCAGAGAGAACTGGCTGATAACCAAAGACCCGCTGTGGACGAAAGAATGGCGTCATGTCGTGACGGTTTTCGATCACACGCGAGTCGACCTTTACTTAGATGGCCAACTGACGGAATCCTGGGAGATCCCGCCTACGGCGTTCAACAAGAAGTCGATCCCCGGGCGCGGCATGACGACGACCATCGGCCGCAGTGGGCTTAACCGCAAAGGAGACAAAGAACAGCAGCATTTCAGCGGCCTCATCGATGAGGTTGCCATCTTGCCCAAAGCTCTCTCTGCCGAAGAGGCTCAATTGCTCTACGAGTGGGGCCGCGATGGACGAACTCTGCCGGTCATTCCAGACATTCCCGCATTGTTGAACGGTCCCCCCCACGGCGTTCGGCAGAGCCCGTGATCACCAGTTCCGCAGACGTCGCCCCTAGTATAATGGCGACCGAGGCGAGAGTGCCCACCATTTGTGGGTAAGCCCGCTACTGTAAGTCACCTAGACCACATTAGGTCCGATTGAGTGCCGAGAAATGGCCGGTTAGCAGCATGACAGGTTAGCTGAGCCTAGTATTTTGGTCGGTCAACCACGTCACAATTCACGTGAGGTGTCTCATCCCTAGCTCTCTTTCAGCGGGCCGGCTCTTGTGTGGCACAACTCGCAGCCAAACGGAGAACCAAACCAAGTGCTACGCCATTCGACTGTCCCGTGACCCGCCCCCCGAAGTGATACCAGTTTCTAAGTTAGAGTTTCCTGCACTTGGC
>JALCBR010000146.1 GCA_028066245.1 Pirellulales bacterium | reverse complement strand
TGCAACGATGGTCGAGACCACCTGCCGGCGAAGCACACAATGTGCTCCGCCGACTTGTGTCCCCACTTGTCAAGAATCGAAAACCCTTGACGGATTCAACCTTGGTGCGTCAGCTAGTAGTTGTTGGAGTCAACAGCTATGCCGTCACGAATTCCGTTGAGGTTGATGAATGTCGGATGATCAATCGCGTTGCGGATCGGCTTAACTGAAGCGTCACCCAACACAAACTGGGTGATCTGCGGGTGGGGGCTGCTGAACCTAGACCACGGAACATTGCCGACTTGGTTCCAAATCGGGAATTTGCTGTACAACCGCATGGTTCCCATCCAGGTCAACCCCATGTCCCATTGCATGTCTTCGGTCTGGTTCCCCATGCTCTCTCCAACGGCCAGTGTGTTGCTGGTGCCATCGAGGACATCAGAGAACTGTAAACGGTGTCGGAGCGTAAACATGCCTTGATTGAAATCACCGAAGGTGCCGTTGACATCTTCGGTTTCATTCCAGCCAGATCCAGCGCAGGCAGTGTACGTACTGCTCCCCGATTCACGGGAGCGCCAACTCCAAGACGGTGCTTGCCAAATTGTTGTGGCGTCGAAAAAGATACTAAATCTCCAAGCTTTGTTTGCGGCCTCCATGACTGCCGGATCAACTGAGGGGCAAACGTAATCGGAGAAACGAGCTTGTGACGCTGCTCTGGCGCTTCCGCTCCAGGCCCAGGCAAACGAACTGAACGTCTCGTCCTGTTCAAACCAGTCGGGGTAGAAGACCCTGTAGGTCATGGTGGAGTTCTGTTGTTCCATGTATGGCTGGACATGGTTGAACACGCCGGTAAAGAACTTTCCGTGCCCGGTGGGCAGATAGCCATACACATCGTGATGGTTGTGGATTGCCAGGCCGATATTATGGAGCTTGGCGGAACAATCCATTCGCCGTCCGGCTTCGCGAGCGGCTTGAACGGCTGGGAGCAAGAGAGCGATCAAAATACCGATGATGGCGATCACCACCAGCAATTCGACCAACGTAAAACCACGTTTTTTCATAGAGGATCACCGTATAACGAGAAATCTGAGAAATTGAATCCGCCGCGGCAACGACAAACCCACATGATTGACAAGCAGGTTTATCGAATTAGTCACCACAAGGTTCAGGCAGATTCTCGCGTGGATGATTTACGTAAAAAAAATACTTGTCTAATCAGCAGAGCATTTGTTAATTGGAAAGAAAAAAATAATTTAATTAAATGGGCGATTTCCCCAACTATTTATTTTAAAAGAGCTTTCAGGTTGATTTCATCGCTCGGAGAATCTCGTCAATACCCCCCCATTTGTAGTGAAATCATCTTTGAAATAATACCAAAAATTTCCTCGCTTAAACTCGCTTGTGTCATTGAAATACAAGTGAGTATATGAATTTATTGTCGTTATTTTCTATTTGTTCAACTTGCCGCTACCTCTGCTAAGCGGTGAGTTCTTCCCCCATCCTTGGGTACAGCTTCGGCCATGTCCTCGCGTGGCTGTTGGAGTCATCCGGCCGCAGATCATTCACATGCTGACCAGGTCCAAAACACACGGACGATTCGTTCAGCAATTACACGAAAAATCCTTTCACGTCCGCCGGCGAATCTCTTCTGCCGTAGCGTTGCTCTTGGGCAATCAACCAGGCTTGCTGATGGTAATGCCATCATTCTCGGGTGCAGCTTCCCCATTTGGATCAGCCGAGACCTTGCCAAAGTAGCCTGGCGACCATGAACTTTTCGCTCAACGGTGCGTCTGATGGGAAGTCCGAACGAGGCTTTCTGGGCTTTCGCGCTAGCTCGCGCAGGCCGGTCCTGCGCTGATAAGTTTGACAGATCACCTGAAACAACAGGCTTGCTTGCAGCGGATCGAAGGCCAAGTAGCCGACTTCTCATCGATGATCAACAGTTACGATTGCATCAACGTCTTGATTTGGCGATGCAGCCGATTCTGATCGACGGCCTTGGTCAGCTTGTGAGCCAGGTCGGTGGCCGTTGTGAGGTAGACGCGGTGTTCCAATTGACAAGTAGCCATGCCTAGCGCGATCGCCAAATGTGTCTTCCCCACGCCAGGCGGACCGAGCAGCACGATGTTCCGCTCTTCTTTGAGGAAGCGACCGGTGGCCAACTCCTCGATGATGCGACGGTCGCTGCAATGCTCACCCAGCCGTTTGAATGTTCGTAGCGCCTAGACGTTGAGATGCAGCTGAACCTGACTACCCGAGGCTTCATGTTGGCGAACTGCTAATCGCGAATAACCGGCGTTGATGGCGAGTGGCGTCCCGCCTATGAGGCAGAGCATGCCTGCAATCTCCATCCATGCGAAGTTCGGCGTCGCCCCCTGAGTTGACGGGTAAACCATGACATAGATATCCAGCCAGCGACCAATAAGCACAACGGCGGCCACGCGTTTCATGACGGTGACGCTTCGTTTGGCCGTTCGGGGAAGAAGAATAAAAAATGGGATGACCCAATTCATGATGATCGAGGCGATGACGATCGGTCCCCAATCGCCGCGGGTACGCACCATGAAATACGAAGTCTCTTCGGGAATATTGGAATACCAGATGAGCATGTATTGGCAGAACCAGATATACATCCAGAAGCAGCTAAAGCCGATCAAGAGCTTTCCTAAGTCGTGCAGGTGATCGACTTGAAAAGCTGAGCGAAACTGTGCATTGCGCTCGGCCGATGAGATAGCGAGAAGAATCATCACTGCCAAGCCAGCTTGGAACATTCCCGAGAACTGGTACACACCCCACATGGTACTAAACCACTCTGGCTCCAACGCCATTGTCCAATCCACGCTGGCGACCGTGAGGGTGATCGCAAATACGATCAAAGCCATGGCGGCAAATGCCGTTTCACTTCCAGTGATTGTATGTGGCTGGCTACGACGACCTTGTCTGAGCATGACAATCGAAAGCAACGTCCAAATGGCAAGGCACACGCTGGTCCGGATCAACCAAAACTTCGGCTCGAGCCAGGCTTCCTTGAACCAAAAGCTCAGTGGATGCGCCGTCTCTGTGTGGTCACCGATGAGTTGGGCGAAACGCCATGCAATCACTCCCAACATGACGCATGCGGCGAGAGGGACCGTGGCAATCAATAACTCCGCGATTCGCCGAAACGGCAAGTGCCATCGTGCTCCGGAGACCGCGGCAAGAGCCAGGAACGCAGCGCCGGCGAGGCCGGCGGTCATGAAGAAGTAGGCGTTGACGAACAAACTGCTCCACGCGCGTGTGGGTTCCGTGAGGAAGCCGATCACCAACATGATGACTCCGAGCGACAAACCCATCCATAGGACGCGTTGTGTTCGGCGCGAGACCAAGGGAGTGTCGTTCATTTCCGCCATCCGCTTCCTGGTACCGAGACTGTGCCTTTCACCCTTCTGTCGATATGAGGTTTTCACCAAAGTCAGCGCTTCTCCTGCAGCTGTCCTTCGATAGCTGTCAGTCTCTCTGAGATTTGTCGCAAGTAGTCGATAATAATCAGGTGCGTAAGAAGTGGGTCGATTCCGACCGGTGAATCTGGTTGGCTAATTTTGGCAGACAAATCATCGAACGCTTCACGAGGTTTGTCTAAAGGGTCAATCATTGGCATGGCACACTCCACAAAGTTTCAGGTACTTCTTGTTGTCAGGCGATCTTGCTCTGAGCCAGAATCGACTCACCGAGCTTGCACGGTGCTGGCATCATCTTGCAAGTCACGAATGAAGTTGATCACGTCCCAGCGCTGTTCGAATGTAAGTTGTGGCGCGAAGGACGCCATGCTTCCCTGTCCGCTTGTTACGATATGGAACAATTGCCCATCTTTCATACGGCGCGATCTTCCGGTCAGTAGCGAGGGTGGTGGTGGGAAGCCCCGTTGAGCGACGGGCCCGTCTCCAGCCCCGCTAGAACCATGGCAACACGCGCAGGATATGCGATAGATTTCCCCGCCGCGGACGATAGAGTCTGACAACTCGTTTTGGGCTTGGGTGAGTGGATCAATTTCAAGCACATCGTTGGCGGGCTGTTCCCGTCGAGATATCGCGCCTGCTTCAGTTTGGTTCTGTTCTTGATTTGGGCGACGATTGCGGCTTGCAACAACTATCTGTGAGCTGTCCTGCTGGCTTGTAACATTCGCCTGCACAGCTTCAATTCTTGCTTGATAGGGATTGATGACTTCTTCACCCGCTCTCGCGGCATCTACGGGTGTCGCCGCGTAGTGCCAGGTATTCTGCCCACGGGCCAGAGTTCCTTCCGGTTGCAGCTGCAAAGTTTGTCCATTGGCGAATTGGGGATTGGGTTCAAAGGAGGACCAGGCTGGCGAATACTTCATCTCCGGCAAGAACTCCACGTTGCGGTGCGAGTAATCCACCCGCTCGAACAGAGTGGCGCAAAGCACAGCCACGAGGCATGCCGCCAGGAAGATATTTGTGCGGTTCCACATGAAGTCAACCTTTATGCTTCCATTTACGGCAACGTTTGAACTTCCACGGGATGAAACGATTGCATTGCGACTTCAATATTCGCTTGGCCGCCGCCGGGACTATCACCGGAAAAAATCAAGACAAAACGATCGTTCGTTACTCGTGAAGGCAGGTCTCCCGGATCTTTTCCTGGACGTAATCGGCAGGCGACGAACAGTGCCGCAACACTACCAAACGCCGCAAGCAAGACCGCGGCTTCAAACGCCACGGGGATATCCGATGGCAAAGAATTCCAAGGCTTGCCGCCGACATCCAAAGGCCAGGAGACTGCCGCAGACCAGTGTTGGAACCACAACATTCCGACAGCACCAATCATTCCGCAGATGAAACACACCCAGGTCAATCGTGATGATTTCCACCCGAAAGCCGTTTCAACTCCATGCACCGGATACGGTGTGAGAGCGTCTAAGAGAGGGAGTCCCTCCTGTTTGGCGACCTGGATTGCTGCCAACAGATCACACTCCCTTGCAAAGCTGACGCACACTTTCTCCGTACAGGCTGAAATCTTCATGCCGCACGCTCCTCTGATGTCGGAAGCTTCGGATTCCCCAATCCCGCGGCAGCCTTAACTTCTGCGATCGCAATTGAAGGAACGATCCGACAGAAGATCAGGAAACACGTAAAAAACAGCCCGAAACTCCCAATGAATGTCGCGATTTCGACAAGGGAAGGAACGTAGTCCGCCCAGCTCGTGGGCAAGAAGTCACGGTGCAGGCTGGTAACAATGATGACAAACCGCTCGAACCACATTCCCACGTTTATCGCAATGGCGATGGCGAACACCGCTACGAGATTTCTGCGCACGGCCCTGATCCACAAGAGTTGAGGAACAAGGACATTGCAGCTGACCATAATCCAGTAAGCTCTGGAGAATGGTCCAAGCGCACGATTGAGGAAGACAAATTGTTCATAGCCGTTCCCACTGTAAAACGCCATGAAGAACTCCGTAGCGTATGCCAAACCAACGATGCACCCCATACTTAGCATCAGCTTGCACATTCGCTCAATGTGCGTTTTTGTGATGTAGTCTTCCAGCCGCATGGTTTTGCGTGCGATGATCGCCAGGGTCAGTACCATCGCCAAGCCGCTGAAAATTGCGCCAGCCACAAAGTACGGCGGGAAGATTGTTGTGTGCCATCCAGGAATGACAGATGTGGCAAAGTCCATGCTCACGATCGTATGCACAGAGAACACCAACGGCGTGGCTAAACCCGCCAAGAGCATGTAGACCGTCTCATACCGATGCCATGCGCGGGCGGAGCCATTCCAACCTAGCGCCAGGAATCTGGCGCAGCGCTTTTGCCATTTGCTCGTTGATCGGTCGCGGATGGTTGCTAAGTCCGGAATCAAACCGACATACCAGAAAACAGCGGACACAAGGAGGTAGGTCGAAATCGCAAAGACATCCCACAGCAGTGGCGACTTGAAGTTGACCCACAGAGATCCACGCGCATTGGGATAAGGTAGCGTCCAATAAGCAAGCCAGGTTCGCCCCATGTGGATCAGTGGGAAAACTCCCGCGCACATGACCGCAAAGAGCGTCATGGCTTCCGCAGAGCGATTTACAGCGGTTCGCCACTTTTGGCGGAACAAGAACAACACGGCCGAAATCAGGGTGCCCGCGTGACCAATCCCCACCCAAAAGACGAAGTTCGTGATATCGAAACCCCAACCGACCGTTTTGTTGAGCCCCCAGGTGCCAATTCCAGTAACAAGCTGGTACCAAACCGCAACGACCCCCAAGATGAGCGCTGAGAATGACGCGATGAACGCCGCCCACCAAAGTCCTGTAGGTTTGCGTTCCATCGGCGCACAGATATCGCGCGTCACGTCATCAAGCGATTTATTGCCTGTGACGAGTGGAGGTTGATCATGAGCCAGTTCAGTCATGGTTCACCTCCGGTTGTGATCCAAGATTGGCTCCTGGACGGTTCTTCACTTGTCGCAGGTAGCCTACGCTCGGTCGAACGTTGAGTTCTTCCAAGACGTAATAGGCGCGGGGATCATGCCATGCTTGGCTCACAAGGCTTTCGTGATCATTGCGATCACCAAACGTAATGGCTTGTGCGGGACAAGATTGTTGGCAAGCAGTCTGGATCTGGCCATCTGAAATCTGCTCGCCCATGCGACGCGAAGCAATCCGCGCGCTTTCGATTCGCTGCACACACATCGTACATTTTTCCATCACGCCGCGGCTGCGAACCGTGACATCAGGATTCAGCGCAAGATTGAGGGCTTCATTGTCTCGGGAGTACTCAAACCAGTTGAATCGTCGCACCTTATAGGGGCAGTTGTTCGCGCAGTAGCGAGTGCCAACGCAGCGATTGTAAGTTTGTTCGTTGATTCCCTCGTCCGAATGCGTTGTTGCCAGCACAGGGCATACGGTTTCACATGGTGCGTTGTCGCAGTGATGGCACATCATGGGTTGATGTGCGGTGAGGAGGTCATTGCCTTCTCCCGAGTAGTAGCGGTCGATCCGTATCCAGTGCATCTCTCGCTGCCTACGAACCTCATCTTTGCCCACGACAGGAATGTTGTTCTCCGCTTGGCATGCAACAACACAAGCAGAACACCCTGTGCAGGCATTGAGATCGATAACCATCCCCCACCAATGGCCCTGCTTGGGATGATCTTCAGGCCACAACTGTTCATCCGGT
>JALCBR010000145.1 GCA_028066245.1 Pirellulales bacterium | reverse complement strand
TCGCTTGGCTCGCGGCAATGCTCACACAGCCGGTTGAATGTCCGTAGTGCCTAGTGCAACCCGCCGGAGTGTAATGCAGGGATTCGAATACAGGACTGCTAAGATGCGTGCATGATTGGTAAGGAATGTCCAGCCTCGCGAGCTGGTCAACGCACTAGGTTGCTTGCTGGCAGCGACTCGCTGTTTGCACATCTCAAGACGACCTTAAATGGGACCGCTCTCTTGCTATGTAGGCCACGCAATGGTCTGCACATCAAGAAACTCACTGGGAGTCCCCTTCGAGCGGATCAATGGCAAGAGCGGCATAATATTCGGCAAGAGCAGCGAAGAATGTTGCTTGAGCATCAATGAGCTGAAATTGAGCGTCGGCCACTGACTGCTCATAGATGTTGAGTTGGATCAAATCGACATCGCCCGCGTCGAATTGTTCTCGCCCGAGTTCGAGCGTTTGCTGCGCGAGTGAAACATTCTTTTGCGCGAGTCCTGCTTGTTCGAGCGCCGCCTGAAGCGCTGACAACACATCCTGCACTTGGGCTGCGACCTTGTCGGCCAGGAATCTGTGCTTGGCTTGGATTTGTGCAAGCTTCCCCCGAGCAACATTGATCTTTCCGCGTGCCTCGCGCCGTTGCAGGGGCACTTCACCATAAAGCCCGATTTCCAGTTCAAACGGTGTCTTATCTCCCTTGGCGCTCGTTTGCCCACCGACATCCTTGGCCGCTCGCAGTTGGGCATCGAGTTTAGGCAGCAGCATGTTGGATGCTTGTGCAAGTTCGACATCATACTGTTCAGCCAACAGATCAAGCTCGGCGAACTCCGGGCGCAGGTCGATCGCGCGGTCGACCATTTGGTCCAAGACAGCACCGCGTGGCATCACGACCATGGGAAACTCTCTTGGAAGCAGCGATTCATCGGGAACCAGCGGTGATCCTTGAGCATCACGCAAGAAGAGCGAGAGCTTGATGGCCGCTTGCTGGAGCTTTCGTTGCGAAGCGATGACTTTGGTTTCGCGAGCAGCGATCAATTGCTCATTATTGATGCGCGCGATGGGAGCCAGATCTTCGGCTTCCACTCGTGCTTCGATCTGACCCACGCGGACCTTAGCAAGTTCCAGCAATTGCCGCTGTGCTTGCAGAGCCTGACCAGCGGCCACCCAGCCCCAGTAGGTTTCCGAGGCTGCGCGGACAAACAGAAGAAGTTGCGTTTGCACCGCCGGCTCGACGGCTTCGCGCTGCAATTCAGCCTTGAAGAGAGCTTCACGGCGTTTGTCGATAAGTTTGTCCTTCAAGAGCGGGATGCCAAATCCGGCTGAAAACTCACCGCCTTCATTCGTTTCCCGCTCCCCAAACCAAGGCTCAAAATTGCCGTCGCCAATCTTGTAACCGCTGAACGCATAGCCGCCATCGAATAGGGGCTGGTTGAAGGCAACCCCGTTGCGGTAGGTCTCGTAGAAGCCTTCAGGCGTTGCTGTCGTGTAAGCCTTTAGGGCAAGATCAAACTCGCCCCGTGCTGCCAACTGCTTGCCATCGGCAACGTCGCGCTCAAGCAATGCAGTTTCCAGCAGCGGGTAGGCCGCCTCGACCGAGAGAATAACATCACTCAGTTGCAGAATCTCTGCGGCGTCGGGAGAGAATTCGGCTTTCGGCTTACCTTTCGGATTGAGCAGCAATCCGGGGTCAAGTTCTTCTTGGAACGAAGCAAGCTGGACACCAATTTCCGAAACGCCGGATTGCGAACCGATCTCCTCTTTGTTATTGACGGTTTCTACTGGCGCAAGTCGTTTGGCGGGCAGTCCAATACTGTTCTTGCGCGGCTTGAGTTGAGCGCAGCCCAACACGCATGCCACGAGACTGATCGTAACCAGAGTGTTGAGCTTGATGTGACTCATTTTGGCAGCGAAATCTTCTTCTTGCTGTCGTCCTTTGCACCAGGCTCCTGCGGAGCAACGACGGGCGGGAACCCATTCAGTTGTCGCCAGATTTCGTAACCAAGAGTCACTTCTCGGAGCATGACCCAACCATTTGCTCGCACGCCCTGACGCAGGTAATTGTCGGACGGCCAATCCTCGCTTTCGATCTGTCGAACTTGGATTCGAAATTTGCCATTGCCGTCATCTGCCGGATCGATGTAGGCGACTTCACCGCCAAACGTCCCCACCGATACGGACGGCCAGCCCGCGAATTGGACAGCCGGCCACCCTTCAAATTGCAGCCGAACATGGTCACCCTGACGGATTAGCGGCTGATCATTTCCGGAGACCCAAAGCTCAACGACTCGCTCCGTCGTGTCGGGCACTATCGTGAACAGCGCATCCCCCTCTTTGAGCGTTTGGCCACGTTCAAAGACCGGCATGCGAAAGATCGTCCCGTCGCGAGGCGCGGTGATCGTCATACGATCCAACTCTGCGAGCTTGATTTCTAATCCGCGCATCTCTTTTTGGGTCGTTGCAGCCTGACTCAGCGCATCCTGTTGCATTGCCCTGGCATAGTCGACTTTCGTCTTGGCCTCGCGTGCTTTCTGTTCTCGTTCGTCCTGCTTTGCATCCCACTCCTCTTTCGCAGCCTCGATCTTCAGTTGCAGAGATTCCAACTCGGACTTGGCGACATCCCAGTCTTTCTTCAACTTCTCGATTTCAACTTTGGGCTTGATGCCTCGCTCAGCTAAGCTGTTTTGGCGTTGGAAGTTAAGTCGCGCCTGAAGCTCCTTGGCTTCGTAGGCAGGCACCAGCTTGTTCTCAGCATCCCACTTGGCTTTCGCTGCAGCGATCAGTTCCTCCGCAGCCGCAACAGCTGCCTTCCGCGCGGCCTCAAAGTCGACGACGTTACGGCCATAGACCTCTTCTTTGGTGTTTGCGGTCGTAAGCTTGATCTTGAGATCCTGAATCTGAGCCGTGAGTTGGTCACGCAAGTTCGCGGCGTAGGGTTCGATCTCGATGATCACGTCGCCTCGCTCCACGCGGTTTCCTTCTTTAAGCCCTTCGGCCACTCGTACAACAACACCTTTGACCGGAGAGGTCACGGTCTGCTGACGTTCTTGCGGGACAAAGGCGACAACTTTTCCCGATCCTCTCGCAGACTGTTGCCAAGGCACGAACAACATTGCGATGGTTGCAAGCACCAATAGCAGCAAGAGTGACTTGGCCAGTCTTCTAAGCACTCGCGAAGATTGGACAAGCTTTAACGCGGTGAGATTCTTTTGCTTCTCAAGTTGGGTTCCGATTCCCACAGTTTTGCTCCACAGAGTTGTTATCGGAGAGTTGCTGGGATCTCCGTTAAAGTCATTGTGATCATTAATATTTAACTAAACACCGTTTTCAACCTCGTCTTCGCAGCACTCCAGGATGGAATCGCAGGCTTCGGCAATCGCGGGGCGATTTGTGGCAATGACCGTGGTCCAGGGGGCACCTTCCCGATCCAATGCTGAAATGACGTCGGCAGCAGTGCTGTCATCCAGCTGGTCCAAAGCCCCATCAATGAGCAAGAGACGAGGGTGACCAGCGATTGCTCGCGCAATCATCAAGCGAATCGCCTGGCAGCTAGAAAGCGGAGACCCATTTGTCTGCAGTGACGTGTTGAGCCCATCCGGCAGTTGAAGAACCTCATCAAGCAAGCCGACAGCGGCGAGAGCTTGGCGAACATCCATCGCGTTGATGTGCGTTCGGTTAAGGTGGATATTCTCGTCGATGCTCCCAGAAAAGATCTCCACACCTCGAGCGAAACCAATGTGCTCCCTTAGCGAGTCTGGGCGCAACTCACGCAAGTCCATTCCATCAATCTCGACGCGGCCGTTGGATGGCTGACGCAAACCTGCGAGCAAGTCGATGAGCGTTGACTTGCCGGAACCAGACCTTCCCATAACGGCTAATGACTCTCCTGGCGAAACTGAGAGATTGAGATTGCGAAGAACGCTCTTTTTGCCATAGCTATGGGAAACATGCATTGCGTTGAGTCGAGCCGGAGCTGTGTCGGCGAGGTGAAAAAGCTTGTCGTGAGCTTCCGTTGGCAAGTCGAACAGTCGTCCCAGCTTGTCGACCGATGCAAGCAAGTCATAAAAGTTCTCCATGTGTTTGCCGAGCTTGGCGAACGATCCAACGATGATCATCACGATCAGCTCTGCTGCGACGAGTTGGCCAAGTGTCAATTCGCCTTGGATCACGAGCCACCCACCCAGGCCAAGCAGGACGGTTGCCGCCAGGGCTTGAAGGCCGAGCGCGAATAAGATTTGCCGCATGATGATGCGGAAGTGAATCCGCCGCGCCTCTAGCCAATCGATGGACAGTTGGTCTGCGCGCTCGATTGCGAACTGTGCTCCCGCATGAAGTTTGAATGCGGTTGGGTGACGAGCGAGTTCCTGCAGCCATCCACCGATCGCGAATTTGGATTTGGATTCCCTGACGGCAGTCTTCACGGCCCCGCGGCCCAATCCAAAAACGATCAGTGCGATCAAGGTCAAGAGTACAATGTCGAAACCGAGCAGGAACGGATGATAAAATGCCAGCACGGCAAGGCCGATCACTGTTTGCAAGACGATTGCGATACCATCAAGCAACAGTGCCGCAACAGATTTCTGGACCGTGACGACATCAAAGAAACGATTGACGAGCTCTGGTCCATGCTCACTATCGAGAGCCCGTTGCTTCACGCGGGGCAGTCGATAAGCGAGGTCTTCAACCACTCTGACGAATAGTCGCCTCTGCAACACCTCAACAACGTAGGCAATGAGCGCACGCATCGCCCCTGCGAACGCCAAGAACGTCAGGAGCAACACAGCCAGGACGATGACAGGCTGCAAGAATTGACCGAACGCTACGGTATTTACAAGCGCCTCAACGGCCACGGGCGAAGCCAGCGCCAACAGTCCGACGACGATCGAGAAGATTAGGACGACCCATAGGTCTTTACGCTCAGGGCGCATCATGGCCCAGAGGCGCGAAACTGGCGTCACGGGCTGGCTAGAGGAATCGCTTTCCCGTTCCCATGCTGTAGAGACGGGTGTCTGGCAAGCAAACGCCGGCTGTCCGATTACCCATCGGTTCGTACTTTCTCCCGCGCTGAGTTTTAGCCTCTTGCGGAGTTGACGTGCGCTTAGCCAGCGCCCATCGTCGACCTGCGATGACCCCTGTTGCAAAGTAACTATTCGGTAGCGATTCGCCTTCGATCCGAGGATCACGATCCACTCCAACGTCGCTCCATCGACTTCGACGCTTGTAGCGACCGGTGTCCCCTGCTCGGTGAATGTTAATGCGTCCTTCAACTTAGCCTCAAAGGCCCGGACACGCATGTCGATCGTCTCGCCGACTTCGACAAACCGGCGTGACCATGCTGACCAATTGTCGCCAGGAATTGTCCGAGTTGCTTCTCTAAGAGCGCGACCCGTGAGAATACGATCGAAGCCCAAGCCTGCCGCCAGGGAGAAATGCTCGAGGACATTCAAGGCCCGCTGGGAATCGTCCGCGTGAGCTCTTGGATTCTCGGAATGAGTCATTGGTTATCTTCGTTTTTGGAAACAACGAGTGCGTGACCAGCCCTGCAGTACTATACGGCGGAGCCACCTATTGAGATGATTGATTTATGCGAACAGGTGTATAGAAATAAACTATGAATCCAATCTTCAACGAAGCCTCCGGAGGGGAAAGGCCTTTTGTGGTTCTTGAACATCAGTAGTTCGGCTTCGCGTGATAACCACTCGAATGATCTAACAAGCGGCGAATCGACCGTGAGACGGCTCGGCCAGCTTTTTCCGCGGCAATACTGATGGAGTGCTCCAAATCTGCACCTTCGTCGTGAGCGACAATTGGCTCTGCGCTGCGCAGTTGGATGTGGACCCGACAGGCAAGGCCGAACCCTGTTCCACTATCTGGAGTTACTTCCATACTCATGGAAACTTGGAGAACCCGCGCGCCAAACCGGCTAAGCGCAAAAAGCAAACGCCGATCAGCAAGTTCCCTCAAGGAGTCTGTCAGCAGCATATCTCGGTCGATGAAGTGAACCTTCATTTTCGGGAGTCTCCGCAACTTAACACACGAGTGGTCTATGAAATAGATACGGCAGGCTCGTTCGATTAGACAACTAGAAAATCTCGCCTGGTATCATTGAGAATATCAATAAGGAGACCGCATGGATTGGCTGAACTATCATCACCTGTTGTACTTCTGGATGGTCGCGAAAGAGGGGAGCATCTCCAAGGCGGCCCAGCGACTGCACTTGGCTCAACCCACGTTGAGCAGCCAGATTCAGAAGCTAGAGCAATCCATGGGAATACCCTTGTTCGATAGAGTTGGTCGATCCTTGGCTCTAAACGAAGCTGGGCGACTTGCTTACCGCTATGCGGATGAGATCTTTACGTTGGGACGCGAACTGACAGAAGCAATCCAAGGCGCACCTGGTCATTCAGCGCTGAAGCTCACGGTGGGTGTTCCCGATGTTCTCCCTAAGCTCGTCGTCTACCGACTCTTGAAGCCGGTGATCTCTTTGCAGGAGCGGGTGCAACTGGTTTGCTACGAGGGGAAACTGCAGGACCTGCTGTCGGAGTTGGCATCTCACCACCTCGACATTGTCTTGGCCGATTCGCCAGTGACACCTTCGACGCACATTCGCGCGTTCAATCACCTGTTGGGCGAAAGTAGTGTCACAGTATTTGGCGAGCCGCAACTCGCGCAAAAGTATCGCCGCAAGTTCCCTAGCTCGCTTAGCGGCGCTCCGATGCTTCTGCCAACGCAAAACACTTCGCTGCGCCGAGCTCTTGAACACTGGTTTGATAACGAAGGTTTACGCCCTTCCGTGGTACATGAATTCGAAGATAGTGCCGTCCTGAAAGTTTTCGGCCAGCACGGCGAAGGGCTCTTTGCAGCACCGACGGTCATCAAGGCCGAGATCGCCAAACAATATCGCGTGAAACCAATCGGTGAGATTGCCACGGTAACAGAGCGCTTCTATGCCATCTCAGTCGAACGGCGCCTCAAACACCCGGCGGTCGTGCAGATTTCGCAAGTTGCGAAGGAGGAGCTTTTTGGTGGTGCGTAAGAGTCGCTCAGTTCGAGATTTGGGACTGTTGCACTTGCGCAAGACCCATCGCCACTTGCCAACGTAACCTCGCTAATGGGCTCTACCCTCGATTGAAGCATTTGTGTTCCGGAGCACCAATCGCAAGCGACATCTGCTAGAAGACCTGGATTTCCTGTACAGCAATGAGCTAGGATGCCGTCCGTATGTCACAGCGATGACTCTATCACTGGAGAAAACCGTGAGCAATGATCGGCCGAAGGACAATCTTGCAGCGCTGCAGCGGCTGAAAGAAGGCACTGAACGACGCACCGCCTGAAGGCGGTGGGTTCGACCGAGGTCGGCTAAAGCCCGACTGTCATTCGATTCCGTCAACGCGAAAGTGGTCGTCAGGCTTTTCCTGATCCTGAGACTCGATGTA